>JBMDXU010000214.1:0-6795 GCA_048594485.1 Pseudactinotalea sp. | reverse complement strand
GCACATGGTCGAGGTCATCAACAAGCTCGCGCGCGTGCAGCGCCAGATGCTCCAGGACCTCGGCCGTGAGCCCACCCCGGAGGAGCTGGCCAAGGAGCTGGACATGACCCCGGAGAAGGTCGTCGAGGTCCAGAAGTACGGCCGCGAGCCGATCTCGCTGCACACCCCGCTGGGCGAGGACGGCGACTCCGAGTTCGGCGACCTCATCGAGGACTCCGAGGCGATCGTGCCCGCGGACGCCGTCTCCTTCACCCTGCTGCAGGAGCAGCTGCACTCGGTGCTCGACACGCTCAGCGAGCGCGAGGCCGGCGTCGTGCAGATGCGCTTCGGTCTCACCGACGGTCAGCCCAAGACGCTCGACGAGATCGGCAAGGTCTACGGGGTCACGCGTGAGCGGATCCGTCAGATCGAGTCGAAGACGATGAGCAAGCTCCGCCACCCGAGCCGGTCGCAGGTCCTGCGCGACTACCTCGACTGAGCGAGCCAGCACGACACCCCGATGGCCCGGCACCCCAGGTGCCGGGCCATCGGCGTCCCGTCAGTAGGGTGAGGTCCGTGGTGGGGGCTGACGGTCATGCGGGGGCCCTGGTCGATGCCGTTCGCGCGGGTGACGGCGTCCTGGCACGAGCGCGTGCGGCGGAGGTCGAGCAGGACGTGCGCTGGGCCGCGCTCGCCGCGCAGGCCTCGGCGAGCGGACCGGCCGCGGCGCTCGCCGTCGAGATCCTCGTCGAGGAGCTGGACGTCACCGGCACGGTGCGCGCGTTCGTGCGCCGGTCGCTGCTGGACGAGAGCGCCGTCGACGACGTCGTGCAGGACACCCTGGTCTCGGTCGCGGGGTCGCTGGCGAGCTTCGCCGGTGGTTCCAAGGTCACCACCTGGGTCCATCAGATCGCCCAGCGGCGAGTGGTCGACCACCTGCGGCGGCTGCGGTCGACGGACCCGCTCCCCGAGGACGACATGGCCCCCTCGGCTCGCATCAGCTCGATGATCGCCACGCGGGCGACCGTGCAGCACGCCGTCGCCGCCCTGCCCGTGCTGTATCAGGAGCCCGTCCGGATGCGTGACATGGACGGGTTGGACTACGCCGAGATCGCGCGGCGGCTCGATCGGTCCGTCGGGACGGTCAAGTCGCAGATCTCGCGTGGCCGCGCGATGGTCGCCGCGACGATCGGCGAGCTGCGATGACGCAGCCGCCGGGCGCCGTCGGCCGGTACCGGCTCCAGGAGGTCATCGGGGTCGGCTCGTTCGCCACCGTGCATCGGGCGACCGACGACCGGCTGGAGGCCGACGTCGTCGTCAAGGTGCTCGCGGAGAACCACAGCCTCAACCCGGAGATCCGTGAGCGGTTCATCGCCGAGGGACGGAGCCTACGGCGTGTGGACAGCCCGCACGTGGTCACCGTCCACGACATCGGCGAGTCCGATCGGCAGCAGCCGTTCCTCGTTCTCGAGCTCGCCGACCGGGGGACGCTGGGACAGCGCGTCGCTCAGCTTCGTGAGCAGGGCTGGGTCGCGACTGCGGACGACGTGCTCGCGGTCGCGCGTGCGCTCGCTGCGGCGCTCTCGGCCGTCCACGCGGCCGGACTCGTCCACCGGGACCTGAGCCCGGACAACATCCTCCTGACCTCGGTCGCGGGCATGGAGCGCGGCGACGCCCCCGGTGGGACGTCGGGCTCCCTGGTGCGCGGGGACGAGCGCCTCGTGCTCGCCGACCTCGGGCTCGGCAAGGACCTCGCCCTCAACTCCGGTCTCACCGTGGCGGGCGGCACGGCAGGGTTCCGACCGCCCGAGCAGCGCGGCCCCGGGACGGTGGACACCCGTGCCGATCTCTGGGCGGTCTCGGCGCTGGTGCGGTGGCTCGTCGCCGACGCCGACATGCCACCCCGGCTCGAGGCGGTGCTCCGGCGCAGCCTCGCCGACGACCCTGCGCGCAGACACCGGGACGCGGGGAGCTGGATCGCCGACGTCGAGCGGGCGCTCGCGCCGCCCCCGGCCTCGCGCGGCCCTGCCCGGCGCTGGCCGTGGGTCGCCGCTGCGGCCGCGCTGCTGGTGCTCGGGCTCGTGGCGGGCATGCTCGTCGGCTCTCTCGTGGGCCCACCCGGCTCGACCTCGTCGGCGAGCGTCGCCATCGAGGGTCCGAGCAGCGTGTCCGTGGGGACCTCGGCGACGTTCGTCGCGGTGGTCGACGGCGTCGACAGCTGGGTGTGGACGCTGCCGACGGGCGAGTACCGCGCCGATCGGAACCAGGTGAGCCTGACCCCGACCGGGCCGGGCACCGCGCGGATCGTGCTCACCGCTCGCGACGCCGAGGGCCGCGAGATCGAGGCGGTCCACGTGCTCACCGTGACCGAGTAGGCCGCCCGCGTGACGACGACGCAACTTCTCGACGCCCACGCACGACGTATCAGGTGTACGCACTCATCCCAGTCAAGGAGAGACACCATGAAGACCACCCGACTGCTGACGCCGCTGGCGCTCGTCGCCGCGATCGCCCTCACCGGGTGCAGCGACGACCCGGCGGAGTTCGGTGACGGCGGGTCCGAGGGCACGAGCGTCGAGGGGGCGGAGGGTGGTGACGGCGGTGCCGGTGGTGCCGAGGTCTCCGACATCGACCCCGCCGACGTCATCGCGAGCTACGAGGTCGAGGGTGTGCCGAACGGCGCACCGGACGGCAGCACCGTGACCGTCGGCGTCCACTCGCTCACGGTCGAGGGCGACCTGATGCTGCTCGAGCTGTACTACACCCCGACCATCTCCGGAGGCGATCCGAACGAGGAGTGGGACCTCTACAGCATGGCGGACAACAACCCGATCCAGCCGATCCTCCTCGACGTGCCGAACCTGACCCAGTACGAGCCGATCCGCAGCTCGGAGAACCAGTCGTTGTCGTGGTCGACGGCGGTCGTGGGCGGTGGGGCCGTCTCGGGCGAGACCATCCTGTGGTGGGGTTACTTCGCCGCGCCGCCGGAGGGAGTGGAGTCCGTCGACATCCAGGTCTACCAGGACCACCCGCGGATCTTCGACGTCGAGATCCAGCGATGACCGCCCCCGTGCAGGCACGCCGGGTCGCCGCTGCCGTCCTCCTCGGGGCGGTCGCGTCGCTGGCTGCTGCCACCGGAGCGGTCGCCGACGAGACATGGCTCGAGGAACCGACGCCGCCGGAGCAGTGGCCGACGGCGAGCCGGGAGCAGCTGGACGACTCGGTCACGGTCTTCGACCTGGACGAGATCACCGCCTTCACGACCGACGGCAGCGTCTCCTCCGTCGAGACCGTCGACAAAGAGGGTGAGGAGACGACGATCTCGCTCGCGACCGACGTGTTGTTCGCCCCGGACGAGTGGGAGCTGCCCGAGGCCGCCACCGCCAGGATCATCGACCTGGTCGGCCAGATCCCCGACGGCGCCACGGTCCAGGTCTCGGGTCACACCGACTCGGTCGTCGGCGCCGTCGACAACCAGAAGCTGTCCGAGAACCGCGCGGAGGCGGTGGCGTCCGTCATCGCGCAGGCCCGCCCCGACCTGGATCTCGAGGTGGCAGGGTTCGCCGACACCCGACCCGCGGTCACGGAGAACGCCGACGACCCGTCGACATTCGCAGCGAACCGCCGTGTCGAGATCGTCTACTCGGACTAGGTCCGGGTCCCGCCCTCCGCGGTGGTCAGCGGGAGTCGGACGAGGAACCCTCGCCGTGGAGGCGCTCGGTCTCGTCGTGGATGTGCGAGGCCACGGTCTGCAGTGCCGAGCCGTGCTTGCGGGCGTGGTGGGCGCAGAAGTTCAGCTCGCCGCCGGCGGCCAGCTCCACACGCACGTACGCCTGGGCACCGCAGGCGTCGCACCTGTCGTTGCTGGTCAGGGACGGGGTCGCCTGGTCTGGGGTCACGATGCTCACGTAGACATGTAACCAGGCGATCGGACCGATCCATCCGCACCACGCCCCGATTCCGCTGAGCGCGTACAGGCCGTGACATGCTGACGGGCATGACGACCGGACAGGCCGATCGCGCCGCCTCGTACGAGACCCAGCCCATGCTCCGCCTGCTGGACTGCTACGTCCTGGACGTCATGGGTGTGCTCGACGAGGGCTCGGCGTCCTCGCTGCAGGACCTCACACCCCGGCTCGCGCAGACCTTCGGCGTCGAGGCGACCACGTGGCAGCGCGCCGTCGAGCAGGCCATGCACCTGCCCGACGGCATGCGCGAGGAGATCGCCGCGCTCTGGGAGCGCAACCTGACGCGATTCGCCGAGGCGGGGCAGCAGCCCGACCCGTTGGCGTTCGCGTACGGCGTGGTCGACGACAACCTGCGCTGACCACGGGCTCACCCGGCCAGGTGGCCCCAGTCGCCCGCCAGCTCCGACCACGGACCGTGCGCCACCACGGCGCCGCCGGCGAGCACCAGCACCTGATCGGCGCTCGAGAGAGCGACCCGCTTCGACGTCGATCCGATGACCGTGGTGCCACGCTCGCGCAAGGTGCGCCAGAGCTCGACCTCGGTGGTGGCGTCGAGGGCGCTCGAGACGTCGTCGGCGATCACGAGCTCGGCCCGCGTCGCGAGCGCACGTGCCAGCGCGAGCCGCTGGACCTGGCCCCCCGACAGGCGCACCCCTCGGTGCCCCACGACGGTCTCGAGACCGCCGGCGGCGAGGACGTCGGGTCCGAGGCGCGCGGCGTCGATGGCATCGGCGGCGTCGCGCCCGGCGTGGTCGAGCAGGATGTTCTCCTCGTAGCTGCCCGAGAGCACCCGCGGCGCCTGCGCCACGTACGCGACCTGGTTCGGGCGGCAGAAGAGCTCGACATCGGTGACCGGCTCGCCGTTCCAGCGGATCGTGCCGGTGTGGTCGACCAGGCCTGAGAGCGCACGCAGCAGCGACGACTTGCCCGAGCCGACCTGACCGAGCAGGAGCACCAGCTCGCCCCGCCGTGCCGTCATGGTCACGTCCTCCACGCCGATGGTGCCGTCCTCGTGGATGACCGACACACCCTCCAGCGCCAGCTCGCGGATCGCCGGCGCCCGTGGCGGCGACACCGGTCCAGGGGCCTCGCCCCGCAGCAGGTCGAAGCCCCGGGGCAGGCGCACGAGGTCGCTCCCGGCCGCCAGCCCGCTCGTCTCGCGCAGCCACGCCTGCGTGCCCGGTGCCTGCGTGATGACCCATCCCGCGACGAGACCGAAGAAGTCGAACCCCATCACGGTCACCGAGAGCATGAGCGCGGTGGCGAGGTCCCACCCACCCGCGAGGTGGATCGCCCAGACCGCGACCACGCCGCACTGGACGATGACCATCGGGACCCCGTCGATCGCGCCCTGCACCCGGTGCTCGCGGACAGCCGCGTCGACGCGCCCGGCATCGACGCGCCGCAGGTGGGCTCGCACGGCCTCGGTCGCGGCCGCGAGCTTGACCGTGCGGGTCGCCTCGAGGCACGACACCAGCACACGACCGAAGTTCGCACGAGCCGTCGCCGCGCGGGCGGCCGAGCGCCCGGCGATCGGTCGACCGAACGAGGACATCGCCGCCGCCGCGAGCATGACGACGAGCAGCACGGCTCCCGCGAGCAGGCTCTGCGACAGCAGCACGGACACGACGATGATGACGAGCCCGTTGATGAAGTCCACCCAGAGGTCGGCGTAGCGCGCCAACCGGTCCGAGTCCATCGCGCGCGCGACGATCTCGCCGGGCGGACGTCGAGGCAGCCGGCGCTGCGCCGTCTGCGCGATGAGCACGTTGGTGCGGACCCGGAGAAGGATCTCCGACCACCACGGCAGGTACTGCCGGATCGCTAGCGGGAAGATCACGACCCAGAGCACGAGCGAGGCGACCATGGCCCCGAGCCACGGGACGACGCTCGCTGCGTCCGCACCGGACGCCTGCAGCGCCTGCACCGTGCGGCCCCACAGGAACGCCGTCACCGCGCCGTAGCCTCCGACGAGCGAGGAGACGCCGAAGAGTGCCGCTCCGAGGATCGCCCAGCTCGGCCGTGTCCACAGCGCGCGCCACACCACGCGTGCGAGGCCGGGCCCGGTCTCGACCGGAGGCTGGTCGGGCACGTCCGTGCGTCGTCGTGCGGTGCCGACGGCGATCGGGCCGTCGGGGGCGACCGGGTCGACGTGGTCGACCGGGTGGGTCTCGGGTGCGGTCGCCTGCATGTCGCCCGCGACGGCGCCCGCGACGCCGTCGTCCTCCGCGGCGGCCAGCAGCAGGGTCCGGTACGGGCCCGGCTGCGAGCGTGCCGTGCGCATGTCGGCGTTCTGCACGATCGCGCCGTCGGCCAGGACGACCACCCGGTCGGCACGGCGTGTGGTGACGAGCCGGTGGGCGATGATCACGCCCGTGCGGTCGCGGAGCAGCCGCGACGACGCCGTCACGACGAGCTGCTCGGTGCGCGGGTCCATCCGCGCGGTCGCCTCGTCGAGCACGACGAGACGGGCGTCGCGGACGAGCAGCCGCGCGAACGCGACCAGCTGCTCCTCACCGGCCGAGAGCGTGATGCCACCCGACCCGAGCTGGGTGTCGACGCCGTCGGGCAGGCTCTGCGCCCACTCGGTCAGCCCGAGCTCCTCGATCGCGTCGAGCACCTGGGCCCGCGTGACGCGCTCGGGTGAGTCGGGCGCGAACATCGTGATGTTCTCGGCGAGCGTCCCGGCGAGGATCTCGGTGCGCTGGGTCACGACCCCGACGGCGCGGCGGAGCTCGAGGAGGTCGAGCTCGGTGACGTCGCGCCCGCCCAGCCGGACGGTGCCGGGCGGCGGCTCGACGGCGCGCGAGAGCAGGGATGCGAGCGTCGACTTGCCCGACCCCGAGCG
>JBMDXU010000213.1:0-19933 GCA_048594485.1 Pseudactinotalea sp. | reverse complement strand
TTCTACGCCTCGCTCCGCACCCAGACGGCCCTCGAGAAGGCCGAGGTCGGCGTCGTGCTCGTCGACGCCAGCGTCGCGATGTCCGAGCAGGATGTCCGCGTCATCCAGCAGGTCATCGACGCCGGCCGTGCGCTCGTCATCGCCTACAACAAGTGGGACCTCATGGACGACGACCGCCGGCAGCTGCTCGAGCGCGAGATCGAGCTCGACCTCGTGCAGGTCCAGTGGGCGCCGCGCGTGAACCTCTCGGCGCGGACCCGGTGGCACGTCGACCGGCTGGTCCGCGCTCTCGACACGTCCCTGCGGTCGTGGGACACCCGCATCCCCACCGGCCGTCTCAACGCGTTCCTCGGCGAGCTCGTCGCGGCGCACCCGCACCCGGTGCGGGGCGGCAAGCAGCCGAGGATCCTCTTCGCGACCCAGGCGGACACACGCCCGCCCCGGTTCGTGCTCTTCGCGACCGGGTTCCTCGAGCCCGGATATCGCCGGTTCATCGAGCGCCGCCTCCGCGAGACGTTCGACTTCACCGGCACACCGATCGAGATCAGCGTCCGGGTCCGCGAGAAGCGCCGCAAGCCACGATGACCTCCGCGTCGACGGCGGAGGAGGACTTCGGCCGCGACCTCGCGCACCTGATCGCCCAGGACCCGGACCTCGCCGCCGTCGTCGCCGAGCACGGACCTCCGGTGTTCTGGCACCGTCCTGGCGGGTTCCGTGCGCTGGTGCTGTTCATCCTCGAGCAGCAGGTGTCGCTGGCGTCGGCCGCCGCCTGCTACGGCGCCCTGCTCCGCGCGCAGCGCGGCATGACGCCCGCCGACGTGCTCGCCAACCCCGACCTGCGGGGGAGCGGCGTGTCTCGGCAGAAGGAGCGGTACCTCCGTGCGCTCGCGAGCGCCGTCCAGGCGGGCGAGCTCGACCTGGACGCCCTGGAGACCCTGCCCGATGACGAGGTCCGTCGTCGGCTCGTCGCGCTCCCCGGGATCGGTGCCTGGACCGCGGACGTCTACCTGCTCGCCTGCCTCCAGCGGCCGGACCTGTGGCCGGTCGGCGACCGCGCCCTGCAGGTCGCGACGGCCGAGGCGATCGGGCTCGAGGACGTGCCGGGGCCCGTCGAGCTGGAGCGCATCGGCGAGCGCTGGCGACCGTTCCGCTCGACCGCGGCACGCATCCTCTGGCACGGCTACCTGCGACGCCGTGGTCGCGTCGAGACACCCAACGAGGTGCTGGAACCGCCGTCGGACTTCTAGGGCGCGCGGCGACCGGGTCCGCCCGCAGCAGGCATCGCAGCTCCCACGCGAGCCCCGTCGACGCGCGACGACGGCGATCACCTCGGAGAAGCCGTGGTGGCGTCGTGGCCCTCACCCGTCAGGATGGTCCCGTGGATCGACGACTCGCGCTCGGGGTCGACGTCGGCTCGACGAGCACGAAGGTCACACTCGTCGCCGTCGACGACGACGGCGTGCACGAGCTGCGCTCGAGCGTCGGAGCGACACCGGAGGACGTGACCGACCTCGTGGGCGCGGTCGCGACGGCGGCACGCTCGGTGCTGGACGGTGTCGGGCACCTCGACGCGATCGGCGTCGCGTCGATGGCCGAGACCGGCGCTGCCGTGGACGCCCGGGGCCAGCCGCTGACGCCTCTGCTGCGCTGGGACGCGGGCCGCGGCGCCGACGCCGCCGCGAGGATGGCCGATCAGGCCCCCGAGATCTTCGCGGCGACCGGTGTCCGGGTGGCGGCCAAGGTGCCGCTCGCGACCTGGGGGTGGCTGCGCGACGAACGTCGCGGCGTGGTCGCGTCGATGGCGACATGGCTGGGTGCGGCCGATCTGGTCGTGCACGCGTTGACCGGCGCCCGTGTCACCGACCACACGCTCGCCGGCCGGACCGGCGGCTACCGGCTGGCCGCACCGGGAGACGCTCCTCATCGCGGGTTCGACACCGATCTGCTCGCACGCGTCGGCCTCACGCCCGATCGGCTTCCCCGGGTCCTCGACCCGTCCGAGGTCGCCGGCACGCTCACCGGCGCGGTCGCGGCGAGCTGGGGTCTGGACGGCGGCACCCCCGTGGTCGTGGCCGGTCACGACCACCAGGTCGCGGCCTGGGCGACGGGTGTCCGCGAGCCCGGTTCCGTCGCCGACTCGCTCGGGACCGCCGAGGCGGTGCTGAGCGTGCTCGCGGAGCGCCCGGAGCCCGAACGGGTGCGCCTGGAGGGCATTAGCCTGGTGCGCACGCTGGGCGGCACGCACGACGCCCTGGTCGCCGGCAACGGCAGCGCGGGCGGGATGCTCGCGCACTGGCTCGAGATGGTCCCGACGAGGCACCGCACCCAGGTGCTCGACGAGGCCGCCCGCGATCAGAGCGCCCACCCGGCGCCGACCGGTGCTCCGGTCGCGCCCTACCGAGACGGACGGCAGGCGCCGTCGCCCGATCCGGCCGCGACGGCGGGAGCGCCGCCGGCCGGGTGGCCACGGCCACGCCAGGCTCGCGCCGTCGTCGAAGGGATCTGCTACCAGGCTCGCTGGATGATCGCCGCGCAGGCCGCGCTGGGTCGTGAGGAGCCGCAGCAGGTGACGGTGACCGGCGGCGCCCGCCTACCTCGCCTGTGGCTGGATCTCAAACGCGCGACGCTGCCCTGGCCGGTGACCATGTCGGTCGCCGCCGAGCCGGTCGCCGCCGGAGCGGCACTGGTGGCGCTGGCCCGCAGCGGCGTCCTCGGCGACCCTCGCGAGGCGCTGCGGACGGCGCCCACGATCGCCGTCGAGACCCTCGCCCCACCCGGTGAGGACACGCACGCCGCCGCCTATGCCGCCTTCCTCCGCGCGAGCGGTGCGTGAGCGGTGCGTGAGCGTCCGCCGGAGAGTCCTGTGTGGGCGCCCACCCACCGCTGTCGCGTCGGATCCGCGTTCGTCTCTGGGGGATGGCCCCGGGGGTGCGGGGGGAGCCCTCCCCGGGGACGCGGCGCATCGGCGTCGCTGGGCTGCCGTAGATTGAACCCAGGTACGCGCTTGACCATTCGTCGACACGATCGCACCAGCAGAACGAGGGACCCCGTATGACCGATCAGCCCGCGCCCGCCGCCCCTGCTGCCGCCGCCGCTGCCGCCCCGGCGCCGCTGACGCCGCCCGAGGAGGCGCAGGCCTTCCTCGCCCTGGAGCCCCCGGCGCCGATGGCGGCCGTCGCCACGACGCAGGCACCCGCCATGGCGCCCAAAATCGACGAGGCGATGGTCCCGGCGCTCACCCAGAAGGCCGATGGCTACGTCCAGGCGCTGCTCGCGACCGACACCAAGTCGCCGGAGTTCTCCAGCCAGGCGGACGGCGTGCGGACCATGGGTGACGAGGACATCCGCCGCGCGGCGAGCGTCTCCAACCGGCTCCTGCAGACGCCGGTGAAGCAGATCAAGGACGGCGGTCTGTCGGAGTCCGGCACGGTCGGGCAGTCCCTGCTCGCGCTGCGTCGCCAGGTCGAGGAGCTCGACCCGAGCGAGCCCACGTTCGGCAAGAAGCTGCTCGGGATCATCCCGTTCGGCGAGAAGGTCACCGACTACTTCCGCCGTTACGAGTCGTCGCAGAAGCAGCTCGACGCGATCATCCGGGCGCTCTACAACGGCCAGGACGAGCTCCGTAAGGACAACGCCGCCCTCAACCTCGAGAAGCGGAACCTCTGGGACACCATGGGTCGTCTCAACCAGTACATCTTCATGGCCGAGCGGATCGACACCCAGCTCTCGGCCACGATCGCCGAGCTCGACGCCACCGACCCCGAGCGCGCCAAGGCGCTGCGCGAGGACGTGCTGTTCTACGTGCGGCAGAAGCATCAGGACCTGCTCACCCAGCTCGCGGTGTCGATCCAGGGCTATCTCGCGATCGACATCATCATCAAGAACAACCTCGAGCTCATCAAGGGTGTCGACCGCGCGACCACCACCACGCTGTCGGCGCTGCGGACCGCCGTGATCGTGGCGCAGGCGCTCGCCAACCAGCGCCTCGTGCTCGACCAGATCACCGCCCTGAACACGACGACGTCGAACCTCATCGTGTCGACGTCGAAGATGCTCGCCCAGAACTCGGCGGAGATCCACGAGCAGGCCGCCAACGCGACCATCGGCATCGACGAGCTGCGCGAGTCGTTCCAGAACATCTACACGACGCTCGACAGCATCTCCACCTTCAAGATCAAGGCGCTCGACTCGATGGCGCAGACCATCGGCGTGCTCCAGACCGAGACAGCGAAGGCGGACGAGTACCTCGAGCGCACCCGTCGCTCGGAGCGCGCCGAGCTGCAGGGCGGACAGCTCGACGTCGACGGCCTGAACCGGCGCTGAGGCGCAGATGGGATGGTGGTCGGACCTCGGGCGGCGGCTGCGGGGAGAGCCCGAGCCGATCGAGCTGCCCGAGCTGCCGCCACCTCCGACGGGCGAGGAGATCCTCGCGTCGGTCGACGGCGTGAGGCAGCGGGTCGCCGGGCGTGTCCCACCGGCCGTGCAGGCGCGCGTCGAGCGCATCGCCGGCACGGTCGCTGACATGGTGCCGCGGCTGGACCGACTCGGCCTGGGGAGCCAGCAGGCGCACACCGTGGTCTCGACCGCGACCAGCTATCTGCCGGAGGCCGTCGACGCCTACCTGCGGCTGCCGCGGGACTTCGCCGACCGTCGTGTCGTCGCCGACGGGAAGACCTCGCTCATGCTGCTGGTCGATCAGCTCGACCTGCTGGCGGCGACGCTCGCCAAGATCTCCGACGCGGTCTCGCGGCAGGACGCCAACGCCCTCATCGCCCACGGGGCGTTCCTCGAGGAGAAATTCACCAGCTCACCGATCACCGCACCTCCGGAGGCCACCCCATGAGCACCCCGTCGCTGCGCGACGCGCTGGCCGACCTCGTCGAGGCGGGCACGGCGGCCGGCCTGCCCGACGGCGTCGCTCGCACCGAGGGCGAGCGGCTCTCGGCCACGGTGGCGGAAGGGTCGATGCCGGGGGCGGCGCAGGCCTGGGCCGAGGCCGTCGGGAGCGATGAGCCGCGTGAGTTCTTCACGGCGGCGTCGGCCGGCCGGCGCTGGCGCAGCGCGCCGACCGACGCGCTCCGCACCCTCGCAGGCGGCCCGCACGCGGTGGCGTACGCGCAGGCGCTCGCCGCCGTCGCGACCGCCGCTGCGACGTTGGGAACCCCGGGACCGCACGTCGCGCCCGGTGCTGCCGCCACCGCGGCGGTGCAGCTGTCGGCCGCCGCGGGAGCCGCGCCGCCGCTGTCGACGACGGCGGTACCGGCGTCCGACGCCGCACGCGCCGTCACGGATCAGCTCGACGCGTTGAACCCGCTCGACCCGGCGGGACTCATGGACCGGCTGACCCGGGCGGCGTCCGGCCTGACGGCGATGCGACCGGACCTGCCGCAGCCGCAGGTCCCGACGTTCGAGGGGATCCTCGCGGCACTGGGACGGGGGACGGGGCCCGTCGTGTCGCCACCGGCCGGGAGCGAGCCGACCGTCGCCGTCCAGCCGTCCCCGACCGGCCAGCCGGCCGAGGGGTCCGCGACCCAGGCTGCGGCGGCGACCGATGCTGCGGCGGCCGAGGCAGCTGAGGCCGAGCCCGAGAAGACGCTCGCGGAGCTGCTCGCCGAGCTGGACGGTCTCATCGGGCTCGACCGTGTCAAGGCCGAGGTCAGGCGCCAGGTCGAGCTCCTCCGGGTGGAACGCCTGCGTGTGGAGGCCGGGCTGACGTCGCCGACCCTCACACGCCACCTGGTGTTCGTGGGGACCCCCGGCACGGGCAAGACGACGGTCGCGAGGCTCGTCTCGGGCATCTACAGGGCGCTCGGCCTGCTGAGCAAGGGACATCTCGTCGAGGTCGACCGGTCCGAGCTCGTCGCGGGGTATCTCGGGCAGACGGCGATCAAGACGGCCGAGGTGGCGGCGTCCGCCGTCGGCGGGGTGCTCTTCATCGACGAGGCGTACGCCCTGACCCAGTCCAGCGGCGCCTCGGGTGCCGACAGCTACGGCCAGGAGGCGGTGAACACCCTCGTCAAGGAGATGGAGGACCACCGTGACGACCTGGTCGTCATCGTCGCGGGCTACCCGGTGCCGATGGCGGAGTTCGTCGCAGCGAACCCGGGTCTGGAGTCGCGGTTCTCGACCGCGGTCCACTTCGAGGACTACACCGACGACGAGCTCAGGGGCATCTTCGAGGTGATGGCCGGGGCCGCCGACTTCACGCCGACGCCCGAGGCCGTCGACCGCGTCGAGGAGATCTGCTCGGTCCAGCTCCGCGGGCCGTCCTTCGGCAACGCCCGGTTCGTGCGCAACCTGCTCGACGGCGCGATCGCCCGGCACGCCTGGCGCCTTCGCGAGGTGGAGGCACCGACGATCGACGAGCTCCGGACCTTGCTCCCCGAGGACCTGGTCGCCGACGACGCAGAGCACACGACCGGGAGCGAGGCTGCCGACCCGATCATTGTCTCCGGGGCGCAGACCGCGGCGGACACGCTCGCCGACGAGCCGGAGGAGCACACATGAGCAGCTCGCAGACAGCACAGGCACCGCGACCCATGGCTCCACCGCCGGGGCCGACCGGCCAGCTGGTCGCGCCGCCCCAGCAGGGCCAGGTCGCGCAGCCGGCCCGTCAGCGCCCGCCGCGCACGTCGGCCCAGCGGGTGATGCTCATCTCGGTGGTGACGACCCTCGTCTCCCTGCTGGTGGGCATCGTCGGGTTCGTGCTCGTGCAGACGCAGGCCGGCGCGACGCAGCGGGTCGCCAGCGGTGCGGACCGCGTGCTCACCGTCATGGAGGTGCGCAACGCGTTGCTCACCGCCGACGGCGCCGCCACCAACGCGTTCCTCGTCGGCGGGCTCGAGCCGCAGGATCGTCGTGCGGTGTACGACGACGCGATCGAGCGGTCGGCCACCCTGCTCGCCGAGCTCGCGCGCGGCGCCGATGACGACGCCGAGCTGATCGCCCGGCTCAACGCCGACCTGTCGACGTACACGGCGCTCGTCGAGGCGGCGCGGGTCAACAACCGTCAGGGGTTCCCGGTCGGTGCCGCCTACCTGGACCAGGCGTCGACCCTGCTCCGTGAGCAGATGCTCGGCGAGCTGGACGACGTGCTGACGATGGCCGCGGACGACACCGCGTCCGACTTCGGCGTCGTCAACGTGGCCGGCGTCGTGCTGGGTGTCGTGATCGTCGCCCTGGTCGTCCTGGTCGTCGCTCAGGCGCGGCTGGCGCGGATGACACGGCGGAGGTTGAACCCCGGCCTGGCGCTGGCCACCCTCGCCCTCGCCGTGGCCCTGGTCGCCGGAGCGCTGACGGCGACCAGCGCCGCGAGCGACACGGCGCGGTTGCGCACCGACAGCTACCGGCCCACGATCGCGGTCGCCCAGGCGGCGGTGCTCGTGGCCGAGGCGCGCACGCTGGAGTCCTTCACGCTCATCAAGCGCGGGTCCGGTCAGGCGTACGAGGAGGAGTTCGTCGCCCGCATGGACTCGGCCCGTGCGCGGCTCGTCGACGAGACCGAGCTCCAGGGACGGCTGGCCGACTACCTCGTCCAGCACCAGCGGATCCGCGAGCTGGACGACGGCGGGGAGTGGGACGACGCCGTGCTGCTCGCCGTGAGCGACGAGGTTGGTGGCCCGACCGCCACGTACACGGCCTTCGCGACGGAGGCGACGGCACGGGTCGCCGAGGGCGCCGCGGAAGTGGACGACGGCCTGGCCGACGCCGCGAGCTCGGCACGACTCGCCTCGTGGGTGCTCGCCATCGCCGGCCTCATCGGCGCGATCGCGAGCTGGCGAGGGACGGCGGCACGGCGGGAGGAGTACCGATGAGCAGGTCCGTGACGTCCCGCCGGGTGGCGGCGGCCGCCACCTCGCTCGCGCTGCTGCTGGGGCTGGCAGCCTGCTCGCTCGGCGACGGTGGCGACGACCTCGTGCTCGGCGAGGACGAGACCACCGCGCCCGACGACGGCGGCACCACCTCGCCGCCGCAGCCGGTGACGTGCGACGACCCGTTGCAGTCGTACGCGCCCGAAGGGACGGTCGAGGAGCTCGTGGACGGGCCCACCGTGGAGGAGATCCGCGAGCGGGGTGTGCTCGTGGTGGGCGTGTCGGCGGACACCCTGCTGATGAGTGCGCGCAACCCGTTCACGGGTCGCATCGAGGGTTTCGACGTCGACATGCTGCGCGAGGTGGCGCGCGCGATCTTCGGCGACCCCGACAAGCTCCGGTTCCGGGTGATCACCTCCGCCGAGCGGATCGGTGTGCTCGAGAACGGCGACGTGGATCTGGTGGCACGCACCTTCACGATCAACTGCGACCGCTGGGACCGGATCGCGTTCTCGGCCGAGTACTACCGCGCCGGTCAGAAGGTGCTGGTGGCGGAGGGGTCGGAGGCGACCAGCCTGGCCGATCTCGAGGCGCTCGGCGACCAGCGTGTGTGCGCACCGGCCAGCACGACGACGCTGACACGCCTCGAGGAGTACCCGGGGATCGAGGCGGTCGCCGCTCCGACGCACAGCCAGTGCCTCGCCCTGTTCCAGCAGGGGCAGGTCGACGCCATCACGGGTGACGACACCATCCTGGCGGGCTTCGCCGCGCAGGATCCCTACGCCGTCGTGGTCGGCGACCCGATCAGCGAGGAGCCGTACGGCATCGGGGCACCGGCGGACGCCGTCGACCTGGTGCAGCTCGTCAACGCGGTGCTCGAGCGGATGATCGCGGACGGGACCTGGACCGAGATCTACGACCGCTGGCTCGGTGCCGCGCTCGGTGAGGCGCCGACGCCCCCCGCCCCGGTGTACGGGCGCATCTCATGATCGCCCCGGCGACGTCGCAGGCACCGGACGGCGCCGTCGGTGCGCGCCCGGGGCTGCCGACGCCGCCGGGCTCGCTCGCCGAGGCGGCGAGCTCCGAGCAGCTCCTCGACTTCCTGCACGAGCTCGAGGAGTGGCTCGCGCGCACGCGGGGCGAGCTCGACCGCCTCGACGGCGTCGCGCAGCAGACCGGCGGGCACGCCGGGGACGTCGTCCTCGCGATGGCGCTCTGGCAGGCCCTGCGCGACAAGGCCGACACGATCCTCGTCGAGTGGGACTCCGGCCGTGCCGACGCCGCCGCGCGGCACCGCATCTCGGGCCTGATCTGGGGCCGGCTCGGATCCGGGGCGCTCGACGTGACCCTGCCCGAGGGCGCTCGCCTCGCCGACGCGCTGGTGGCCCAGCTCCGGGAGCAGCTCGCCATCGACCCGGCCACGGGCGAGCTGGTCGCGCGGTTGAGGCGGGTCCGCGCCGACCTGGTCCGCTGCGAGGACCTGGCGCGTGCGATGCACGACGACGCGTCCACGGATCGTGTGCGCGAGCTCACCGGACGTCAGGCGCGACTGCTCGCCGAGGCCTCGCGCGGGGCGGATGTCACCGGCCCTCTGGCCGAGCTCGAGGCGGACGCCGCACGCGCCCACCGGGACCTGCTCGTCGCCAGCGCACGATCGGGGGAGCTGAGGCGTGACCGCAGCCGCGCGATCGAGCTGCGCGACGCCCTCATCGCGCGCCGACCCGTGCTGCTGGACCTGGAGGCGCGCTGCCGGCGCGAGGTGCTGCGGCCGCCGAGGCTGGCGATCCCCGACCCCGCGCGGCTCGGAGACCCGCCGCAGGACCGGACCGGGGTCGACCGGTATCTCGCGCGGCTCGACGCCGCGTCCCGTGCGGTCGCCGCAGCCGAGGAGGCCTACGCCGCGCCGCTGCGCGAGCGCGCGTCGTTCCGGTACCGGCTCGCGCAGGCGAACGCGCTGGCGCAGGCGCACGGTCGGGACGCCTCACCGACGGTGCAGGCGGGATGGGGCGAGGCGTCGGACGCGGTCGACGCCGTCCCCTGCGACGTCCCGCTCGCCGGCGCGCTGGTGAGGCAGTACGAACGACTCGCGGCACCCCTCGAGCTCGGCGCGCATGCGCAGGCGCCGGGTGCCCGACCCCACGCGATCGGAGGTCGACCGTGACCGCATGCACGCAACCCGGGTGCACCGGGACCTACGAGGACGGCTGGTGCAACGTCTGCGGCTCGCCCGAGGGCGGGTCCAGCGGGGCACCGACGCCGGCGGGCGGCGGCCTGCCCGCGACCGGCGCGGTGTCGCCGTCGGCGGCTCTCGGCACCGGGGTGCCGGGTGGGGCGGGCACCGCAGCGACGTCACCGGTCCGGGCGGCGGAGAACCGCGGGTCGACGCGGACGTCGTCGTCCCGGCTCGCGTCCGCCGCGATCGGGTCGGCGCGGGCGTCCACGACCACGCGACGTGTCGGGACCGGCTCCACACGGCTGCGCTCCCACCGGCTGGGGGCGGGCCTCACCACGGTGCCTCCGGCGCCCGTGCCGGATCCGCTGCAGGCGATCATGCCCAAGGCGGAGGTGCCGGAGTCCAAGCGCTTCTGCGCCACCTGCGGCGGTCAGGTCGGCCGCACCCGCGGCGATGTCCCCGGCCGCACCGCCGGGTTCTGCCCGACCTGCGGGGCCAAGTTCGACTTCGAGCCGCGGCTGAAGCCGGGTGAGCTGGTCGCCGGGCAGTACGAGGTGGTCGGGGCACTCGCCCACGGCGGTCTCGGCTGGATCTATCTCGCACGTGACCGCAACGTGTCGGGGCGCTGGGTGGTCCTCAAGGGTCTGCTCACCGCCGACGACGCCGATGCGGCGGCGGCGGCGATCGCCGAGCAGCGCTTTCTCGCCGAGGTCGAGCACCCGCTCATCGTCGAGATCTACAACTTCGTGCTTCACGACGACGCCGGCTACACGGTGATGGAGTACGTGGGCGGGACGTCGCTCAAGGAGATCCTCAAGGACCGTCGCGACGCCAACCACGGCGTCGTGGACCCGTTGCCCGTCGATCAGGCGATCGCCTACGTGCTCGAGGTGATGCCGGCGTTCCAGTACCTGCACGACCACAACCTCCTGTACTGCGACTTCAAGCCGGACAACGTCATCCAGCAGGGCGAGGGGGTCAAGCTGATCGACCTCGGGGGTGTGCGCCGGATCGACGACGACGACTCGGCGATCTTCGGGACGGTCGGCTACCAGGCGCCCGAGGTCCCCGAGGTGGGGCCGTCGATCGCGTCGGACATCTACACGATCGGTCGGACCCTGGCGACGCTCGTCCTCGACTTCCGGGGCAACACCTCGACCTACGTGGCGTCCTTGCCTCCGGTGGCCGACACCCCGGTGTTCGGTCGGTACGACTCGTTCTACCGGCTGCTCGCCAAGGCGTGCGCGCCGAACCCCGACGACCGTTTCGCGAGCGTCGACGAGATGCGTGTCCAGATGCTCGGCGTGCTGCGCGAGGTCGTCGCGACCGATCGCGGTTCGGGGAGTCCCGCCACGACGTCGAGCGCGTCCCGGCTGTTCAAGGCGCCGACCGTCGACGTGCCGGAGCGACCGTTGCACTGGGACGAGCTTCCTGAGCTCGAGGTCGACCCGGCCGACCCGATGGCGAGCTTCCTCGCCGGGGTCAACGTGGCCGACCCGATCGCCCGGGTGACGGCGCTCAACAAGGCACCCGAGCGGACCGTCGAGGTGAGGCTGGCGCTGGCGCAGGCGTCCGTCAAGGCGGGGCGCGTCGACGTCGCCCGCAGCGTGCTGGCGGAGATCCTCGCCGCCGACCCGTGGGAGTGGCGGGCCGTGTGGGTGGGCGGCCTGGCCGATCTGGCCTCGAACGACCTCACCACCGCGGTGGCGTCCTTCAACGCGGTGTACGGGCAGGTGCCCGGCGAGCTCGCGCCGAAGCTCGCCCTGGCGACGGCGTGCGAGGTGAGCGGGGAGCTCGACGTCGCCGAGTCCCTCTACATCGTGTGCGCACGGTCGGACAGCAACTACACCGCGCCGTCGGCGTTCGGGCTCACCCGGATCCGGGAGAAGCGAGGCGATCTCGACGGGGTGCTGCGCGCGCTCGACCTGGTGTCGCCCACACGCGGTTCCTACCCCGTGGCCCGGCTGCAACGCGCCCGGGCCCTGAGTGCGTCCGGCCGCGGGCTGCCCGCGCTCGACGATGCGCTCCGGAGCGTCGACGGCATCGCGCTGCGGAGCGTGGATCGTGCTGACCTGCGCATCGACGTGCTGATGCGCGCCCTCCACCAGGTGCAGCAGGCGACGGCGCCGATGGGTGCGACGGTGGCCGACGTGCCCGCGCAGGAACGGCCGCTGCGTGATGCCGTCGAGGCCGCGTACCGTGAGCGGGCCGCAGTCGCGGCGAACCGGGCGGAGCGCATCGAGCTGATCGACCGGGCGAACGCGGTGAGGAACTGGACCCTGTGGTGAGCGAGACGACGCACGAGAGCGAGCCTGTGGTGACCGGGAGCGCAGATCCCGACAACGCGGGGCCCGAGAGCAGCACGCCCGAGGGCGACGCATCCGAGCGCAGCACACCCGAGGGCGACGCCTCCGACGGCACCCCGCCCGACAGCACTGCGCCCGAGGGCACCGAGCCCGAGAGCACCGAGCCCGAGGTGGCCGAGGCGACGCTGCTCGCCGAGGACCCCGACGCGGCGGAGGAGCCCGAGGGGGCGACGGCCGAACCGGACCCGCACTGCCCGACCTGCGGGGCGCACGGGGCCGCGGGCGCTCGGTTCTGCGAGGAGTGCGGCGGCCTCATGGACGCCGTCGCCGCCGCGGCGACGACGGCGTCCGGGGAGCCCGTGGCGGGGGCGCCGGTGGCGCCGACGCGCCCGTGCGTCCAGTGCGGTGGTGCCGTCGCGGACGACGGCTACTGCACCGAGTGCGGGGCGCCGGCGGTGAGCGAGCGGGACCACTTCGTCTCCGCGCCAGCCGCCGACCTCGGCGGCGTGTGCGACCGCGGTGTGGTGCACAGCCGCAACGAGGACGCGATGTCGCTCGCGGTGGCGGGCGGCGTCCGCCTGCTCGTCGTGTGCGACGGCGTCTCGTCGGCCCCCGCGTCGGACATGGCGAGCATGGCGGCGGCCGAGGCCGCCGTCGGGCTGCTGAGCTCCGGAGCCCCGGGTGGCGGCCGGGAGGTCGTGGGGGAGGGCACCGCGCGCACCAGCGGGTGGGCGGCGCTGCTCGCCGACGCCGCCAGGCGTGCGAACGACGCCGTGCTGGCGGTGCCACCGCCGAACGAGGGTGACGCACCCTCGTGCACGTACGTGGCCGCCGTCGTCGACGGCCCGATCGTGGTGGTCGCGAACGTCGGCGACTCGCGTGCGTACTGGCTGCCCGACACCGGCCGGCCGGTTCCGCTGAGCGTCGACGACTCCTGGGCGCAGGAGATGATCGAGATGGGCATGCCGCCCACGCAGGCGCACAATGGGCCGCAGGCCCACGCGATCACCCGCTGGCTCGGTGCGGACGCGCCGGAGCTGACGCCGCGGACCGACACGGTGACGGTCGCCGAGCCCGGGTGGCTGCTGCTGTGCTCGGACGGGCTGTGGAACTACTGCACGGAGGCCGACGCGCTGGCCGAGCTCGTGCGCACGACGGCGCAGACGGTCGGGACGGACCCGGTCACGCTGGCCGGTGCGTTGGTCGACTGGGCCAACGCCCAGGGCGGTCGGGACAACGTGACCGTCGCGCTGGCCAGGCTTGGATAGCCTTCAGGACCCAGGATCACGAAGGAGAGACGATGGCGCAGTTCACCGCCGAGGTGTTCCAGAACGAGTTCCTGGCGGAGGGGGCCACCGACGTGCACGCCATCGTGCGTGTCACCGCGACCGGTGCCGGCTCGGCGCAGTCGGGTGGGCTGGAAGCGGCCGAGGTCATCATGATCGACACCTCGGGCTCGATGGCCGGGGCCAGCTTCGCCGCGGCCCAGCAGGCCGCGCAGGTCGCCCTCGACGTCATCGAGGACGGGACGTGGTTCGCCATCGTGGCGGGCAGCCACGTCGCCAACCGGGTGTTCCCGTACCCCAACGCGCCACGGGCCATGGTGCGCATGGAGGCCGGTGCGCGCGCCGAGGCGAAGCGGGCGATCGCGACGATGCGCGCCGGTGGCGGCACGGCGATGAGCACGTGGCTCCGCCTCGCCGACCAGCTGTTCTCGACGGTCCCCTCGGGGGCGCGTCGGCACGGCATCCTGCTGACCGACGGCAAGAACGAGTCCGAGCCGCAGCACCAGCTCCGCAGCACCCTCGACCAGCTGCAGGGCCGGTTCCGCGTCGACGCCCGTGGTGTCGGCTCCCGCTACGAGGTCGCCGAGGTGCGCTCGATCGCCTCGGCGATGATGGGGTCGGACGAGCTGATCCGCGACCCCTCCCAGATCGCGGCCAGCTTCCAGCAGATGCTGGGGGAGTCGATGGCGCGCGGTGTGGCGGACGCCGAGCTGCGGGTCTGGACGCCGCAGGGATCGCAGCTGCTGTTCGTGCGTCAGGTCTCGCCCAAGCTCGACGACCTCACCTCGCGGAAGGTCGTCGTCAACCCGTTGACGTCGGGTTTCCCGACCGGGTCCTGGGGTGACGAGACCCGGGAGTACCACGTCGCGGTCCGCGTGGGCTCGAAGCCCGTCGGCTCGGAGCAGCTGGCCGCCCGTGTCCAGCTCGCGGTCAACGGGGAGGTGCAGTCGTCCGGCCTGGTGAAGGCCATGTGGTCCAGCGACGCGAACCTCACGGCGCGGATCTCGCCCGAGGTCGCCCACTACACGGGGCAGGCCGAGCTGGCCGCGGTGATCCAGGAGGGCCTGGCTGCCAAGGCTGCCGGTGACGAGGCGACGGCGACCGTCAAGCTCGGCCGCGCCGTCCAGCTGGCCCGGGAGACCGGCAACGAGGAGGCGACGACGCGACTGCGCAAGGTCGTCGACATCGAGAACGAGGAGCAGGGCACGGTGAGGCTGAAGCGCAACACCGACAAGCTCGACGAGATGGCCCTCGACACCGCGTCCACGAAGACCACCAGGGTGCGCAAGTGAGCGTCGTCTGCCCGCAGGGGCACTCGTCGCAGTCCGAGGACTACTGCGACATCTGCGGCGCCCCGATCGACGCGGGCGGGGCAGCCGTGGCGACCCCGGCAGCCGACCCCGGCGAGCCGGGCGGGGCAGCCGAGCAGACCGGTCCGACGACCTGTCCTCACTGCGGCTCGCCGGCGGCGCCCGGTGCGCTGTTCTGCGAGAACTGCGGCTACGACTTCACCACCGGGACGGCTCCGCAACCGGTCGCGCCCAACCCGCTCGACCTGGGGCCGGCGACCCCCGTCGCGCCTCCGGCCGCTGCGCCACCAGCAGCGGGGCCCCCGGACGCTGCACCACCAGCAGGCCAGACGCCGTCCGATCCGCCGTCGGCCGCTCCCGGGGTCGATCCTGCCGCGGACCCGCACCCGGAGCCCGACCCCGAGGGCGAGGAGCCCACCAACGCCGGCGGCATGCCCACGCCCCAGGCCCCGGGACCGGACACCTGGGTCGCCGAGGTGTGGGTGGATCCCGACTGGTACGAGGCGCAGAAGCCCGAGGACCCGATGCCGTCGCCGGGGTCGCCACAGGTGATCCCGCTCCGCGACGCCAGCGTGCTCGTCGGGCGCCCGTCGCAGTCGCGTGGGATCCGGCCGCAGGTGGACGCGGGTGCCGACACGGGCGTGTCGCGGCGTCACTGCCAGCTCAGCACCGACGGTCTGCGCTGGTGGGTCGAGGACCTCGGGTCCGCCAACGGCACCTACGTCAGCCCGGCGGGGGAGCCGCTGCCGACCGAGCCGTTGGAGACGGGGACACGCCACGAGCTCGCCGACGACGAGCGTGTCTTCATCGGCGCGTGGACCCGACTGGTGGTGCGGAAGGGGCTCCCGGGGGAGGTGTGACGACTGCGGGCGCCGTCCAGTCGGTGCCGTAGGTCGTGAAGAGTCGCGCCTGCCAGGGGTCGTCGGTCGCCTCGGTGGCCGTCTGGAGCGCGCGCGAGGACGGCAGCCCGGCGGCGAGTGCGGCGTGATAGCCGGTCATGAGCTGAGCGGCGGCGTCGTCGGAGACCGGTGCCGTCGCGGCGACGACGCTGCGCGCACCGCAGGCCAGGAGGCACGCCGTCAGCCCGACGGCCTCGTCGCCCGGGCGCATCATCGCGCGCCCGATGTCGCACGCGGAGAGCACGACGTGGGGCGCCCGGACCCCGTGCCGCTGCAGCTCGTAGGCGAACAGCGGGCCGTCGGACATCACGACCGAGGAGAACAACGGGTTCTGGTCGTGGTGGTGGCCGTGGGCGGCGACGTGGACGAGGTCGCTGTCGACCAGCGCTGACGTGAGATCCGCTCCGGTGGCCCGCTCGAGGCTCGTCGCGGCTCCCTCCCACGCCGTCGCGACGGCGGCGGCCTCGGCGTCGGCGCGGGCGAGGCCCGGCCCGGAGAGGGCGACGACGGAGGGGCCGGGCGCGCCGAGGTCGATGGCCGTCGCCTCCTGCGTCCACGCCGTCAGCGACGGTGTGACGACGACGGCACGGTCGTCGACGCCGGGGACCAGCCGCCACGGGACCGACCGGAGCACCCGCGTGGTCGTGATGACGAGCCGCGGGCGGGTGCGCGGGATCGGCAGCATCTCGGCGAGAGTGGCGAGGTGCCGGTCGAGCGAGCGTCGGACGACGGTGGCCAGGCCGGCGGGCAGCCGGCGGCCCGCCATCGCGACGTCGGCAAGCAGCTGCCGGGTGAGCTCGGCGACGGCGTCGGCGGCACCGACGTCGTGCAGCCCGATACCCGTGGCGTCGATCGTCACGGCGCGGAGGCGGTCGTCGGCTGAGAGCAGCACGAGGACGTCGCTGTCCGTCGCAGCGGCGTGAGCGCGCGCCTCCGCGGCGGTCACGGGCCGGCGCGCGTGGACGGACCGCTCGTTGTCGGCGAGCTCCCACTCGCGACGTCGGATCGCGTCCTCGAGGAGGTCGGCCTGGCGTGCGAGCTCGTCCACGGCCCGAGGGTCGGGCAGGTCGCGCAGCTGGACGCGGGTGGCGCGCAGGCGCGCGAAGAGGTCGTCGAGGACCTCGTCGGGGTGCGGGACGAGGCTCGGCAGTCGCGCCGTCGCGGCCCGCCATCGCTCGCTCGCGCCGAGCACCTGGGCAGCCGACCCGGTGGCGACGGCGGCCCCGACGTCGGTGGCGACGAGCCGCCGCGCGTGGAGCGCGAACGCCGTCCGGGCGTCGAGGGAGGCGGGGCGGTCGAGCTGGCGCGCGAGCCGGTCGGCTGCCGCGCGCATCCGGCGTCGTGCGCCGCGCCGGTCGTCCTGGGCCAGCGCGAGGCGGGTGGCGACCCAGTCGTACCGCAGACGTGCCGCGGGAGCGCCACGCCCGGGCGGCGAGACATCGGCGAGCAGCTGGGCGGCTCCGTCGAGATCGCCGGCGACGATGCCGGCCTCGGTGGCCACGAGCAGCGCGTCGCGACGGACCACACCGCTGCCGGTGGGCAGCTCGACGAGCGTGGTGGCCAGGCGTGCGGCGGCACGAGGCGTCGTGCCGCGCGCGAGGGTGGCCTCGCCGCGCAGGATGGCGGCCTGCACCCACCAGCCCTGCGCGCCCCGGCGCTGGAACAGGCGGCTGGCGGCGCGTGCGGACGCCTCGGCCTGCGCGGCGCGGCCGCGCAGGAGCTCGAGGCGCGCCTGGTCGAGCAAGATCTCGCCGACCTCGTGATGGAGCCGGTGCTCGGTCGCGATCGCACGGGCCTCCAGCAGCAGCGCGGCCGCCTCGTCCAGCAGCCCGGACTGGAGCAGCACGTGCGCGTAGTCGCGTTTGGCGGTGGCCCTGACCACGTCGACCGCCATCGCGTCGGCAGCCGCCATGGCCCGCAGGGCCTGGGGGACGTCACCGCTGAGGAACCTCGCCCACCCCAGGTTGTGACGGGCCTTGAACTCGAGGTCGGGAGCACCGCCGTCGACGGCGAGATCGAGTGCGGTCTGCAGATCCGCGAGACTGCGTGGCAGGTCGCCGAGGTACTGCAGCGCCGAGGCACGGTTGAGGTGCACCGAGACGAGCTGCCGCCGTGTGAGCCAGGGGCTGTCGGGCCGGATCGGGTCGAGCAGCTCGACGGCGACACGCCAGTCGCCCCCGCGGGCGAGGAAGCCCGCACGTTGCACGCGGCTGAGCTCGCGGACGCGGTCGCCGTCAGGCCCGGGCAGGAGCGCATCGGCATCGGCGAGGAGCTCGAGCGCCGGGTCGAGCCCGCGGCGCTCGAACACCGGCGACGCGAGGGCGATCAGCGCGGCACCGTGCAGCTCCAGCTCCGAGGGCGCGTCCGCAGCGCGCGCCAGGGCGCGGATCGCCCGCCGGAGCAGTCGCTCGGCATGTGCCGGCTGCCCCTGCGAGTTGGCGGTGCGCGCCAGCGCGATCAGGTCGGCAGGCGCCGTGGCATCGACGGGCATGCCCAGCGTCCTCGGGGTCGGGATGCGCTCAGACTAGACCTGTCGTGACGGTCGGGTCAGATCTCCAGCGCGGGGGTGATCACGGGTGCGGCGGAGTCGTCGTCGAGCCGGAAGACGAACTGCGCGAGACCTCGCTCGACCTTGGGGAACGCGAAGCGGCCGTCCTCCTCGATCGCGGTGGTCGCGGTGCGGTTCCGCTCCCGGATCTCGACCTCGCGGGCGGCACCCTCGACCCACCCGTCCAGTCGCGCGCTGTCGTGGTCGAGCGGGGTGATGGTGACGACGGCGGTGAGCGACTCGCTCGTGAACGTCACGGTCTGCACCCGTGTGTAGTCGACCGTGCGGACGCCGACCGGCTCGGCCGGGACGCGTTCCAGCTCGGCGATCTCGGCGCGCAACGCCTGCACCGTCAGCGCGAACGTCACACGCTCGTCGAGATCGGCAGGCATCGGATCGGCCCCCTCCAGGGCCTCGCGCAGCTCGGCCAGGATGGCGAGGTCGACGTCGTCGAGCGGGCCGGGTGTCGGTGCGGTGGTCATGATGGAGTCCCCCAATGGACGTCGTGCTGCAAGGAGCGGCGCAGAGCATCGAGGCATCGTCCGCGTGTCGGGCCGATGCTGCCGACCGGCATGCCGAGCGCAGCGCTGATGGCCGCGTAGTCGGGGCGGTCGGCGAAGGCGATGACCTGCAGGAGCGCTCGGCAGCGTTCGGAGAGCTCACCGACGTGCCGCCAGAGAACCTGCTGCGTGTCGGACATCTCGGCGAGTGCGTCCGGGGACAGCTCCAGCGCCGGCGTCTGCTCGTCGATCTCCGTGGGCACCTCGCGCCGACCGCGGGTGGAACGGCGCCAGCACTCACGTCGGACCGTGACCAGCATCCACTGCAGCACGGCCTGCGGATCGGCGATGCGGTCGGCGCTCTCGACGAGCTTGAGCCAGGCGACCTGGACGACGTCGGAGGCCGTCTCGGCGTCGGTGCCCTGGCTGCGCGCGATGCGCCAGAGGAGCGGGTTGAGGAGCTGGACGAGCTCGGCCATACGCGCGGTCTCGCCGTCGCGGTAGTCGCGGAAGGCGGCGGCCGCGCGGGCCGCGACCGAGTCGGGCGAGGTCGGCGCGGTCACGACACATCCACCCTCGGGGCGTCGCCGTCGGCGAGGACAGCGGCGACGGCGTCGCGACCGTGCGACACAGCGGTCGATCCGTCGGCCCAGGCGGTGTCCTCCAGCAGCGCGTTGGCGATCTCCGCGGCGACGGTGGGGGCGGCGAAGGAGGTGCCGGACCAGATCGCGAAACCGGAGCTGAAGTCGTCGCGATCGACGGTGCGCCGGTCGCCGACGACGACGCTGGGCGACATGCCGCCCTGCAGCGCGGTGGGGACGGTGCTCACGATGGCGGCTCCACGTCGGTGCGTGGTCACCCACGGCCCGTCGTTGGTGAAGAGCGCGACCGTGCGGTCGTCGGGGTTGCGGGCGCCGACGCTGATCAGCGGCGGCCCGCCGGCGGGAACGGGCGCGCCCGCCGGCAGCGCGAGCGCGGCCGGGTAGAACGGCTCGTCGACGGCGTTGTTGCCCGCCGCGGCCACCACGGCAACGCCGGCGTCGGGGCGCTCGCCGCGCAGGGGCTTGAGCGGCCCGGCGGCTGCGGCGGGGGGGGGGGTC
>JBMDXU010000212.1:0-10718 GCA_048594485.1 Pseudactinotalea sp. | reverse complement strand
CGACGCGCACCCTCCCGCGCCGAGATCGCACGTCTCGCCCGAGAGCGCACCGTGCACGGGGCGATCTCGGCCCGGACGTGCGCTCTCGGCCCCGTCACCTCGTCCCGGGGGCGCCCGCGACCGTTGGGTCACGTGACGCCTCCCCATGGCCGTACGTTGTCGGCATGACCAACACAGGGGTTCCCGACGGCGTGCCCACCGATGTGCCGCCGGTCAGCAAGGGAGTGGTCCGCGCCTGGAGCCTGTGGGACTTCGGGCAGCAGTCCTTCAACACGGTGATCCTCACGTTCGTGTTCAGCGTCTACGTCACGGGACTGGCGACGACGGATGCCGAGGGGACGCAGATCTTCACGGCGACGCAGTTCGTCGCGGGTGTGCTCATCGCGCTGCTCGCCCCGGCGCTCGGCACGTACTCGGACCGGTTGCGCAACTCCCGGCTCTTCCTCACCCTCACGACGGCGCTGACGATCGCCAGCATGGCCGCGCTCTGGTTCGTCGAGCCCGAGTACGAGTACCTGCTCTTCGGGTGCGTGATGATCGCCGTCGCGTCGGTGTTCTCCGAGCTCGCGGGCGTCTTCTACAACGGGATGCTGCTGCGGATCTCGACACCGGCGACGTTCGGGCGGATCTCGGGGACGGCCTGGGGGCTCGGGTACATCGGCGGCGTGATCGCCCTGGTCGTCACCCTGTTCGTCTTCGTCGGCACCTCCTCGGACGCCAGCGGGCTCCTCGGGCTCCCGACCGAGGGCGCCGTCCACGTCCGTGCGGTCGCCCTGCTCTGCGCAGGATGGTTCGCCGTCTTCGGGCTGCCGCTGCTGCTGCTCGCGCCGAAGGACCTGCCGGCCGAGCAGACCGCACGCATCAGCATCGCGGGCTCCTACGTCGAGCTGGGACGTCGGCTCCGCACGATGTGGCGCACGCAGCGCCCGGTCCTCAACTTCTTCATCGCCTCGGCCGTCTACCGCGACGGCCTGGCCTCGGTCTTCACGATCGCCGGCGTGCTCGCGGCCGGTGCCTACGGGTTCCCACGCCAGGAGGTCATCGTGTTCGGCCTCGCCGCCAACCTCGTGGCCGGCGTCAGCACCTGGCTGTCCGGGAAGGTGGACGACGTCGTCGGCCCCCGCAAGGTCATCGTGGCGTCGCTGGTCGCGATCATCGCCGTCAGCGTCGTCATCATCGCCTCGGACGCGAGGATCGTGTTCTGGGTGGGCGGCCTGCTCATCTCGGCGTGCGTCGGCCCGATCCAGTCGGCGTCGCGCTCGATGCTGGCGCGCATGACCTCGGCGAGTGCCGCGAGCGAGAGCTTCGGCCTGTACGCGACCACGGGGCGAGCCGTCAGCTGGCTCGGTCCGGGCGCCGCCGCCCTGTTCGTCACCCTCACCGGTAACGAGCGGCTCAGCATCATCGGGATCGTGCTGGTGCTCGCCCTCGGTCTGGTCCTGTTCCTGACGATGACCCGCGCCTCCTCGGCCACGCCCGTCGTGACCGACGAGTCCGCCGCCTGATCCACCCGGGTCAGCCCAGCCGGACCCGTCCGAAGCCGCGGGCGACCAGCACGGCCGAGACGGCCGCGAACACCACGGCCGCCGCGAGCAGCACCGGGACCAGCCCGACACGGTCGGCGACGACACCCGCGACCGGCGCGACCACGACGACGACGGCACGGTTGAGGGATCGCATCGTGGTGTTCGTCCGCGCCTGCAGCTCGTCGGGTGTGAGCGTCTGCCGATAGGCGAACTCGTGCGAGTTGCTGAGCCCGATCGTGAAGCCGTGCAGGGTCTGCCCGGCCCCGAGCACGACCGCAGCCACGACGGGTGAGGACACCACCAGGACGGCCGCGGCCGTGACGAGCAGACCGACCGCCGTCAGCACGTGGGAGGCGATGATCGTCCCGCCCGTCCCCAGCCGTCGTCCGACGGCGGTGCTCACCATCGCGCCGACGAGCCCGCCGACCCCCGCGGCGCCCGTCGCGAGCCCGAACGCCGCCGGCGTCAGCCCGAGCTCGCGCAGCGCGAACGGTGCCAGCACCACGCCGAGGATCGCGTACCCGACGAAGCTCGCGTGCGTGACCACGGCCAGGAGCCGCAGCCCGGACGGCCCGTAGACCCACCGCACACCCTCGACGACGTCGCGCAGGAGCGCCCGCGCGCCCCGAGGTCGGGGCTCGTGCCGGGGTTCGGCGGTGCCGAGGGTGGCGACGACGACGGCGGAGACGACGTAGCCGACCGACGTCACAAGGATCGTCAGCGGTGCCCCGACCACACGCGCCAGGAGTCCACCGAGCGCCGGGCCGGCCGTCTGCCCGACGGCGTCGGCGCCGTCGAGCTGCGCGTGCGCCCGCTGCAGCTGCGCGGTGGGCACCAGGCGCGGCAGGAACGACATCGAGGCGGCGTCGTTGACCAGCGTGGCGGCCCCGAACCCGAGCACGAGGAGCAGCAGCAGCCCGAAGGTCAGCGCGTCCACCCCCCACGCCGCCGGGACGGCCAGCAGGAGCACGGCGCGGATCAGGTCGGTGCCCACCATCACCGGCCGACGCCGGACCCGGTCCACCAGGGCGCCGACCACGAGCCCCAGGGTCAGGTAGGGCAACCACCGCGCAGCGCTCAGCCACCCCGTCTGGGTCGCGCCGCCGTCGAGGTCGATGACGACGAGGGTCTGCAGGGCGAGCAGCGTGACGTAGGTGCCGAATCCCGACACCGACTCGCCCGCCCAGAACCGCCGGAACCCCGGCGGCGGGAAGGGGGCGGGCTCAGCGGTCATCGGTCCGAGCATGCCTCACGCCGGCGCCGCGCCGAGCCGTCACCGCCCGAGAGGGAACGATCGCCGCGGCGCGGCCTGCTCAGGCGTTGGCGACGGCGTCCTCTTCGGCCTGCTCCTCGTTCTCGGCGTCGCTGCGGGCGGCGCGCACGCGGGAGGCGATGATCGCCGCGGCGGCGATCGCGGCTGCCACGAGCGCGATCCCCACGCGGATCATGGTGTCGCCGTTGATCGAGAGCGCCACGATCGCCGGTGCGATGAGCACGGAGACGAGGTTCATCACCTTGATCAGCGGGTTGATGGCCGGGCCGGCGGTGTCCTTGAACGGGTCGCCCACGGTGTCGCCGATGACGGCGGCCGCGTGCGCGTCGGACCCCTTGCCGCCGTGCTGCCCGTCCTCGACGATCTTCTTCGCGTTGTCCCACGTGCCGCCGGAGTTCGCGAGGAACACCGCCATGAGCACGCCGCTGGCGATGGCGCCGCCGAGGAAACCGGCGAGCGGGCCGACGCCGAGGCCGAAGCCGACGGCGATCGGGGCGAAGGCGGCCAGCAGACCCGGGGTCGCGAGCTCGCGCAGCGAGTCCTTGGTGCAGATGTCGACGACCTTGCCGTACTCCGGGCGGGTCTCGCCGGTCATGATGCCGGGGATCTCCCGGAACTGGCGGCGCACCTCGAGCACGATCGCACCCGCGGCCCGTGTGACGGCGTCGACCGCCAGACCCGAGAACAGGAACACGACCGACGCACCGATGATGACGCCGACGAGGGTCATCGGGGAGATGATCTCGTAGCTGAACATCGACACCAGCATGTCGTCCGACGCGGCCTGGTTCATCAGGTCACCCGCGGCGCCGATGACGGCGTCGGCGTAGGAGCCGAACAGGGCCGTCGCGGCGAGGACGGCGGTCGCGATCGCGATGCCCTTGGTGATCGCCTTGGTGGTGTTGCCGACGGCGTCGAGGTCGGTGAGGATCTGCGCACCCTCGGTGTCGACGTCGCCGGACATCTCGGCGATGCCCTGGGCGTTGTCGGAGACCGGGCCGAAGGTGTCCATCGCGACGATGACGCCGACCGTGGTGAGCAGACCGCAGCCGGCGAGCGCGATGAGGAACAGCGACAGCCACAGGCTCGCACCGGCGAGGAAGAACAGCCCGACGAGCGCGGCGCAGATGACGAGCGCCGTGTAGACCGCGGAGGAGAACCCGAGCCCGATGCCCGAGAGCACCACGGTCGCGGCGCCGGTGCGGGTCGACGCGGCGACCTGCAGCGTCGGTCGCTTGTCGGTCCCGGTGAAGTAGCCGGTCAGCCACAGGATGACACCGGCGAGCACGACGCCGATGAGCACGGCGGCGGCGGCGATGAGACGCGGGTCGCCGTCGCCGAGCACGACGATCTCGCTGCCGGGCACGACCTCGGCGAACGAGCCGGGCAGGTACGCGAAGGCGGCGACACCGGCGAGAACGGCTCCGACGACGGCGGAGATGTAGAACCCGCGGTTGATCGCGGAGAGCCCGCTCTCGGCGCCGCGGACGCGTGTGATGAAGACACCGAGGACGGCGACCAGCGCGCCGATCGCGGTGACGATCAGCGGGAAGATCAGGCCCTGCTCACCCATGGTCGCCTTGCCGAGGATCAGCGCGGCGACCAGGGTGACGGCGTAGGACTCGAAGAGGTCGGCGGCCATGCCGGCGCAGTCACCCACGTTGTCGCCGACGTTGTCGGCGATGGTCGCGGCGTTGCGGGGGTCGTCCTCGGGGATGTTCTGCTCGACCTTGCCGACCAGGTCCGCGCCGACGTCGGCCGCCTTGGTGAAGATGCCGCCGCCGACGCGCATGAACATGGCCAGCAGGGCCGCGCCGAAGCCGAAGCCCTCGAGCACCCCGGGGGCCTCGATGCCGAACAGCAGCACCACGACGGCCGCGCCCAGCAGGCCGAGACCGACGACGGCCATGCCGACGACGCCACCGGTGCGGAACGCGATCCGCGCCCCCTCGGCTCGCCCGTTGGGCTGGATGGCGGCGGCAGCGACACGCAGGTTCGCGCGGGTCGCCAGCCACATCCCGAGGTAGCCGATCGCGGCCGAGAACGCGGCGCCGAACAGGAACGCGACCGACCGGCCGAGCTTGATGCCGCCGTCACCCGGGAGCAGGAACAGCAGCCCGAAGACGAGGACGGCGAAGATGCCGAGGGTCTTGAACTGCCGGGTCAGGTAGGCGCTCGCGCCCTCCTGGATGCCCTCGGCGATCGTCTTCATGCTGGCGGTGCCCTCGCCCGCGGCGAGCACCTGGCGGCGCAGGATCGCTGCGATGACCAGGGACGCGACGGCGACGACGCCGATCAGCGCGACGATCGTGAGGCTGCCCGAGCTGAGCCCGTCCGGATCCATCCGTCCTCCATGACGTGGTGGGTGGGTGCGCACGGGTCCGTCGGTGTTGTCCCCGGCTCCGGGGAGTCTAGGGCAGGAGCGCGAGCCTTCCGCACGGTGCGGCCAGCTGTCGGGGTGGCTCGCTCAGAACCCGAGCGCGACGTAGCCCACGCCGGAGCCGAGGTGCTCCAGCGCGACACGTTCGTGCGGCACGGTCGACGGCGGGAGGTCGCGGAGGTCGAACCACTCCAGGGCGTCGGCCTTGTCGGGCTCCGCCAGTCGAGGCTCGCCGTGCCACGTGCGTGCGCTGAAGAAGAAGTCGACCCGCTCGTCGATCGGCTGGTCGCCCTGCGTCCGATGCATCGTCAGCTCGAAGGAGAGGTCGACGACGGTGATCCCGAGCTCCTCAGCCGCCTCGCGCCGGCCGGCGTCGAACGCCGTCTCGCCGCGCTCCACGTGGCCCGCCGCCGCAGCGGCCCACCGGCCGTCCATGTACCCGGTGTTCCGGCGACGCTGCAGCAGCACCTGCGTCCCGCCGTTACCCGCGTCGCGGAGCAGGTAGAGGTACGCGGCGGGGACGACGACGAACCTGTCGCCGTGGCCCGCGGTGTCGTCGCTCACGTCGCGAAGAGGGCGACGTAGCCGCAGACGCGGCAGATGCGGGTGCCGACCTCGCGCGGGACGTCGAGACCCAGGGGAACGGCGCCGAGCACGACGTTCTCGCCGCGGGTCAGCGCACCGCCGGACTGGCAGATCGGGCACCGGGCCTCCGCGCGTCGCTCGTTCGCGACCCGGACGTCCTCAGGATGCGGAACGGGCGGCACGGGTGGCGGGTCGACCGACATGACTCGATCCTCCCACCCCGCTCCTGCCGCACGGACGAGGCCCGGGGATCGGGGATATGAGCTCGCCGCCCGTCACGCCCGCTCCCTACCCTGACCGGCATGGACATCGATGTCGCCGCACTCGACGAGACAGCTCAGCGCACCCGGTTCACGGGGGTGGTCGCCGTCATCGGCGACGGGCAGGAGGTGGTGCTGCCGTACGGCCTCGCGAACCGCACCACCGGGACACCGGTGACCGCCGAGACGAGGTTCGCGACGGCGTCGGGGAGCAAGAGCATGACCGCGATCGCCGTCGGCGCGCTCGTGGAGGACGGCACGCTCGCGCTCGAGACACGGGTGCGTGACCTCCTCGGCGACGACCTGCCCCTGATCGACGACGGCGTCACGGTGCGGCACCTGCTCAGCCACACCTCCGGCATCGGCGACTACCTCGACGAGGACGCCGACGACTACGACCCCACCGGCTACGTGCTCAGCCGCCCGGTGCAGGAGTACCTCACCGCCGCCGACTTCCTCGGCGACCTCGACGGCCACCCGCAGGCGTTCGCCCCGGGTGCCCGGTTCGCCTACTGCAACGGCGGGTACCTCGTGCTCGCCCTGATCGCGGAGCGGGCTTCCGGCACCGGGTACCACGACCTCGTCCGCACCCGCGTGCTCGAGCCCTCCGCCACGACGCGCTCGGGGTTCTTCCGCTCGGACTCGTTGCCGTTCGACACCGCCACGGGCTACCTGGACGTCGATGACGACCGCAGCAACGTGTTCCACCTGCCGATCCTGGGCGGCGGCGACGGCGGGATGTACACGACCGCCGCCGACACCCACCTGATCTGGACCGCTCTGCTCGAGGGGCGGCTCGTGTCGCCGTCGATGGTCGAGCAGCTGCTCTCCGTGCAGGCGCAGGTGCCCGACTACGCGGGCGGCTACGGGTTCGGCTTCTGGCTCCACAGGAGCGAGGGCCGGCTGCTCCCGACGATGCAGGGCGAGGATGCCGGTGTCTCGTTCCGCAGTCGCCACGTGGACGGCGTCACCCGCACTGTCCTCAGCTCGACGGCCGACGGGGCCTGGGACATGTGGGACGTGCTGATGCCGGACTGATCAGCCGGCCATCCCGGTGCTCTGGTAGAAGAACAGGACGTTGCCGCACCCCTGACAGATCCGCATCGTGAGGATGTGGCCGCCCATGCCCCACTTGGTGTTGAGGCGGCCCTCCTCCTCGGCGAAGTCCGCACCGCCGCACACGGCGCAGATCAGCTCCCTGCGCCCCTGCGGCTCGCCCGGCACCGGCGGGCGCGACGCCTCGGGTCGGTGGTCGGCCGACCCCCACGGTGGGACAGAACCTTCGTCGTACGGCTGACTCATCGGACCATCGTGGCAAGCGCCGTGCGATGTGGGGCACGGTTCGCCGCACTGTCTTTGCTCCGCGCACGGGAACTTCTCCCCCTGTGCTGCGACCGGTCTCTGTGTCTACGCTCCAGCGTGTCTCGAGGGGAGAGGGCGAAGGTGCAGCCGGTGGCGAGCTCGGTGGGGGATCGAGCTCGCCCGCACGCCGGCCTCGCCGGGACACGATCACCCGGCCGCCTGCGAGGGCGGCCGGGTGATCTGCGGCGTGCGGGCGTCGCGGCCGTCGCGGTCGTCGTCGTGCTGGCCGGGTGCTGGAGCGCCCCCGATGACCCCGCGCCCACGGCTCCGGTCCCGACCGATGCCGCTCCGATCGACGACGAGCGTCTCGAGCTCGTGGCCCGCGCGTGCGGCGGCCCGGTGGACGACAGCGCGCCTGCCGCCTTTCCCGGCGATCTCGCCCCGACCGAGCAGAGCGGGACGACGTCGTCCGACGTCCTGACCGCCACTCTCCGGATCGACCTGACCTCCGACCACGGCGAGCACAGCGCCGACCTCGCCTACACGTCGGGCCTGGTGTCCGACGAGGACGGGACCGTCGTCGGCGTCGTCACGGGGATCTCGTTCGGCGAGGTCGACGAGCGCGACGAGAGCGCGACCGCGACGCTGGCGCTGACGGTCGGCGCCTGCGCGACCGGTGGTGCCGACCTCGGTGCGACGCTCCCGGACGGCACCTACCGGCTCGAGCTCGTCGGCATGATCCGCCCGCTCGACCACGACCACGCGGAGCAGGAGCAGTGGGCAACCGCTCCGGTCGAGCTCACCCTCGACGATGGCGCGGTCGAGCTGAGCTGACGACCTCGATGTCGGCGACCTGATCGAGAATGGGGTCATGGCGCCGACGACCTCGACCTCACGGATCGGGAGCGCCGATGCCACGCTCCAGCTGCTGCTCCGCGGGGATCGCGAGCGCGAGAGCCTCGTGCACGTCGAGCACCTCCCGGCGCGCCCCCCGGTGACCGCGGCCTGGCCCGCCTGGGCCGACCCCGCCCTCGTGGCCGGCTACCGGGCGCGCGGCGTCAAGACGCCCTGGTCGCACCAGGTGCAGGCGGCCGAGCACGCCTGGGCGGGGCGGCACGTCGTGATCGCGACCTCGACCGGGTCGGGCAAGTCGCTGCCCGCGTGGTTGACCGCGGTGAGCGCGATCCGCGGCCAGGTGGCGACAGGCCGGCTGTCCGATCTCGCGCGGCGGCCCACCACGCTCTACCTGTCCCCCACGAAGGCGCTCGCCGCCGATCAGCTGCACGGGCTGCACACGCTGCTCGAGGCCTCCGGCATCCGCGACGTCCGCGCCACCACCGTCGACGGCGACACCGGGATGGAGGAGCGCGATTGGGCTCGCGACCACGCCGACATCGTGCTGAGCAACCCCGACTTCCTGCACTACTCGATGCTCCCCGGCCACCGGCGATGGCAGCGGCTGCTGCGCGGTCTGCGGTTCGTCGTCGTCGACGAGTGCCACGCCTATCGCGGCGTCATGGGCGCCCACGTCTCGCTCGTGCTCCGCCGCCTCCTGCGGCTCGCAGCGCACTACGGCGCGAACCCGACGGCCGTGCTCGCCTCGGCCACGACCAGCGACCCCGACGTCACGGCCGCGCGCCTGCTCGGCGTCGGTGCCGACGACGTCGCGGCCGTCGTCGACGACGGTTCCCCCGCCGGGCGACGGACTGTCGCGCTCTGGCAGCCGCCGGTGGCCGACGGCGTCGAGCAGCCGTCCGACGACGAGGCGCCACCGTCCGGCACACCCGATGCGCCTCGCCGCTCCACGCTGAGCGAGGTGTCCGACCTCCTCACGGACCTGGTCAAGGCTCGGCGACGCACGCTGGCGTTCGTGCGGTCGCGCCTCGGTGCGGAGGTGATCGCCGACCACACGCGCACGGCGCTGCGGAGCGCCGAGCAGCAGTGGCACCCGCCCCGGAAGGATGGCGAGCTAGATACATCGGTCGCCGGAATCGATGACGGCGACGATGACGGCGACGGCGACACCCCGGCGGTGAGCAGCCGGTCGGTGGCGGCGTACCGGGGCGGTTACCTGCCCGAGGAGCGGCGCGAGCTGGAACGCGCGCTGCGCACGGGCGAGCTGCTCGCGCTCGCATCGACCAACGCGCTCGAGCTCGGCGTCGACATCTCGGGTCTGGACGTCGTGCTGATCGCCGGGTGGCCGGGCACGCGGACCTCGCTGTGGCAGCAGGTGGGGCGCGCCGGCCGGGCCGGTGCGGAGGGGCTGGCCGTGCTGGTCGCGTCCGACGACCCGCTCGACTCCTACCTGCTCCGGCATCCCGACGCGATCTTCGGCGCCCCCGTCGAGGCGACCGCCTTCGACCCCACCAACCCGTACGTCCTCGCCCCGCACCTGTGCGCCGCCGCGGGCGAGCTGCCGATCCAGCCGGCCGACCTGCCACGGTTCGGCCTCGCCGACGGCGCCCTCCTCGACGAGCTGGTCGCCCGGGGGCTGCTGCGACGCCGTGGGCACGGGTGGTTCTGGAACTACGACCGCCCCGAGACGCCGTCGAGCCTCACCGATCTGCGCGGCGGGGGTGACGCCGTCGTGCAGGTCGTCGAGGAGGGCACGGGCGCGATGGTCGGCACCGTCGACGGTGCTCGCGCGGACGGCACGGTGCACGACGGTGCGATCTACACGCATCAGGGCCGCACGTTCCGGGTGACGAGCTACGACGACGACGTCGCCCTCGTGGTCGCCGACCGCCCGCCGTACCGGACCCGGGCGCGGTCCGAGCGGCACGTGAGGATCCTCGGTGTCGCCGACCGGATGGCGTGGGGTCCGATCACCTGGCACACCGGGTCGATCGAGGTGACCTCCCGCGTGGTGGGGTACGACCGCCGTCGGCTCCCGGGGCTCGACCTCATCGGCTCGTACCCGCTCGACCTGCCCGAACGGGTGCTGCGCACCACCGCGGTCTGGTGGACGGTCGAGGCCGACGTGCTGGCGGACGCCGGGGTCGGCGTCGAGGACGTGCCCGGTGCCCTGCATGCGGCCGAGCACGCGAGCATCGGGCTGCTTCCGCTCATCGCGACGTGCGACCGGTGGGACATCGGTGGTCTGTCGACGGCGGTGCACCCCGACACCTTCATGCCGACGGTGTTCGTCTACGACGGCTACCCCGGTGGCGCCGGGTTCGCCGAGCGCGGTTACGCGGCCGCCCCCGCCTGGGTCCGCGCCACCCGGGGCGCGGTCCGCTCCTGCCCCTGCGCCGACGGCTGCCCCTCGTGCGTGCAGTCCCCCAAGTGCGGCAACGGCAACAACCCGCTCAGCAAGCCCGGCGCCCGCCGCATCCTCGACCTCCTCCACGCCCACACCCCCACGTGAGCGTCCCCCCTGGGCCGGTTTCGTT
>JBMDXU010000211.1:0-2062 GCA_048594485.1 Pseudactinotalea sp. | reverse complement strand
CTCCGGAGAGCCGAAGAACACACCGATCTTCTCGCGCAGCTGGTTGATGAAGATCGCGGTGGTGCCCGACGCCGACAGGGCACCGGTGATCTTGCGCAGCGCCTGCGACATCAGGCGGGCCTGCAGACCGACGTGCGAGTCACCCATCTCGCCCTCGATCTCGGCCTTCGGCACGAGCGCCGCGACCGAGTCGATGACGACGATGTCGAGCGCACCCGAGCGGATCAGCATGTCCGCGATCTCGAGCGCCTGCTCGCCGGTGTCCGGCTGGGAGACGAGCAGCGCATCGGTGTCGACACCGAGCTTCTTGGCGTACTCCGGGTCGAGCGCGTGCTCGGCGTCGATGAAGGCGGCGATGCCGCCGTTGCGCTGGGCGTTGGCGACCGCGTGCAGCGCGACCGTCGTCTTTCCCGAGGACTCCGGGCCGTAGATCTCGACGACCCGGCCGCGCGGGAGACCACCGATGCCGAGCGCGACGTCGAGCGCGATCGATCCGGTGGAGATGACCTCGACCGGCGGGCGGGTGTCATCGCCGAGACGCATGATCGACCCCTTCCCGAACTGGCGGTCGATCTGGCCGAGAGCGGCCTCGAGGGCCTTGCTGCGATCCGCTGCCTGTGCAGCCATGGAGTGCTCCTTGGTGTCGTGCCGATCGCTGCTGCGACCGCCGGTTCTGGTGTGGGCTGGTCTGTTCCGGGATACGCCCTCGCCGAGCGCTGGGACCCGCAGGTGACGTTAGGTCCGACCACCGACATCCCGCTCGCACCGTCACCCCTTGCTGTGGACGACGGTGCATCGGTCGTCACCTGTGGACGAGCATAACGAACGCGTGTTCGAAGTCGGCGGAACCGGCAGTCGACGCGCCGACGGCGTGTCGCGCTCGTCTCCGCCGTCCGCCCAACGCCGTCGATCGTGTCTCGACAGGCAGACAAAACGTAGGGTCGGGGGGTGACTCACGATGACTCGCCCCGCACCGTCGCCGGGGCGGTCGCGCGCGGTGGACTGCTGCTGCTGCGCGACCTGCTGCTCAACGGCGGCGTGCTGATGGCCCTGCTCGTCGGCGTGCTCGGCGCGGTGTCACGGGCGCAGCCGTGGGTGTGGCTGGGGCCGTTGGTGGGCGTGGTCGGCGTCGCGATCTCGTTCGCCGCGCACCGTGAGCGGGTCGTGCGCGGCCCGGACGGTCGGGCCGCTCGACGCGCGCTCCTGCCGGCTCCCGCGATCTGGCTCATCGCCGTCGTGGTGCCGCTGGCCTGCCTCGCCATGCTGTCGATGATGGCGGCGACCCTGCTCTGAGGCTCGCGGCGCCGGACGACGTCATCCGTCGGCGGCGGACTCCGCCGCACGCTTGCGCCGTTTGCCCTCGTGCATCGCGGCGACGCGCGCGACCGGGATCGTGTGGCCCTGTGCGATCACGTCCTCGGGCACTTGCTGCGGTGGCGGCAGCATGCCCGCCCACGGGTCGCCGTCGAGCATCGACGGCGCCGACCTGATCGTGAAGTCCGCAGGGACGACGCCGGCCAGGTCGTCCCATCCGACCGGCCAGGACACCGTGGTCCCGGGGCGCACGCGAGGGCTGTAGGCGCAGGCGAGCGAGGCGCCTCCCGATCGGGTGGAGTCGACGAACACCCGACCGCCGCGGTCGGCCTTGATGTAGGCCGTGGTCGCGACCTCGGGGTCGAGCGCCTCGGCCCGCGCGGCGCGCGCGCGGGTGGCGGCGGCGGCGTCAGGCAGGTCGATGCCGCTCACGGGGACGACGATGTGCACGCCCTTGCTCCCCGACGTCTTGACGGCACCGGCCAACCCGCTGTCGGCGAGTGCGCGTCGCACCAGCACCGCCGTCGCCACCACGACGTCGAACCCGCTCCCCTCGGGTGGGTCGATGTCGAGCACGAGGTGAGTGACGGTGCCGGCGAGGACGGCGGTTCGCTCCCCCTCGCCCGCGAGCGTGGGGAGCATGAGGGTCGGGTGGTACTCGACGGCGCGCTGGTTCGCGAACCAGAGGAGCGTGCGCACGTCGTCGCAGATCGCGTACCGGATCTCGCGGTGGCCGGCGTCGGACCAC
>JBMDXU010000210.1:0-2681 GCA_048594485.1 Pseudactinotalea sp. | reverse complement strand
GGTGCGTCGGCCGACTGGCCGCGCGGCCGGAGGCCGCCATGTGGCTTCTGATCCCGGGTCCCGACGACGAAGTCGGCGGGTTCGGGATCAGAACGGGGGCTCGTCCGAGAAGGACGAACCGCTGCTGGCCCACGGGTCCTCGGCGTTGGAGCCGCCGGAGTTCCCGCCGCCGTAGCCGCCGGAGTTGCCGCCGCCGCTGTTGCCGCCGCCTCCGTAGGAGCCGCCGCCCTGGCCGCCACCACCGAAGCCGCCGCCACCGCCGGAGCGCTGGCTCCGCGTGACCTTGGCCGTGGCGTAACGCAACGACGGGGCGACCTCGTCGACCTGCAGCTCGACGACGGTGCGCTTCTCGCCCTCACGGGTCTCGTAGGAGCGCTGCACGAGTCGGCCCTGGACGATGACGCGCGTCCCCTTGGTGAGGGACTCGGCCACGTTCTCGGCCGCCTCGCGCCAGACCGAGCAGCGCATGAACAGCGTGTCGCCGTCCTTCCACTCGTTGCTCTGGCGGTCGAACTGACGCGGGGTGGACGCCACGGTGAAGTTGGCGACCGCGGCGCCGGACGGTGTGAACCGCAGCTCCGGGTCGGCCGTCAGGTTGCCGATGACGGTGATGACGGTGTCGCCTGCCATGTCGTGACTCTCCCTGCGTAGGTCAGTGGGCGTCGGGGCGGATGAGCTTGGTGCGCAGCACCGACTCGTTCAGCCCCAGCTGGCGGTCGAGCTCCTGCGCGAGCTCCGGCGTCGCCGTCATGTTCACGACGGCGTAGATGCCCTCGGAGCGCTTGGCGATGTCGTAGGACAGGCGACGCTTGCCCCAGATGTCAGTCTTCTCGACACTGCCGCCACCCGTGGTGACGACGGAGAGGAACTTCTCCAGCGAGGGTGCGACGGTGCGCTCGTCCACCTCGGGGTCGAGGATGATCATCAGTTCGTACTGACGCATGTGTGTACCCACCTCCTTCGGTCTAGGCGGTCACGGCGTTTCCGTGACAGGAGGGTTCATGCATGTCCGCGCCGTCGCCGCGCGGGTGCACGAGGACGACACAAACCACACGATCCTACCCGATGCGCGACGGCGGCGTCCCGTCGCCGTCGACAGGGAAGGAAACCGCCGAGAGGGAAGGGGGCACCGTTCCCCGTCGGCGGTGTCGTTCCCTGTGGGCGGATCGGGGCCGACGCAGGGCCGACCCGTCGTGCGAGCGACACACGCCCGTGACATGGCGGGGTTACGTTGGGCGCACGGAGTCGGGCTGGCCCCACCACGCAGGAGGGCACATGCTTCAACGGATCGGGTACGACATCTAGCTGGGCGTCACGAGCCCCACGACGCTCATCGCGGCGCTGCTGCTGCGGCCGGAGTTCCAGCGCGACCTGCGCGGTCCCGAGGACGTGTCGGTCACGCCGGACCTGCCGATCGAGACCTATCTCGACGCGTTCGGCAACCGGTGCATGCGGATCGCCCTCCCCCGGGGCACCGAGACCGTGCGCCTCACCCTGGACACGACCTGCTACTTCTCCGGCGAGACCGACCCCCAGGCCCCGGACGCCATCGCCCACCCCGTGCACGAGCTGCCCGCGAGCACCCTGCAGTTCCTGCTCGCCAGCCGCTACTGCCCGGTCGACTCCGAGCTGATGCAGCTCGCGTGGGACACGTTCGGGGGTATCGAGGGCGGCTGGGCCCGGGTGCAGGCCGTGTGCGACTTCGTCCACGACCGGATCCGGTTCGACTACCAGCAGGCCGACGCGCAGCGCACCGCCGTGGGCGGCTATCACGACCGGGTCGGCGTGTGCCGGGACTTCGCCCACCTGGCGATCACGCTCTGCCGGTGCCTCAACATCCCGGCCCGTTACGTCAACGGCTATCTCGGGGACATCGGCATCGATCCGCTGCCGCCGCCGATGGACTTCTCCGCATGGTTCGAGGTCTATCTCGGCGGCCGTTGGTACGCGTTCGACGCCCGCCACAACATCCCTCGGATGGCACGTGTCAACATCGCCCACGGCCGCGACGCCGCCGACGTCCCCATCACGATGGTGTTCGGGTCGCACACGGTGCGCCGCTTCGACGTGGTCGCCGAGCAGGTGGACGAGGCCGAGGTCAGCTCGTGACGGGCCGGTCACTGTCGGAGGCGAGGTAGAACCACTCCTCGCCGACGTCGGCGTCGTCGTCGGGGAACATCACGGCACCGTCGACGGCGGCCGGCACCGGGACGCCGTCGTGCCGTTCGCCGATGATCTCGCCCGCGCGCACGGGCTCGAACGCGTGCCACTCGCGGACGAACGCGTCGCCCTCGTGCTCCTTGCGCACCACGGTCCTCGTGCGCAGCACCCGTGGCCGCACCGGGGGCCCGACGACGGCGTCGATGAGGCCGAGGTGGGCGAGCGTGCGGCGGGTGATCTCCCAGGCGACGGCGACGGCGGCCGGGTCCTCGTGCTGCCCGCACTCGACCGTGAGCGCCGCGACCCCGCGTGTCCGGGCGTACTCGTTGGTGCCGACGGCCACGGCCCGCTCGGCGGGCTCGGCGTCGGCCGGCAGCGCTGCGGCGTAGGCGTCGAGCCACCCCTCGACGACGACGTCGACACCGAGTGCGCCGGCGAGCGCCGCCTCGAGCGGAGCGGGACCGAACGGCTCGCCCGCCGGTGGCGCGTCGGGGAGGACTCCGGCGAGGTCCTCGGTCACC
>JBMDXU010000021.1:0-2153 GCA_048594485.1 Pseudactinotalea sp. | reverse complement strand
GATCCCCGCCGCGTTCGCCGAGTACATCCCCATGCGCGACATCGCGCGGATGTTCTCGCCCGCCGTCGACCTGGTCTCGGTCGACATGGCGCGTGGCAGCGAGATCGCCGTGGTGCCCGTTCCGGTCGCCTCGCTGGGGCGGGACGTGCCGGTGGGGACGGTGATCTGCTTCGAGGTCGCGTACGACGCGTTGATCCGCGAATCGGTCCGTGGGGGAGCGCAGGTGCTGTTCGTGCCGACGAACAACGCCTCCTTCGGGTACACCGCGGAGTCCGAGCAGCAGCTCGCGATGTCACGCTTCCGAGCCGTCGAGCACGGTCGCGCGACGCTCCAGATCTCGACGGTCGGGGTGAGCGGTGTGATCGCCCCGAACGGGGTGGTCACCCAGACCACCGGGCTGTTCACGGCCGACCAGATCCTGGCGACGTTGCCGTTGCGGACCGAGCTCACGCTGTGCGACCGGCTGGGCGACGCCCCCGTCGTGGTGTTCACCCTCGTGACCGCACTCGCGTTCTTGACGGGCGTCGTCACCGCGCCTCGCGCACCGCGCGTGCGTCGGAAGCGCCGATGACGACACTCGTCATCATCCCGACCTACAACGAGCGGGAGGCGTTGCCCGGCACCCTCGCGGCGCTCCGCGAGACCGTTCCCGAGGTGGACGTGCTCGTCGTCGACGACAGCTCGCCGGACGGCACCGGCCGGTGGGCGGACGAGGCGGCCGGCGCCGATCCGCAGGTCCACGTGCTGCACCGGGCCGGCAAGGAGGGCCTCGGGCGCGCGTACCTCGACGGCTTCTCCTGGGCGTTGGCACGCGGTTACGACGCCGTCGTCGAGATGGACGCCGACGGCTCCCACCGGGCCGAGGACCTGCCCCGGCTGCTGGTCGCGGCGGAGGCCGTCGACGCCGACGGGCGACGTGCGGACCTGGTGATCGGGTCGCGATGGGTGCCGGGCGGCGCCGTCGTCAACTGGCCGTGGACCCGGCAGCTCATCTCGCGACTGGGGACGGCCTACGCGCGCATCGCGCTGCGCCTGAGCGTCCACGACGCCACGGCCGGGTTCCGGGTCTACCCCGCGCGGACGCTGCGACGGCTGCCGTTGGACGACGTCGAGTCGCAGGGCTACTGCTTCCAGATCGACATGACCTGGCGCGTCGAACGGGCTCGCGGCCGCGTCGTCGAGGTCCCGATCACGTTCGTCGAGCGGACACAGGGGGAATCGAAGATGAGCCGGGCGATCGCTGTGGAGGCGATCACCCGGCTCACCGAGTGGGGGTGGGAGGACCGCCGTCGCCGTGGGCGACTGCGTCTCCGCAGGCTGACTCAGGCGCTGCGGCGCCGGGCCTGACCGCTGCGCAGCAGCGTCAGACGCTCGTCCAGCAACTCCTCGAGCTCGCCGATGGTGCGGCGCTCGAGCAGCATGTCCCAGTGGGTGCGTTGCTTCTTGGTGGCCTTGGGCTCGGGACGTGTGGCGTCACGCAGCAACGCCTCGCCGCCGTCCGGGGCCTCCCAGACGGCCGGAACCTCGGCGTCGGCGGCGAACGGGATCACGATGACGCGGCCATCCGGGCAGTCGTAGGTGGCCTCGATCCGAGGGGCGAACTCGACGCCGACCTCGGTCTCCAGGCTGTTGGCACCGATCTTCATCCCTCGCAGGGAACGCTCGGCCATGATCTCCTCCTTCGCGAACGGGCGGCTCTGGGTGGGGCTGCTCCGTACAAGTGGTCCAACGGACCATGATTCAGCGGTGTTCCGGACACCTGGTGAAGGTGCTGTGAAGCCTTCACGCCGCCCCTGGGCGGATGTCCGCGGCCGGCTGCATCCCGGGCCTCGACCCCGTCGCTCGTCCGGGCGGCTAGTGTCGACACCGTGCAGATGACGTATCGCCAGCTCGGCCGGTCCGGCCTCACCGTCTCCACGGTCGGTCTCGGGTGCAACGCGTTCGGGGCGACGATTGTTCCCGACGACGTCCCTGCGGTCGTCGACAAGGCCATCGACTGCGGGATCACCCTGTTCGACACCGCCGACATCTACGGCGGGTCTCCGGGGCAGAGCGAAGAGCTGCTCGGTCGAGCGCTGGGGAGTCGGCGCGAGGACGTGATCGTCGCGACCAAGTTCGGGATGGACATGCGTGGCGCGAACGGCCCCGACTGG
>JBMDXU010000209.1:0-4426 GCA_048594485.1 Pseudactinotalea sp. | reverse complement strand
GGACGGCGTTGGTCGACCCCCCGAACGCCATGACGACCGCGATGGCGTTCTCGAACGCCTCCTTGGTCATGATGTCGCGAGCCGTGATGCCGCGACGCAGCATCTCGACGACGGCCTCGCCCGAGCGGTGGGCGTAGGTGTCGCGACGGCGGTCCGGCGACGGCGGCGCCGCCGAGCCCGGGATCGACATGCCGATCGCCTCGGCGACCGACGCCATCGTGTTCGCCGTGTACATGCCGCCGCAGGCACCCTCGCCGGGGCAGATCGCGCGCTCGATGCGGTCGACGTCCTCGGTGCTCATCAGCCCGCGCGCGCACGCGCCGACGGCTTCGAACGCGTCGATGATCGTCACGTCCTTCTCGGTGCCGTCGGAGAGCTTCACCCAGCCCGGCATGATCGACCCGGCGTAGAGGAACACGCTCGCGAGATCGAGCCGCGCGGCGGCCATCAGCATCCCGGGGAGCGACTTGTCGCACCCGGCGAGCAGCACCGACCCGTCGAGCCGCTCCGCCTGCATCACGGTCTCGACCGAGTCCGCGATCACGTCGCGCGAGACCAGCGAGAAGTGCATCCCCTCGTGACCCATCGAGATCCCGTCCGAGACCGAGATGGTGCCGAACTCCAGCGGGTACCCGCCGGCGGCGTGCACACCCTGCTTCACACCCTGCGCGAGCCGCTGCAGCGACAGGTTGCACGGGGTGATCTCGTTCCACGAGCTGGCGACGCCGATCTGAGGCTTGGCGAAGTCCTCGTCGCCCATGCCGACGGCGCGCAGCATGCCGCGCGACGCGGTCGCCTCCAGGCCGTCGGTGACGACCCTGCTGCGCGGCTTGATGTCGGTGGTGCTGTCGGTCGTGCGCGAGGCTGCGGCGTCGGTCGTCATGTCGAACGAGTCTACGGACGCCGCCCGGGGCCCGCGTGCGTGACCGGCTCGTGTCGGTACGGTGCCGAGATGAGCACCGCGACCGGGGACAGTCACGACGTCGTCACGCCGGTCGGCGCCGCGCGGGTCGAGGTGATCCCGGGTGCCGGGTCGGGCACGCTCGTGCTGGGGCACGGTGCGGGTGGCGGCACGGGGGCGGCCGATCTGCGTGCTGCCGGTGCGGTCGCGAGCGGCCTCGGGTGGACCGTGGTGTTCAGCGAGCAGCCCTACCGGGTCGCCGGGCGGCGCGCTCCGGCACCGGCGGCGCAGCTCGACCAAGCCTGGCGGGCGGTGATCGCGGCGCTCCGCGCCGACGGCGTCGTCACGGGACCGCTGGTCACGGGTGGCCGGTCGTCGGGATCGCGCGTGGCGTGCCGCACCGCGGCCGACGTCGGTGCCGACGGCGTCCTGTGCCTCGCGTTCCCGCTGCACCCGCCCGGCCGCGCCGACGACCCGACCAAGAGCCGACTGCCCGAGCTCGACGCCGTCACCGTTCCGGTGCTGATCGTCCAGGGCGAGGCCGACCCCTTCGGGGTCCCGCCGGCCGGCCACGGCCGCGAGCTGGTCCTGCTGAGAGGGAACCACGCGTTGCGGTCCGACATGCCGGGGCTGCGCGCTGCCGTCCACCGGTGGCTGTCGACCTGGCCCGCCCACCCGGGTCCGTGAGCCAGGCACTCGAACCGAGCAGGAGGTTCCGCCCGGTTCGCTGAACGAATCCGGGCAGAACCTCCTGCTCGTGGTGGTGGCGGTGGCCCTCAGGCGCGCTGGACGCGCACGTCCCCGCTGACGGAGCGCAGCCGGAGCACGACGCCACGTTCGTCGTCCGACGGCGCGTCCCCCGAGGTGAGGTCGGAGCTGACGCGACCGCTGATCGACGAGCAGTCGAGCATGGCGGCGGTGCCGGCGGCGACGCCGACGATGACATCACCCGACGCCGTCCTGGCCTGCACCTCGCCCTGCTCCGCGCGCCGGACGAGGAGGTCGCCCGAGCCCGTCGACATCGTCACGGTGCCGTCGAACGAACCGATGATGGCATCACCCGAGCCGGTGACGAACGAGACGTCGGCGGCGTCCTCGATGGCGATGTCGCCGGAGCCCGAGCGCACCTCGGTGAGGCGCGAGCCCCGCCCGACGCGCACGTCGCCCGAGCCCGAGGTCACCTTGAGGATCGCGGCCTCGGCGACGGACACGTCACCCGAGCCGCTCGTGATGCGCGACGGCTCGGCGCGATCGAGGGTGACGTCGCCCGAGCCGGCTCGGATCTCCGCTGCGGCGTAGGTGCCCTGGGCGCGGACGTCGCCCGAGCCGGAGTCGACGTCGAGCGAGGTGCCGGCCGGTACCTGGACGCTGACGAGCACGGATCCCGACGAGCGGAACAGCGTGCCGATGGTCTTGGGGACCTCGATCACGAGCCGGTCACCGGCGAGCTCGACACGGGTCGCTGCGGCGACGTCGTCACCGCCGCGCCGCGGCTCGACCTCCACGACGACCTGGGACGACTCGCTCGCGGTGACGACGAGGTCGCTCGACCTCATCTTGGCGGCGACCGTGATCGGTCCGGTGGTCTCGAAGTCGTACCTCACAGCTGGTCTCCTCGGCGTCCGGGCCGGAACGTCGTGGCCTGACGACGACGCCGCGGGCGGCGGACGGCCTCCTCGATCGGCCCGCTCAGACGCTGGGCCAGTGCGGCTTCGTCCGCAGTGCTGTACATGAACATGACGAGCTCCCTCATGGTGGTGGTCAACGGACCCAGCCGGTCATCGAGCGCCCGATGCGCACACGACCGCCGGGGGTGGTGATGTCGATACCCGCCTGCGGCGGGGTGAGGGCGGACTGGACCGCCCGGATGAGCCAGGTGTTGGCGGAGACGCCCTCGGCCGCGGCTGCCTCGTCGACCTGGGTCTTGAGGTAGTCCGGGAGCCGGAGCGAGATGCGGGACATGCCGCCCTCGTCGTCCACCGGAGGCTGCGGGGGCTGCGGGGGTGCCGGCGGCGGGGGTGTGCCGTAGGGCGAGCTGCCGAACGGCACCGTGGGCTCCTCGGGCGAGACGGCCCGCCGGTCGACGACGATCTCCGGGTTGCCGCCTCGCAGCCGAACGTCGACGACGTCGCCGTCGAGCCGTGCGGTCACCTCGGCCGCGACCTCGGAGGCCATCTCCATGAACGAGAGCCGGATGGCGGGCTCGATGCCGTGAGCCAGCCGCTCGGCTGCCTCACGCACCTCCGGACTGGAGGTCTGCGCGCTGGTGACGAGAGCCGAGTTGAGACTCGCGACGTACGGGGTGAGATCCATGACGCCACTCTGACGTCAGAATGGCGCCATGTCAACACCACAGCGCTGCCATGGCGATGCAGTTGTCACGATCTCGACATCACCTCGACGTCAGGGTCGATGTCACGTCGACATCAGGACGGCGGCATCTCCACGACAGCGTGGGTCGTCAGGTGGCGATCGCTGCCGCGGGGGCCGACCACGCAGACACCGACCGGCACACGGCGACCGGCACGGGTCAGCCAGGTCGGGACCGAGACGGCGGGGCGCCCGGTGATCCCGGCGACACAGGTGAGACGCAGCGTGGCGGCGCGCACCCGGTCGACGGTGACGGGCGGGTCGGTGAGCGAGGGTGCGACCGACGACGTCGACGGCAGCAGCAGGACGTCGTCGCCCAGCAGGTCGTCGAGCCGCGCGCGGTGCACGGCGAGCGTCGCGACGGCGGCGGCATCCTCGTCCGCGCCGATGCGGGCCGCGGCCGCGAACCGCTCCCCCGCCGCCCCGATCACGGCGCCGGGGTGCGCGGTGATCCACGGGCCGTGCGTCTGCCACGCCTGGAAGGCCTGGTGCACGCGGAACGCCTCGTACGCCTCGTCCACCCATCCGACGTCGCCGAGGGCGACGGGCACGGCGGCAGACGCGGCGGCGACGCCGGTCACGACCGCGGCCACCTCCGGGCTCGCGGTCGCGGTCAGCGCGGGGTCCGTCACCACCCGCCCGAGCGCGGCGGTCGAGTCGTTCGTCAGCACCTCGGTGGCACGCGCCAGCAGGGCCGGGTCGCGTGCGAGCAGGCCGACGGTGTCGAAGTCGGGGGCGAGCGGCAGCAGCCCGTCGGTGCGCACCGAGCCGTGCGTGGTCCGCAGCCCCCACAGCCCCTGGTAGCTCGCCGGCACCCGGATGGAGCCGGCCGTGTCCGTCCCCAGCCCGATGCTCGCGGCACCGAGGGCGACGGCGACGGCGGAGCCGCTCGTCGAGCCTCCCGGCACCGCACCCGTGACGGCCGGGTTGACCGGGGCGCCGTAGTGCTCGTTCGTCCCAGCGATCGAGTAGGCCAGCTGGTCGGTGCGGGCGATTCCGGCGACGTCGGCCCCCGCCCCGAGCAGCGCGCGCACAGCGGCCGCGCTGCGCTCCTGTGGCGACGACGACGCCTCGTACTCGGGCACCCCGGCGCCGACGGCGAAGCCGGCGACGGCGTAGACGTCCTTGACCGCGACGCTCTCGCCGGCGAGCGGC
>JBMDXU010000208.1:0-4115 GCA_048594485.1 Pseudactinotalea sp. | reverse complement strand
CGTTGACATTCTGGCGCCGCGCCGGATTCGAGGGCAGAACGTCAACGAAACCGGCCCAGGGGGCAGAACGTCAACGAAACCGGCCCAGGGGGCAGAACGTCAACGAATTCGGAGGGCGGTGAGGCGGGCGGCGGCGGCGGCGATGCGGTCGTCGGGAGCGGTGAGCGCGAGCCGGACGTGGTTCCCGCTGGCCGGGCCGTAGAACTCCCCCGCACCCGCGACGATGCCGAGCTCGGCCAGCCGCCCGAGCACCGTCCAGCAGTCGGCGCCGTCGTGCGCGCGAGCCCAGAGGTACAGGCCCGCCTCGGAGTGGTCGATCTCGAACCCGGCGGCCTCGAGCGCCGGGCGCAGCACCTCGCGCCGACGGCGGTAGGTCTCGCGCTGAGCGGCCACGTGGTCGTCGTCGGCGAGCGCGGCCACCATCGCCGCCTGCACCGGCCCGGGCAGGATCAGCCCGAGATGACGGCGCATCAGCACGATGCGCGCCATGAGCGCGGGATCGCCCGCGAGCAGACCCGCGCGGTAGCCGGCGAGGTTGCTCTGCTTCGACAGCGAGTACGCGACGAGAAGCCCGTCGTGCATGTCACCGGCCACGGCGGGCTCGAGCAGACAGGGCACACCGTCGCTCACCCACGGCTCCGCCCAGGGCAGCTCGGCGTAGCACTCGTCGCTCGCCACCACGGCCCCCAGCGCGCGCCCCGCGTCCACCACCGCGCGCAGACGCTCGGCGCTCAGCACCTCCCCGGTCGGGTTGCCGGGCGAGTTCACCCACACCAGCCGGACCCGCGCGTCCCCCGCCCAGTCGTCGACGTCGTCCGTCGCACGCACCTCGGCGCCCGCGGCACGTGCCCCCACCTCGTAGGTGGGATACGCCGTCGAGGGGATGACGACGACGTCGCCCGGGCCGATGCCGAGCAGCGACGGCAGCAGGCCGACCAGCTCCTTGGAGCCGATCGTGGCCATGACGCCCTCGACGCCGAGCCCGACGACACGACGTCGGCGCTCGAACCACGCCGCCATTCCCTCGCGCAGCTGCGGCGTCCCGACGACCGTCGGGTAGCCCGGCGAGTCGGCTGCGCTCGCGAGAGCGGCCTGGATGAACGGCGGCGTCGGGTCGACGGGGGTGCCGATCGAGAGGTCGACGACGCCGTCGGGGTGAGCCGCCGCCGTCGACGCGTACGGCGCCAGCCGGTCCCAGGGGTAGTCCTCCGTGATCGCGACGAACCCCATACGCGGGCTTACTCCCCCTGCGGCGGCAGCGCGGCGATCAGCGGATGGTCCTTCGCGATCTTGCCCATCTTCGCGGCACCACCGGGCGAGCCGAGGTCGTCGAAGAACTCGACGTTGGCGTTGTAGTACTGCGACCACTGCTCGGGGACGTCGTCCTCGTAGTAGATGGCCTCGACCGGGCACACGGGCTCGCACGCACCGCAGTCGACGCACTCGTCGGGCTGGATGTAGAGCGAGCGCTCACCCTCGTAGATGCAGTCGACGGGACACTCGTCGATGCAGGCCTTGTCCTTGACATCGACGCACGGCAGCGCGATCACATAGGTCACGGGTGGCTCTCTCCTTCACTGGCCGCGGGCGACGCGGCGAACGTCTGTCCCTAGTATCGCAGCCATGACGTTCTGGCGAGCATGGGCGCCCGGGATGCGCGTCGTCGTGAGATTCCGCAACGACGAGGGCTCGTTCTCCGACGCCGTCGGAGAGCTCGTGCGCGTCGACGACGACGGCGTCGAGGTCGCCACGAAGCACGGTCCCGTCGCTGTCGCCGCCGGCGACATCGCCATCGGGAAGCGGGTTCCTCCCGCCCCGGTTCGACGGCGTCCCTGACGCCGGCCACCACCGGAAAGTCGGTCCGGGGTCAGCCCTCGTCATCGTCGCTGTCGTCGTCGTCCTCCGACGGCGGCGGGCCGCACACGATGCGGTTCCACGGCGAGTACGTCCAGGAGTAGCCGCCGGAGTACTGCTCGTTCACCTCGCCGCCGCGGGCGACGGTGCGGTTGATGTCGATGGTGAACCCGGAGGGTCCGGCCGACTCGGGGGTGCACTCGTCGCGCTCGTTGTAGATCGTGCGAGGCGAGGTGATGTTGTAGTGGCTGCTCGAGGTGATGTCGACGTCCCAGTACTCCGTGCTCCACAGCTGCACGTGCACCCGCTGCGTGCTCTCGTCCACCCACGCCTGCACGAGCACGCCGTAGGGCGTGTTGTTGCCCCACTGCATGTCGAGATCGGGCGCGAACATCGTCGCCTCACGGCCCGCCGGGTACCGGTCGAACCAGCGTGAGTGCGGCTTGTGCTGGATGTCCTCCATGCCCGCCTCGTAGGCGGCGTTGAACGTCGTCGTGGAGACCTGCGAGAGGCCGCCGCCGAGGGCGTCGGTCACGTTGCCGTTCTCGACGACGTGCGAGGAGACGTAGCCGTTGTCGATCGTGATCGGGCCGAGCGCCTCGATCAGCGAGAAGGTCTCCCCCGGCTTGATGAGCGTGCCGCTGATGTTCGCCGTGCCGTTGATGAGGTTCTGGGTGCGGGTCGGGTCGTACGGGTACGGCGTCGAGAACGAGCTGACGACCTCGACGACACCGAGCTCCTCGGCGTCCTCGGTGCTGAAGTCGGGCTCGGTCTCGGCCAGCTCCGCGGTCGCGACCCGCTCCTCGGGATCCGTCGCGACGGCTGCCGCCGCGAGCACCGTGGCCAGCTGATCGGGGTCGAGCCCCGTGCCGGTGACCGCCGGGATGATCCTCGGCTTGCCACCCTTGAGGACGATCCGGGCGTCCTCGGGCGTCTCACCGATCGACGGCACGGCCTTGGTCACCACCTCGGCGAGCCGCTCGCCGTCGAGCACCAGGGACAGGCTGCCGCCGTCGGGGCTCAGGGTGGCGGCGGCCGCGAGCTGCTCGGGAGAGAGCTCCGTCTCCTCGTCGTTGAGCTGGAGGGTGACGGGAGCGGAGAGCAGCGGGTCGACGATGTCGGTCTGCGCCGCGTCGATCGCGGCGTCGTCGATCGCCGGGGTCGTCGTCTCGGACGGCAGCTCGAACGGCCGCTGCGCCGTGAGCCACTGCTGCGGGAGGTCGGCCGCCGCCGATGCGACGTCGAGCGACAGCCCGTCGGCCGGCTCGGTGGTGACCTGACCGGCGCCGTCGACGAACTCGAGGACGCCGTCCACAGGCGCGAGGTCGAGCTCGGTCGCGGCGCCGGCGAGCGCGGCGTCGAGCGCCGCCTCGTCGGTGACGATCACCGGCTCCTGCTCGCCGAGCCCGAACAGGTGACCGAGGACGACCCTCGGATCGAACGTGAACCCGGTGAACCGAGCGACCGTCGCCGCGGCGTCGAGCCGGAGGCCGGCCGCGACCGGGTCGATCGTGGTCGTGGCGTCGCCCATCGTGACCGGGACCGGCTCGACGAGGACGTCGGCCAGCTGGGACTCGAGCGCGTCGGTGGCCTCGGTCGCGGTCATCCCCGACAGGTCGACACCGGCCACGGTCGTGTTCTGCGGGACCTTGTCGCCGAAGTACCACGAGGCTCCCGCGTATGCGCCCGCCAGGAGCACCAGCGGGATCCCGACGCCGAGCAGCACCCGTCGGCCGCGCTTGCGCTTCTTGGGCACGGCCGGGGCCGCCTCTCCGATCGGGACCTCGTCGACGGGGCCGACCTCCGGCTCCCGCACCGCGGTCGCGTCGGGATCGTCAGCGGGCGCCGCCGCTGTCTCCGCGTCGGGGTCGACGGCGTTCGTCGCCTCGGTCTCGAGGTGTTCGTGGTTCTGGGTGCCGACGACGGCGGTCGCCTCGTCCTCGCCGGGCTCAGCCGGGTCGGGGTCGGCGACGGCGGTCGCGTCGGGCTCGCTCTCGTCGGGAGGGAGCGGCGAGCCATCGGACTCCGGTGTCGTGCCTGCCGACGGCGTCACGGCGGTCTCGTCCGCAGCCTGGCCGTCGCCGTCCGCGGCGTCGCCGGGCCGCGGCGGCTCAGCGGCGTCCGTCACGGATCGACGAAAGATCATGGTCTCGGCAGCTCCTTGCGAGAACCACCGGTGTGGCCCCCCGATCAGTGGATTCTAGCCGCGGGCGGCTCGATCCCCGGTCAGCACACTCGACGCAGCAGCCACGTTCGCCCCG
>JBMDXU010000207.1:0-8268 GCA_048594485.1 Pseudactinotalea sp. | reverse complement strand
AATATCGCTCGACGTCCCGCCCCCCGAATTCTTTTCGGGGGCCGGGACGTTTGTGTTCGCCCGATTTCCGGGACTATTCATTCACCTCGGCCAAACGCGCTTCCAGTGTCACCTCGGTGCCGCCGCCGAGGCGGCTCGCCCAGCTGATCGAGCCGTCGAGAACGGTGTCGACGAGCGTCGTCACGATCTGCGTGCCCAACCCGTCCATCGCTGCCGGGTCCATGCCGACGCCGTCGTCGACGACCTTGACGGTCAGGGTGCGTCCCTGACGCGTCGACTCCACGGTCACCGTGCCGCCCTGGGTGGCCAATCCGTGCTCGACGGCGTTGGTCACCAGCTCGGTGAGGATGACGGCGAGCGAGGTCGCGTCGCTGGCGGGCACTCGACCGAAGGCACCCTCGCGGACGAAGCGCACCTGCGCGTTCTCGACGGTCGCGACGTCCGCCGCCAGCCGGAGCGCCCTGCCGAAGACGTCGTCGAAGTCGACGACCTCGTCGATGGTCTGCGACAGCGCCTCGTGCACGGTCGCGATGGTCGAGACGCGCCGCATGGCGCCGTCGAGCGCCTCGCGCACCTCGGGCGAGGAGCTGCGGCGCGCCTGCAGCCGTAGCAGCGCCGCCACCGTCTGCAGGTTGTTCTTGACGCGGTGATGGATCTCGCGGATCGTCGCGTCCTTGGTCATCAGCTCGCGCTCGCGACGGCGCAGCTCGGAGACGTCGCGCACGAGGAGCACCGCACCGAGGCGGGTGCCGTACTCGGTCACCGGCTGGGCCCGCAGCGAGAGGGACACACCCCGCGCCTCGACATCGGTGCGCCACGCGGCGCGGCCCATGATGACGAGCGGCATCGACTCGTCGACGGGTGCTGAGTCGTCGACGAGCGGTGTGATCACCTCGGCGAGGGACCGACCGACGATCTCGTCCGAGACGCCGAGGCGATGGAAGGCCGAGAGTGCGTTGGGGCTGGCGTACAGGACCTCGCCCTCGCTGTTGAGGCGGACCAGTCCGTCACCGACGCGCGGCGCACCCCGTCGCGGCCCGGTCGCCGCGTTCGGCGCAGGGAACTCACCGCGCGCGATCATGCCGCACAGCTCGTCGGCCGACTCGACGTAGTTGATCTCGAGCCTGCTCGGGGTGCGGCTGGCGCCGAGGTGCGTCTCTCGGGCGATGACCGCGAGCGTGCGACCGGCGCGGATCACCGGGATCGCCTCCTCGCGGATGGCGTACGCGCCGGTCCAGCGGGCCTCGCCGACGCGGCGGATCTGCTGGGTCTGGGCGGCCTCGCGCAGCGTGCTCACGAAGCCCTGCGGCGCGCGGCGGCCGACGACGTCCTCGTGGTGCACGGTCGCGGCGGTCGAGGGACGGCACTGGCCGATGGCGACGAAGTCGTCGTCGCCGGTCGGGAGCCAGAGCACCAGGTCGGCGAACGCGAGATCGGAGATCACCTGCCAGTCGCCGACGAGCAGGTGCAGCCACTCGGTGTCGGCCGGCGAGAGCGTCCCGCTGGCATCGATGAGGTCGCTCATGGTGGACACGGCGCCAGTCTGCCGTCTCCGGGCTGGTCTCGGATCCACGGGGCCCGGTCGGGATCCCGACGCTGCGCGGGTTACCGTGGCCACCGCACCCGCGACGAGGAGTTCTCCATGCGACCGTTCCAGGCCACCATCACCTACGACGCCTCTGTCGAGGCCGTCGCCGCGATGCTCGCCGACCCCGCGTTCGTCGAGCGCAAGGTGGCAGCGAGTCGCCCACTGAGCTCCGCCGTCGACGTCACGACCGCCGCGGACGGCGGCTTCACCGTCACGACGCAGCGTGCGCTCCCGACCGACGACCTCCCCTCCGCGGTCCAGAACCTCATCGGCCGGTCCATCGAGCTGCGGCTCGTCGAGGCCTGGGGCCCGGCGCAGGCGGACGGCGGCCGCGCCGGGACGGTGACGCTCGACGTCGTCGGCAAGCCGGCGAGCGCGCGGGGCACCGCGCGGCTGGGCTCCGGCGGGCCCGGGCAGAGCGTGCTCGTCTACGACGGGCAGGTCGAGGCGAGGATCCCCCTCGTCGGCCGCAAGATCGAGGAGCAGGCGGTCGCGCAGGTGCAGACCGTCCTCGAGCTCGAGCGCGCCGTCGGCACGGCCTGGCTCGCCGGGCGCTGACCGAGGTCGCGGTCGCGCCGGCGCGCGGCGGGGCGTGCGCAGGGTCGGATCCCCGACGCCGCGAGCGGTTCGGGTGCCGAGATGGTCGCCCGTTCCACCACCGTGAGCGACCCGGACTGACGACAATGACGGCCATGCCAATCCGCCAGGCGACGATGCCTGACCGCGACCGGGTGCTCGCACTCGTCGAGCTGCTCGCGATGGCCGGCCCGCCGGACCCTGACGTCTTCGAGGCGACCTACACCCGGCTGCTGGCGTCCCCGACGTCGCTGCTGCTGGTCGCCGAGGAGCAGGGCGAGGTGTGCGGGTACCTGCTCGCCGAGCTCAACGAGACCTTCCACGCCGATGGCCGGGTGGTGTGGGGCCAGGAGATCTGCGTCGACACCGAGCACCGCAGCCGGGCCGTGGGACGTGCGCTGATGCACGAGATGGAGCGGTGGGCGCGGGAGCAGGGCGCCCACGACATCGCGCTCGCGAGTCGCCGCGCCGGTGGGTTCTACCTGGCCCTCGGATACGACGAGAGCGCCGTGTTCTACAAGAAGTCGCTGCGCTGAGCATCTCCGTCCCGGGGGTGTCGGTCCCGGCGCGTACGCTCGCCGGGATGACCACGCACGCCGTTCGCCGCTGGCGACCGGACTGGCCGTGCCCGGTCTCGCTCGTGCTCGCCCAGCTGCGTCACGGATCCGGCGACCCGACGTACCGCCGGGCACCCGATGGTGTGGTCTGGCGGGCGCTCCGCACGCCGATCGGCGAGGCGACGCTCGCGATCGCACCCATGAACGCCGGGGGCGAGGTGGAGGCGCACGCGTGGGGCGACGGCGCGGACTGGGCCCTCGACGCCGTCCCCCGGATGCTCGGCAGCGACGACGACCCGACGGGCTTCGCGCCGCGCCACGACGTCGTGCACCGCCTGTGGCGGCGGTTCGGCGACTGGCGGCTCGGTGCCACCGGGCTCGTCATGGAGTCGCTCGTCCCGGTCATCATCGAGCAGAAGGTCACCGGGCACGAGGCGTTCCGCGGGTTCCGGCTGCTGGTGCGCCGCTTCGGCTCCCCGGCACCCGGGCCGGGTGGTGAGCGCGGGCTGTGGGTGGCGCCGTCACCGTCCGAGCTGCTGGACGTGCCGTCCTGGGAGTGGCTGCGGATGGGGATCGACCAGGGCCGGTCGGTGCCGCTGCGGCGTGCCGCTCAGGTGGCGACCGCGCTCGAACGCGCCGCCTCCGGTGGTCCCGCCGAGCTCGACCGGTGCCTGCGCACCATCCGCGGCATCGGCGTGTGGACCAGCGCCGAGGTGCGCGCCCGGGTCCTCGGTGACGCCGACGCCGTCAGCTTCGGCGACTGGCACATCGCGAGGAACGTCGGGTTCGCGCTCACGGGCGTGATGGCCGACGACGCCGGGCTCGCCGAGCTGCTCGAGCCGTACCGGCCGCACCGGCACCGGGTGCAACGGCTGGTCGAGCTCGGGGGCATCGTCGCGCCGCGCCGCGGTCCGCGCATGCCCATCCGGTCGCATCTACCCGTGCGGCGGTGACCCGCCGGTCTCGTCGATCGCGGGGAGAGGGGTGCGACCTCCCGGGGGGTAGCCCCCGGCAAGCATCCGGGCGTCCGGGTGTGTCCGGGACGCCGTCGACTCCTAGCGTGGTCACCATGAGAACGGGATGGCGCCAGGGGTTGGCGACGACGGCGCACCTCGCCGCACTCGGCGTGATCGGACCGATCGTGATCGCGACGTGGGTCACGGTGGTGGCAGCCGGCATCGGCGCCATCTTCGCCGCGGGGCTCGGCGTCGTGGTGCTCGCCCTCGCGGCGCTGATGATGTGGTGGGTCGCGTGGTTCGAGGAGCGGCGTGTGTCCGGGCTCTACGGCCTCGACCTGCCGACGCGTGCGATGCCGCGCTCCCCCAGGACCGACTGGCTCCGGCTCCCCCACACGCTGCTCATCCAGGTGACCAACCGCGACAACCTGCGCAGCTGCCTGCACTTCGTCATCGTGTCGCTCCTCGGGCTCGTCACCATCGCCGTCATCCAGGCCACGGTGGCGGGCGCCTGGTTCGGGATCGGCGCCATGATCGGTCGCAGCGACGTCTGGCTGGTCCCCTGGTTCGAGTCGCAGGTCGGCCGCGGCCCCGCGATCGCCGGTGGGTTCGCGATGGTCGTCCTCGGTCTCGTCGCCACCTGGGTGCTCACGCTCGTCCACCGCGCGATCTCGGTCCAGCTCGTCGTGCCGTCGCGCGAGGCCGAGCTCACCCAGCGGGTCGAGACCGCCACCCAGCGTCGGAACGAGGCCATGCGTGCCGCCGAGGTCGAGCGCACCCGGATCGAGCGCGACCTGCACGACGGCGTCCAGCCCCGCCTCGTGTCCGTCGGGATGACGTTGGGCATGGCCAGGGCCAAGCTCGCCACGGACCCCGAGGCGGCGGCAGCCCTCATCGACGAGGCCCACACCTCCACCAAGGCCGCGATCACCGAGCTGCGCCAGCTCGCCCGGGGCATCCACCCCGCCGTCCTCGAGGACCGCGGCCTCGACGCCGCCCTGTCCGCGCTCGCCGCCCGCTCCCACATCCCCGTCCAGCTCGACGTCCGCCTCGACGAGAGGTGCAGCAAGGACACCGAGGCCGCGATGTACTTCGCCGTCGCCGAGGCGCTCACCAACGCCGCGAAGCACTCCGAAGCGACCAGCGCCCGCGTGAGCATCATGCGGCGACCCGGGGGCATGATCTGGGCACGCATCGAGGACGACGGCCAGGGTGGCGCGCGACGCCTTCCGGGCGGCGGCATCGACGGCGTCGCCAACCGGGTCGCCGCCGCCGGCGGCACCTTCTCCCTGGCCAGCCCCACCGGCGGCCCCACGACCATCGAGGTGAGCATCCCGTGCGCATCCTGATCTGCGAAGACTCCGTGCTGCTGCGCGAGGGGATCGTCCGGCTGCTCTCGGACGCCGGGCACGAGATCGTCGCCGCGCTCCCCGACGCCGGCCGTCTCGACGAGGAGGTCGCCGCCCTCTCCCCCGATCTCGCCATCCTCGACGTCCGGCTGCCACCGACCTTCACCGACGAGGGGATCCGCGCGGCGCTCAGGCTGCGCGCGGCTCACCGCGGCCTCGCCGTGCTCGTCCTCAGCCAGTACGTCGAGGAGCGGTACGCGACCGACCTCATCGCCGCGAACACCGGCGGACTGGGGTACCTGCTCAAGGACCGGGTGGCCGACGTCGAGGAGTTCCTCGCGAGCGTCGAGACGGTCGGGCGCGGCGGTACCGCGCTCGACCCCGAGGTCGTCGCCCAGCTCCTCACCCGCCGGCAGCGCGACTCCCGCCTCTCCCGGCTCACCGAGCGGGAGTCGCAGGTGCTGGGGCTGATGGCCGAGGGGCGCTCCAACCAGGCGATCGCGTCGACCCTGTTCATCTCCGAGGGCAGCGTCGAGAAGCACATCTCCTCGCTCTTCACCAAGCTCGACCTCGAACCCGACACCGCGGGGAACCGGCGCGTCCTCGCCGTCCTCGCCCACCTCGACTCCAACCCGAACGCCTGAGGAGACCGACATGAGCACCCCGCAGCCGCCCTACGGCACCCCCGACCGTCCCGCGGACAGCACGCCGACCGTCGTCGACGACGGCACCACCGTGACCACCGCGGACCGGCCGGCGACGACGGGTGGGCGGCGTCGCGGCGGCATCACCGGCGTCGTGACCATCATCGGAGTCCTCGTGCTGGCCCTGCTCGTCATCCAGGGCGGTGCCGCGGCGTCGTGGGGCAACGGGCGACCGCACAGCGGGAGCTACTCGGCCGCCGTCGACGACATCTCACGCATCGACATCGACATCTCGCGAGCCACGCTGACGACGACGTTCGGGGACGTGCCAGAGGCGACCCTGGACATCACCTCGACCGGCTGGCGCGCCGAGGACCCGTGGACGTTCGAGGTCGACGGCGACCGGCTCGTCGTCTCCGACCGCCGCCAGGCATGGTTCCTCCCGTTCCTCGGCAGCCGCGGCGTGACCGCGGAGCTGACGCTGCCGCGCGACCTCGAAGGCACGATCGACCTCGAGATGGACCTGGCGGCCGGAGACGTCGACGTCCTCGGTGACTACCGACAGGTCGACGTTCAGGTCGCGGCCGGCTCGGCCGCGTTCGAGGGCGCGAGCACCACACTCACCGTCGACGTCAGCGCCGGCGACGCCACGATCGTCACGAGCGGGCCGGAGTCGGTCGACGTCGAGGTGAGCGCCGGACGTGTGACCGCCGACGTGACCGGGACCCCGCCGGGGAGCACCGTCGTCGACGTCAGCGCGGGCGACGTCCACCTGTACCTACCCGACGGCGACTACGCCGTCAGCGGCGAGGTCTCGGCGGGCGATCGCAGCATCGACGTCCGCACCGACCCCGCCGCGGCCGCCACGCTGCAGGTCGACGTCAGCGCCGGCGACGCCACCGTGGCCTACGGCGACTGACTCGGGCGACACGAGTGACGCCGTCGGGCGTCACAATGGCGGCATGAGCACCCCGATCCATGCCGGCCGTGAGGCGCTGGAGGCCTTCGTCGCCCGGATCGGGCACGAGGGCATGGCTCCGCTCGGCGGCCCGCACGCCTACGACGGCGACCGGGCCGCGGGCTACCGGCCCTCGGCGGTCCTCGCGCTGTTCACCCCGACCGACCGGCGTTCCCGCGCGACGAACGGCGTCGCCGACGCGCTCGACCTGTTCCTCGTGCAGCGCTCGCCCGCCCTGCGGAACCACCCGGGGCAGATCGCGCTCCCGGGCGGGGCGCTGGAGCCGGGCGAGTCGGAGATCGAGGCCGCGCTGCGGGAGACCCACGAGGAGATCGGGCTCGCCGCCGAGCACGTCGACGTGCTGGCAGAGCTGGACCCGGTGCTGGTCCCGATCAGCGGATTCGTGGTGCATCCGGTGCTCGGGTGGACCGACGCGCCGGAGGAGGTCGCCGAGGTCACGCCGGGCGAGGTGCTCCACACCCTTCGCGTGCCCGTCGCGCACCTCCTCGACCCGGCGCACCGCGCGACCGTGACCATCGCGGGGCACCGCAGCGCCGGCTTCGAGCTCGGCAACGGCTGGGTCTGGGGCTTCACGGGCAACCTCCTCGACCACCTCTTCGAGCAGCTCGGCTGGAGCCGCCCCTGGCGCCGCGACCGCGTCCACGTCATGTCCCTCGACGAGGCCCGCGGAGCCCGTGTCTCGCACGACTGACATCCCCTGATCTATCAGTCGGGCGAGACATCCTCGCCGGCTCGCGTCTCAGGCGCGGCGGACGAGGTGGCCGAAGCGGTGCATGGTGCGGCTGATCGCCTGCTCCCGGAGCATCGTCAGCACCTCGCGGCGGCCCGAGGTGAGGACCGGGCCGAGCAGCAGCGTGACGTCCGCCGCAGGCTCCACCGCGGACTGCTGCAGCGCGACGGCGCTGCCGATGACCCGGACACGGCCGGTGATCTCGCCGGCGGCGATCCGCGCCGCCACCTCGGCATCGCTCTCCGAACGCCATCCCTGCGCGGCACCCCAGGCCGTCATCTCCTCTCCCAGCGCGAGGTCGGGTGAGTAGGTCACGGTCGCCGGGACACCGGCGCACTCGGCCGCGAGCAGCACGCGCAGCAGCTCAGCCGGCGTGGCGTCGGCGCCCGCCCGGACGACGATGCCCGGGAGCGGGCGGTAGCGGAGCACGTTCGCCTCGGCGCGCAACCCGCTGGGGTCGGCGTCGACGGAGTAGAGGTCCCGGGCGTGACCGTCGGACGCCGCGGCGTCCGCCAGCCATGCGCTCTGGGCCCGGTCGAACCATCCGGACGACGCCTCCAGCACGGCGCGCGCCCGCGGACCGATGTCGCCCACCGACGTCGGCCGCCCCACCTGACGCCACTGCGCCAGCTGTGCGACGTAGTTCGGACCGCCCGCCTTGGCACCCGGTCCGACGGCGGAGCGCTTCCACCCGCCGAAGGGCTGCCGCCGGACGATCGCCCCGGTGATGTGCCGGTTGACGTAGACGTTGCCGACCTCGACCCGCTCGAGCCAGTGGTCGATCTCATCCTCGTCGAGGCTGTGCAGGCCACCGGTGAGGCCGTACGGGGTCTGGTTCTGCCAGGCGATCGCCTCGTCCAACGTCTCCGCGGTCATGATCCCGAGGACC
>JBMDXU010000206.1:0-17318 GCA_048594485.1 Pseudactinotalea sp. | reverse complement strand
GCCCAGGCTCCTATGAGGTCATGTCCGCCTGGTCGGCTCCCTCGAACAGCCCCGCCCCGGCCGACGAATCATTGCGAAGGCACGAAGCCAGTCAGTGGTCGAGTCAGACCAGGGCGAGGCCGGTACCAGTGTCAACGTCAGAGGTCGGTGGGAGAGTCGTCGTATGGAGGGACGAGGGGTCGCGAGGCGAGGTGGGCGCGCCCGTGCCTCGCGCCTGACGCTCGGTCTGACCGGTGACGGGGCGCTTCGAGCCGCGGTCGAGGCGGACCGGGAAGTGGCGCGGATGGAGTCCGTGCGGATGGACCACCTCGCGGAGTACCTCGCCGACTGCGCCTCGTCGTGGGAACCGCCGCTGGTCCGGGTGCCCGGCGTCGAGGAACTGATCCAGCTCGGCGGGCCGGGTTCGACGCCGGTGCCCGAGTTCGCCGTGTGCGAGGTCGCGGTGGCGATGTCGATCTCGCAGGCAGCAGCCACGTCGCTCTGCGCAGATGTGCTGGACCTGGTGTGCCGGCTTCGCCGGGTCGCCCAGAGCGTCCGCAGCGGTGACCTGTCCTTCATGAAGGCCCGGATGATCGCGAGGCGCACACGGGAGCTGCCGCTGTCGAAGATCGACGCCGTGGAGGCGAGCGTGATGACGTCTCGCTCGACGGCGCGTGGGCCGATGCCGGTGGCAGCGCTGGTCCCGATGGGTCGGCTGCAGACGATGGTCGATCAGGCGGTGCTGTCGGCGCGTGCGCAGGAGGAGCAGGTCGAGCAGCAGCAGCGCGTGGCGGAGTCGCTGTTCGTGCGGATGGTGCGGACCGAGCACGGCGCGACCGATGTCGCCGCGCGTCTGGCGAGCGGTGACGCCGTGCGGCTGGACCGTCGGCTCGACCAGATCGCCGCCCGCCTGGCCCAGGTCGGAGATGCCCGGTCGGCCGACGTGCGGCGCTCTGTCGCGCTGGCGCTGCTCGCCGACCCGGCGATGCTCCGCGCTCTGCAGAAGGCTCCCGCGGTCGTCGCGGACACGGTGGTACCCGACCTGCCCGATGCCCACGTCCCGCTGGATCTCGAGGTGCTGCCCGAGGCAGGGGGCCCAGAACAGCCCCTGACACCCAATCGCGGCTCGCGCCGTTTGGTGAGGCCCGACGGCGGCTCGGACCGGCCCCTGACACCCGACGGTGGCCCGGATCGGTCCGTGGGACCCGCGGGCGCCCCGGGAGGCGGTCCGGAGCGGCTGCAGTGGCCGGACGGCGAGTGTCGACCGCCGCATCTTCGATCGTCGGACTCCCGCTCGTCAGACCCTCAGACGCCGGATTCCCGGACGCCACATCACCCGTCGTCAGAAACTTCCATGCCGGATTGCCATACGGCGGATCCATGGGCGTCGCATGCCCATTTGGCGGGATCTGCGGCGTCTGCCACTCGGGCAACAGATCCTCGGACGACGGATCCCGGCCCGCCCGACCCCGTGGACGACCGACATGAGCCGCCGGTCGCGCTCGGCGTCGCCGGGCTGCCTCCTGACGCCCTCGAGGCGCTCGCGGGACTCACCTCGACGGTCCTCTACGTCCACCTGGACGCCGCGACCGACACCTGGTGCGAGGAGCGCGGCGGCGCGCTCACGGCAGCACAGGCTCGGGCGCTCGTGGGCCACACAAACGTCACCGTCCGCCCGATCCTCGATCTCGCCCAGAACCTGACCTACACCGGCTACCAGGCGCCCACGCTGCTGCGCGAACAGCTCGCGATGCTCAACGCAGGGCTGTGCACCTTCCCCTCCTGCGGGCGCCGCGCGCGGGTGGGCGACGTCGACCACGAGCAGCCCTACCGACGAGGATTCGTCGATCCCACGGACCCGGATGGTGGCGGTGGCATCACCGAGACGACGAACACCCACCTGCTGTGCCGCAAGCACCACCGCGCCAAGACGCACGGCGGGTGGAGCGTCGACTCTCCGGCCATCGGCGTCTGGGTGTGGACCTCACCGGCCGGCGCTCGCAGGCTCGTCGCCAACGGCTGCACCATCGATCTCGACCCCGATCCAGCGCTCGGATCGGGTTCGCTCACGACCGCCGACGTCACGCACGGCTTCGTCGACGTCGCGTGAGCCGACGGGTTCTCGCGTGAGTGGCGTGCGATGAGTCAGAGTGTGCCGATGCAACCCGACGAGGGAACGGTGGGACGCTCGCGGCCCGATGACGTCGAACGGGCGCATCTCATCGACCCGTCCGACACCTCGTTCCACATCACCCGGTTCGCCCCACGCCCCGAGCTCGACCCTCTGATCGCGCGGTTCTGGATCCCGGTCTGGTCCGTGCCGCCCGGGGAACGCCGGGTCCAGAAGGTGCTGCAGAACCCGGGCGCGCTGATTGTGATCACCCCGGACTACGCGAGGTTCTACGGCATCACGCACGGACTCTCCGAGACCGTGCTCGAGGGCATCTCGTGGGCGTTCGGTGTGATGCTGCGGCCCTCAGCCGGGCACCTGCTCTCGGGATCGCCCATGGATCGCATGCGCGACCGGCACGTGCCGATCGAGGAGGCCTGGCGCCACGGCGCCGCTCTGACCCGCATCGCACGCGAGACGATGAGCGCCGACCCGACCGACGAGCACGCCCAGCGCGACGTCGCCGACTGGTTCGGCGACCGGGTCACGGAGCTGCTCCCGATCGGCGCCGAGGCCGAGCTCGTGGACGCCGTCGTCGATCTCGTGATCGGCAAGCCGGACCTCGTGCGCGTCGCCGATCTGGCGGCAGCGTTCGGCCTGACCGAGCGCTCTCTGCAACGGCTCACCTCCCGCTACCTCGGGCTGTCACCAAAGTGGCTGCTGCAGCGCCGTCGTCTGCACGAGGCGGCCGAGCGCCTGCGAACGCCGGCGGACCTCGCCTCGATCGCCGCCGACCTCGGGTACGTCGACCAGGCGCACTTCAGCCGCGACTGGCGCAAGGTCACCGGGATGACGCCGAAGGAGTTCGCGGCTCGCTTCTGAGCAGGCTCACGCCCTCGCGGCACGACGATGCAGGGCGCTGATCCGTTCGAGCAACGTCGGGTCCGGACCGAGCACGGCCACACCCGGGACGACCTCGGCGGCGCGCAGCGGCGCGACCGGCCCTCGCGGCAGTCCGAGCTCGTCACGCAGCGCGACCAGCTCCGGTGTCGACATCGCGAACACGAGCCTGCCGATACCCGCCCACCCGTGCGCGGCCGCGCACATCGGGCAGTGCTCGCCCGAGGTGTAGACGCTCGCGCCGGCACGCTCGGCGGGGCTCAGGTTCGCCGCCGCCCATCGCGCCAGGGCGATCTCGGGATGCGCGGTCGGGTCGCCGTCGCTGGTCTCACGGTTGCGGTCCTCGGCCCGCACCACGCCGTGCGCGTCGACGAGGACCGACCCGAACGGCCCGTCGCCGGCCTCGAGCGCCTCCTCGGCGAGCTCCGCGCACCGCGTCAGCCATCGCCGGTCGTCCTCGCTGATCGACTCCATGACGTCCAGCCAAGCACCGACCTAGGCCCCCTCGCCACCCTCGCGGCTGGCCAGCAGCCGACGGAAGCTCGCCAGCCGCGCCTCACCCGCCGGTCCGGCAGCACCGGAGGCGACCCACTCGTCCAGCGCGCAGTCCGGCGCGTCGGCCCCGTGGGTGCATCCCCGGGGACAGTCCTGAGCGACCGCGTCGAGGTCCTCGAAGGCCCGCAAGAGGTCGTCCGGCTGCACGTGCGCGAGCCCGAAGCTCCGCACGCCCGGGGTGTCGATGACCCAGCCGCCGTCGGGCAGAGGCAGGGCGACGGCCGACGACGACGTGTGCCGCCCCCGGCCGGTCACCTCGTTGACTCCTCCGGTCTCCCGCCCGGCTTCCGGGACCAACGCATTCACCAAGGTCGACTTGCCGACCCCGGAGTGCCCGATCAGCACGGACGCCTTGCCGGTCAGCCGGTCGCGCAGCTCGTCCAGCCCGTCGATCCGGCCGGGCCGGATCACCGTGGCGACCGCAGGAACCTCCAGCGCGGCGTACTGCGACGCGCACGCCTCGGGGTCCGCGAGGTCCGCCTTCGTCAGGCACAGCAGCGCCTGCATGCCGCCGTCGAACGCGGCCACGAGACACCGGTCCACCATCCGGGGTCGCGGCTCCGGGTCGGCGAGCGCGGTCACCACCACGAGCTGGTCGGCGTTCGCCACCAGCACCCGTTCGACGGCGTCGTCGGAGTCGTCAGCGCTGCGGCGCAGCGTCGAGGTGCGGTCCTGGACGCGGACGATCCGCGCGAGCGTGTCGGTCGCCCCGGACGTGTCGCCCACGACGTCGACGCGGTCACCCACGACGATCGCCGCTCGCCCGAGCTCGCGCGCCTTCATCGCGCGGACCTGCGGCCCTCCGTCGACCAGCACGTCGTAGCGACCGCGGTCGACGACGAGCACCATGCCCGAGACCGCGTCGAGATGATCGGGCCGCTGCTTCGTCCGCGGCCGGCTGCCCTTCCGGTTGGGGCGGACGCGGACGTCGTCCTCGGCGTCACGTCTCAGACCGCGGTACATCAGGCGGCGACGTCCCCGAGCATCGCCGTCCACATCGACGTGAAGTCGGGGAGGGTCTTGGCGGTGGTGGCGACATCGACGACCTCGACACCGGGGACGGCGAGGCCGATCACGGCCGCGAACGTCGCCATCCGGTGGTCGTGATAGGTCTCGACGACGGCGCCGTGCAGGCCGCCACCGCGGATCTCGATGCCGTCGGACAGCTCCTGCGCCGAGCCGCCCAGCCGGCGGATCTCGGTGACCAGGGCCGCCAGCCGGTCCGTCTCGTGCCCGCGCAGGTGCGCGATGCCGGTCAGTCGTGAGGTCCCGGGCGCCAGCGCCGCGAGCGCCGCGATCGTCGGCGCCAGCTCACCGGCGAGCCCGAGATCGACCGTGATCGGCCGCACCTGCCCCGAGCCACTGACGGCCAGCACACCGTCCGTCAGCGACGTCGTCGCCCCCATCAGCGTGAGCAGCTCGGGCAGCAGGGCGCCCGGCTGGGTGGTCTCGACGGGCCAGTGCGGCACCCGCACGGTGCCGCCGGCCGCGACTGCGGCAGCCAGGAAGGGTCCGGCGTTCGACAGGTCGGGCTCGATGACGACCTCACCACCGGCGATCGGTCCCGGCTCGACGCGCCACTTCCCGACGGCGACATCGTCCACGACGGCACCGCGCTCGCGGAGCACGGCGATCGTCATGTCGATGTGCGGCTGACTCGGAAGGACCTCCCCGACGTGGTGCAGCGTCAGACCCGACTCGAACCGGGGAGCCGCGAGCAGCAGGCCGGACACGAACTGCGACGACGCCGAGGCGTCGATCTCGATCTCACCACCGAGCACCCGCCCGGTGCCGTGGACCGTGACCGGCAGGAACGCCGGCTCGCTGCCGTCGTCGGAGGTGACCGGCACCTGCAGGCGCGCCAGGCCGGCGAGCACGGGACCCATCGGGCGCACCCGCGCGCCGGCGTCGCCGTCGAGCCGGACCGGGCCATCGGCGAGCGCGGCCAGCGCGGGCACGAACCGCATGACGGTGCCCGCCAGCCCGCAGTCGATGGTCGCCGGCCCTCGGAGCGGTCCCGGCGTCACGTCGAGCGTGGTGCCGTCGACCGAGGTCGTCACGCCGACGCCGAGGGCACGCAGCGCGGCGATCATCAGCTCGGAGTCGCGCGAGCGCAGGGCGCCACGGATGGTCGTCGGCTCCTCGGCGAGCGCCGCCAGCGGCAGTGCTCGGTTGGTCAGCGACTTGGACCCGGGGACGACGACGGTCGCGTCCAGCGGTCCGTCGGCGAGCGGGGCGGACCACGCGGCAGGCATCACGGCACCAGGGTAGGCGTCACGCGCGGCGCCCGGACCGGGCGCCACGGAGCGCCCGACAGTCAGAGCGGCCCGCCTCAGAGCGACCCACGCACGTCGGCGACGCCCTCGCGCACCCGCACCTTCGCGGTGCGAGCCGCGAGCCTGGCCTCCTTGGCCTTGAGCGCCAGCTCGTCACGCAGGTCGTCGAGCTCGGTCCGGTGCTGGCGGCGGTTCTCCAGACGCCAGCCGAGCGAGGGGCGGCCCTGGCGGTCCTCGGCGGCGAAGATCAGTCCTCCGAGCAGGGCGGCGTTGCGCAGCAGGCCCGACAGGTGCCGGCTGCGCTCCTCACCCTTGGTCGACCACACCGGGTACTTGATCAGCGTGGTCGGGATCGTGATGACGGCCAGCGTCGCGGCCGCCGCACGCGGAGCCTTGCCGGTCGCGAGCAGCACGCCCGCGGCCACCTGCACCGCGCCGATCAGCTTGGTGAGGCTCGTCGGGTCGGAGGGAAGGCCCGGCACCTGCGCGCTCAGCTTGGCGAGCGTCGGTGTGAGGGGGCGTGCCTGCTCCGCGTGCTCGTCGGCGTGGCGGATGGCGTCGATGCCATCGACGATGAAGGCCGAGGCGAGCAGCGGGCGTGCGAGCGCACGAAGAGGACTCATGGGTCATTGCTACCTCACTCGCGCCCGGATGGGTAGCCGAACGCGTCAGGAGGCGTCGTCCGGCGCCGCCGGGAATGACCGCGGCCACCGCCGGTGTTGACGCACCTGTGAGCATCGCGACCCTGACACGCCCGACCCGGGCTGCTGCCGTGCGGCCGCCGGGCCGGCCCCGGTCCCTGCGACGGGTAGGGTCGTCAGTGATGTCGGAACCCACGAGCGACGCCGTCGAGGCGACCGCAGAGCCCACGGCCGCTGCGGAGCCGGATGCCGCCGTCGACGTCCGCGACGCCGAGTCCGACGCCGAGCGCGACCTGCGGTTCGAGACCGACGCCATGCCGCTGCTCGACCAGCTCTACGGCGCCGCGTTGCGCATGACGCGCAACCCGGCCGATGCCGAGGACCTGGTCCAGGAAACGTTCGCGAAGGCCTACGCGGCCTTCCACCAGTACCGTCCCGGCACGAACCTCAAGGCCTGGCTCTACCGGATCCTCACGAACAGCTTCATCAACAGCTACCGCAAGAAGCAGCGCGAGCCGCTGCAGTCGAACGCCGACGACATCGAGGACTGGCAGGAGCACCGGGCCGCGTCCCACAGCTCGACCGGGCTGAGGTCCGCCGAGGCCGAGGCGCTCGACCTCATCGGTGACGACGTCGTCAAGGAGGCGCTCGCTCAGCTCCCCGACGACTTCCGCATGGCGGTGTACCTCGCGGATGTCGAGGGCTTCGCCTACAAGGAGATCGCCGAGATCATGGACACCCCGATCGGCACCGTGATGTCGCGGCTGCACCGCGGCCGGGGCCAGCTGCGCAAGCTGCTCGCGGATCACGCCCGCGACCTCGGCCTGGTCAGGGGCGCATGATGTCCGACGACAGCTGCCGCTGCGACGAGGCGCTCGACCGGCTCGAGGCGTTCCTGGACTCCGAGGTCGAGCCCTTCGACGCCGATCGACTCCGTGCCCACCTGTCCGAGTGCGTCTCGTGCTTCGGTGAGGCCGAGGTCGAGCAGCGCATCCGCGCCCTGCTGCGCCGGTCGTGCTGCGAGGTCGCCCCGGAGACGCTTCGGCTCCGTGTGCGCACCGAGATCACGGTCATCCGCGCGCGCACCCAGGGCGTCTGACCGGACGGCCACGTGCGCACCGTCCACGCCGCGTCCCAGGACGCCGCCGACCCGCTGAGCGGGTTGGCCATCGGCGATCTCGAGCCGGAGGTGCCCCAGGACTGGGTATGGGTCGAGGTCCGTGCCGCGGCGCTCAACCACCACGACCTGTGGAGCCTGCGCGGGGTCGGGCTCCCGGCGGAGTCGCTGCCCATGGTGCTCGGCACCGACGCCGCGGGCATCGCGCCCGACGGGTCGGAGGTGATGGTCCACGCCGTGATCTCCACCCCGGGGTGGGACGGTGACGAGACGCTGGACCCGCGCCGCACCCTGCTATCCGAGCGATACCCCGGAGTGCTGGCCGAGCGTGTCGCGGTGCCGGCCGCGAACCTCGTGCCCAAGCCGCCGGAGATGTCCTTCGCCGAGGCCGCCTGCCTGCCGACGGCGTACCTCACCGCCTACCGGCTGCTGTTCGACGCCGCCGCCGTCAAGCCCGGCGAGCGTGTGCTGATCCAGGGGGCCGGGGGAGGCGTCTCGACGGCGGCCGTGCTGCTCGCCCGCGCTGCCGGGCTGCACGTGACCGTCACCTCCCGCTCCGAGGCCAAGCTCGCGCGCGCGCTCGAGCTGGGTGCTCACGACGCGGTGGCGTCGGGGGAGCGGGTCGCGCCCGTGGACGCCGTCCTCGAGACCGTCGGTGAGGCGACCTGGCAGCACTCGCTCCGCTCGCTCAAGCCGGGCGGCGTGGTCGCCGTGGCGGGGGCGACCTCCGGGCCGGCGCCGTCGGCCGACCTGAACCGGGTGTTCTTCCGCAGCCTCCGGGTCGTGGGCACGACGATGGGCACACGCGCACAACTCGCCCGTGTCGCCGCGATGATGACGGCGGCGGGGCTCTCACCCGTGGTGGCGTCGGTGGGCGACCTCGATGACGACGACGACGTCCGCACCGCGTTCCGCACCCTTCTCGACGGCGAGATGGTCGGCAAGGTCGTGCTCGCCCGCGGCTGAGGTCCGCCGAGCCCGGACGACGAACCCGGGCCACCTCGACGAGGTGACCCGGGTCGGTGTCGGTGCTGCTACGCAGACTGCGCGCGCAGGGTGAACCCGGTGCCTTCGGGCGTCTGGGCCGCGTCCAGCTCCTGGGTCTCCAGGAGCACGGCGGTCTCGTTCGGCAGGAACACCCGGGCGCCCTCGTTCTCGACGACCTGGTCGCCGTCGACGGGCTCGGGTGCGAGCGCCATCTGGACATCGGTGCCGCCGTCGCTCATGGCGATGCGGACGCCGCCGGTCGCCGGCAGCCCTGCCTGCTCGCTGATGGACTTGATCGCGGTCTGGGCGGTCTCGGTCACGGTGAGCACGAACGCTCTCCTTCTCCTCGGCTGTGACGCGTACGAGCGGCCGACCGATACGGTCCGGACCGCAGCGCGTTGCGCCTAGGACATCTCCCACGGTGCCGAGATCCCGGGAGAATCGCAAACCGAGGTCCCACGCTGTGAGAAGGGGGTCCGCATGCTGTCAGGCGTCCGGGTCGTCCGCGCCGATCCACGCGTGCCAGCCGTTGTGGAGCACGAGCCAGGCGAGCAGGCCGTAACCGGCCTGGCCAGGGAGCACCCCGTCGCCGGCCGCGACGTCCGCGAGCCATTGCTCGTGCGCGCGCAGCGGCAGGTAGGTCTCGGCGTACGGGACGCGTCGGCGTTGGCAGACGTCGCCGAACGCCTTCGTGAGCTCGGTCAGCGCGTTCTCGTCGACGCCCGGTCGTGGGGGCGGACCGACGACGAAGGCCGGGATGCGCCGGTTCGTCGCGTCGTCGAGGATGTTGGCCAGGTTGAGCCGACTGCGCGCGAGCGAGACGCCGTGGTCGAGATCGGCGGAGCCGAGCGCGACCACGAGGCGGTCGTCGTCGCCGCCGAAGCGGCGGTTGCTCTCGGTCTCCCACCGCGCGGAGAGCTGCGTGGACGTCTCACCCGGCACGGCCAGGGTGAAGACGGCCACCGGCTCCGGCGTGCGGGTGCGTCCGATGACACGCCCGACCCAGCCCATCCCGCGAGGGTCCCCGACGCCGGCGGCGAGCTCGTCGCCGACGACGACCACCCTCGTGCTCACCGGTCGAAGGCCTCGGCGATCAGCTGCTCCTGCTGCGCCTTGTGCACCTTGCCGGAGCCGGTCGCCGGAGCGGCGGCCGGACGACGGCTGACGTGCTGGATCTCGCGATCGGCGAGCTCCGGCGTCTTGAAGCGCATCTGGTACGCGACGAACGACCACGCGCCCTGGTTGCTCGGCTCGTCCTGGACCCACACCAGCTCGGCGTCGGCGGGGTAGCGGCCGAGCTCGGCCACGAGAGCCTCACGGTCGAACGGGTACAGCTGCTCGATCCGCACGATCGCCGTCGAGGTGTCGCCCCGCTTGGCGCGCTCGGCGGCGAGGTCGTAGTAGACCCGGCCGGTGCACATCAGCACCCGGGTGACCGAACCGGCCTGCTCGGCGGTGATGGTGCTGTCGCCGATGACGGTGCGGAACGTGCCCGAGGTGAAGTCCTCGACCTGCGAGGCCGCCGCCTTGAGCCGCAGCAGCTGCTTGGGCGTGAAGACCACGAGCGGCTTGCGCGGGCGGTCGTAGGCCTGACGGCGCAGCAGGTGGAAGTGGTTGGCCGGCGTCGACGGCTGCGCCACGACCATGTTGTCCTCGGCGCACAGCTGCAGGAACCGCTCGATGCGCGCGGAGGAGTGGTCCGGCCCCTGACCCTCGTAGCCGTGGGGGAGCAGCAGCACGACCGAGCTGCTCTGGTTCCACTTGGCCTGCGCCGACGAGATGAACTCGTCGATGACGGTCTGGGCGCCGTTGACGAAGTCGCCGAACTGCGCCTCCCAGAGCACGAGGGCGTCCGGGCGCTCGACCGAGTAGCCGTACTCGAAGGCCAGGGCCGCGTACTCGCTCAGCGAGGAGTCGTACACCCAGAACTTCGCCTGGTCGGCCGACAGATAGGTCAGCGGCGTCCACTCGGCACCGGTCAGGCGGTCGTGGAAGACGGCGTGCCGCTGCACGAAGGTGCCACGACGGCTGTCCTGGCCGGCGAGACGCACCGGCGTGCCCTCCAGCAGCAGGGACCCGAACGCCAGCAGCTCGCCGAAGCCCCAGTCGATGTCGCCCGTGGTCGACATCTGCTCGCGCCGCTCCAGGAGCTGCTTGAGCTTGGGGTGCACCGTGAAGCCCTCCGGCGCCCGCATGTGCGCCTCGCCGATCCGCTGCAGCACCGTGCTGGGCACGGCGGTCTGCCACCCGACCATCATCCCGGCGTCCTCCTGCTGAGACTCCGGGACCTCGAGGCCGGCGACCTGCTGGGTGGAGGACGACTGGCCCTGCTTGGACTCGGTGAAGACGCGCTCGAGCTCGGCCTGGAAGTGCTGCAGCGCCTGCTGCGCCTCCTCCTCGGTGATATCGCCGCGACCGACGAGCGCCTCGGTGTAGAGCGTCCGCGCCGACCTCTTGTTCTCGATGAGGGAGTACATGACCGGCTGGGTCATCGAGGGGTCGTCGCCCTCGTTGTGACCGCGGCGGCGGTAGCAGACCATGTCGATGACGACGTCCCGGTTGAACTCCTGCCGGTAGTCGAAGGCGAGCTGGGCCACGTGGGCGACGGCCTCCGGGTCGTCGCCGTTGACGTGGAACACGGGGATCTGCAGACCCTTGACGACGTCGGTCGAGTAGAGCGTCGACCGCGAGGACGACGCCCCGGTCGTGAACCCGATCTGGTTGTTGATGAGGATGTGGATCGTGCCGCCGGTGCGGTAGCCCCGCAGCTGGGACAGGTTGATCGTCTCCGTCACCACGCCCTGACCGGCGAACGCCGCGTCGCCGTGGATGAGGATCGGCAGCACGGAGAAGCCGCTGCCGCCGAGGTCGATGCGGTCCTGCTTGGCGCGCACGACACCCTCGAGGACACCGTCGACGGCCTCGAGGTGCGACGGGTTGGCCGCGAGGTAGACCTTGGTGGTCTCCCCGTCGATCGAGGTGTACTCGCCTTCGGTGCCGAGGTGGTACTTGACGTCCCCGCTGCCCTGCACCGACTTCGGGTCCTGGTTGCCCTCGAACTCGGCGAAGATCTGCGCGTAGGACTTGCCCGCGATGTTGGCGAGCACGTTGAGCCGCCCGCGGTGCGGCATGCCGATGCCGACCTCGTCCAGACCCTCGTGCGCCGCCGACTGCAGGACCTGGTCGAGCAGCGGGATCAGCGACTCGCCGCCCTCGAGGCTGAAGCGCTTCTGCCCGACGAACTTGGTCTGCAGGAACGTCTCGAACGCCTCGGCCTGGTTGATCTTGCGGAGGATCTGCTTCTGCACCTCGGGGGCGGGCTTGCTCCAGCCCGACTCCAGCCGCTGTTGCAGCCAGCGGCGCTGGGCGCCGTCGTGCAGGTGCATGTACTCGGCGCCGATGGTGCGGCAGTAGGAGTTGCGCAGCAGCCCGAGGATGTCGCGCAGCAGCATGCGGGGCTGACCGCCGAACCCACCGGTGGGGAAGGAGCGGTCGAGGTCCCACAGCGTGAGGCCGTGGTTCTGCACGTCGAGGTCGGCGTGCTTGCGCTGCCGGTAGGCGAGCGGGTCGGTGTCGGCGATGAGGTGGCCGCGCGAGCGGTAGGCGTGGATGAGCTCGAGGATGCGGGCCGACTTGTCGAACTCGTTGGCCGGGTCGAACTCGACGTCCGTGGTCCAGCGCACGGGCTCGTACGGCACCCGGAGCGCCGCGAACACGCGGTCGTAGAAGCCGTCCTCGCCGAGCAGCTTGGTGTGGATGATCCGCAGGAAGTCGCCGGACTGAGCGCCCTGAATGATCCGGTGGTCGTAGGTCGAGGTCAGCGTGAGGACCTTCGAGACGCCCATCTTGGCGAGGTTCTCGACGGAGGCGCCCTGGAACTCGGCCGGGTACTCCATCGCGCCGACCCCGACGATCGCGCCCTGGCCCTCCATGAGCCGCGGCACCGAGTGGACCGTGCCGATCGTGCCGGGGTTCGTGAGCGAGATCGTGGTGCCCTGGAAGTCCTCCACACCCAGCTTGCCCCCGCGGGCGCGCTTGACGACGTCCTCGTAGGCGCGCCAGAACTGGGCGAAGTCCATCGACTCCGCGCCCTTGATGGCGGGCACCAGCAGCTGACGGGTGCCATCGGGCTTGGCGAGGTCGATCGCCAGGCCGAGGTTGACGTGGGAGGGGCGGAAGATGCCCGGCTTGCCGTCGATCTCGCGGTAGCCGGCGTTCATCTCCGGCATCTCGCCGAGGGCCTCGACGAGCGCGTACCCGATCAGGTGGGTGAAGCTGACCTTGCCGCCACGGCTGCGGGCCAGGTGGTTGTTGAGCACGATCCGGTTGTCGACCAGGAGCTTCGCGGGGATCGCGCGCACGCTCGTCGCGGTCGGGACTGCGAGCGAGGACTCCATGTTGGTGACGACCCGCGCGGCCGGGCCGCGCAGCTTGGTGACCTCGTCGTCGCCACCCGCGCTGGGCGCACGGCGCGCGGGCGCGGTCTGGGTGTAGGGCGCGGTGGCCTTGACCGCCTCGACGGGCACAGGGATCGGGTCGCTGTCGTCGACGGTGAGGGGCGAGTGGGAGTCGGCGTCGGCCGGGGGCGCGGGCGGCGGCTCGACGGGCTCCGCGGTCGCGGGCGCGGAGGCACGCGTCAGCGGCGCCTGCTGCCGCGGGGTCACGTCGGCGTCGTCGTCAGGACCCGAGGCGGGCGTCGTCGCCTTCGCCTCGGGGGCATCGCCGAGCGCCTTCTCCCCGCTCGGGGTGCTCGACGGCGTCGTGGCCGCGGCGCCGTTCGTCGCCTCGCCGGGCGTGTAGGTGGCGAAGAACTCCCGCCACGACGGCTCGACCGAGGTCGGGTCTGCCTGGAACGCCTCGTACTGAGACTCGATCAACCATTCGTTGCCGCCGAAAGTGGCTGCGCCGGCGTGCCCGGCAGCCCCTTCGCCAGCGGTCGGTGCAGACACGCGGTGTCGCCTCTTCCCTAACCCTGCGTCGGATGAACTGGTGCCTCAAGGTTGTCACAGTCTGGCCGCCGGACTCGCACCGGCGGGCCGATTCCGGCCGTCGGCGAACCAGATTCGCGATGCGGACGTCGTCCGGGTCAACCCCGGGTCAACCGCCGGTCACAGACCGCTCGTCGCTCCGTCGCCGGACGGTCCGGCACGTCGGGGGCCCAGGGTGGGCAGCCGCACCCGGATCCGGGTGCCCACTCCTCCCGGCGGGTCGATGACGGCGATCGTGCCCTCGTGCAGCCCGACCGCCCAACGAGCGATCGCGAGGCCGAGGCCCGTGCCCCCGGTCGAGGTGCCCCCGGTCTGCGCGGGCGCGTTGCCGCGCGCGAACCGGCCGAACACCTGGTCCCGGTCCTCCTCGGGGATGCCGCTTCCCTCGTCGATGACGTCGATGACGACGTAACCGTGGGTCTCGTACGCGCTGAGCGTCACGGTGCCGTCGGACGGGGAGTGCCGGGAGGCGTTGTCGAGGAGGTTGGACACCACCTGGTGGAGCCGTTCGGAGTCGCCGACCAGGACGAGGTCGTCCGGCGTGGTCTCCACCCGCCAGGTCAGCCCTCCTCGACCGGACGCCCGCCTCGCGTCGTCGGTGATGCTGGTCAGGAACGGGCCGACCTGGATCGGGGCGACGTGCAGGTCCGCGGCCCCGGCCTCGAGCCGTGACAGGTCGAGCAGGTACGCGATGAGGCGGGACAGACGCTCGATCTGACCGAGAGCCGCCTCGAGCGCCTCCGCGTCGGGTTCGACGACGCCATCGGCCATGTTCTCGACCTGGGCCCGGAGCGCCGCGACGGGGGTGCGCAGCTCGTGACTGACGTTGGCGACCATCTCGCGGCGTTGGCTGTCGAGGGTGTCGAGGTCGGTGGCCATCGAGTTGAAGGCGGCGGCGAGCTGGCCGACCTCGTCGCGGCTGTTGGTCTCGACGCGGATCGAGTAGTCCCCGCGTGCCATCGCCCGGGCGGCCGCCGTCATCTCCCGCAGCGGTCGCGTCATGCCACGGGCGAGCACCTGGGTCAACGCCAGGGAGCAGACCAGCGCGACCGGGAACGTCCTCAGCACACCCATCTCGAAGTAGCGGTCGCCCAGCCAGGTGACCAGCATGTACATCGACGTCGTGGCGCCGATGATGACGATGAGCTTGCCCTTGATCGACCGGATCGGGTCCAGCGGCCGCAGGTCGAGCATCGTGTCCGGGAAGGGGTTGCGCCACGACGGCTCGTCCGTGCGGGCGTGCCGGATGTGCGGACGCGTCCCGCGCTCGGAGCTCGTCATGGCGTCGGGGTCGTCATCGCGTCAGTCCGCGATGGCGCCCGGCTCGAGCGCGTAGCCCACGCCGTGCACGGTGCGGATGAGCTCGGAGCCGAGCTTGCGGCGCAGCGCCTTGATGTGGGAGTCCACGGTTCGGGTGCCCGAGGCGTCGGCCCAGTCCCAGACGTCGGCGAGCAGGCGCTCCCGGGAGAGCACGGTGCGCGGGGTCGCCGCGAGGCAGACGAGCAGGTCGAACTCGGTCGGCGTCAGGTGCGCCTCCGTGTCGCCACGGAACACCCGGCGGGCCGCCCGGTCGATCGTCAGGTCGCCGAGCACGAGCGGCGGTTCCCCCTCACCGCTGCTGCTCGCGCTCGCGCGAGCCCGCTCGACGCGCCGCAGCAGCACCTTGAGCCGAGCCACGAGCTCACGCATCGAGAACGGCTTCGTCATGTAGTCGTCGGCTCCGACACCGAGGCCGATGAGCAGGTCGGTCTCGTCGTCGCGTGCCGTCAGCATGAGGACCGGGGGCACCGCCTGCCCGTCCGCGGCGCCCTGCGCCTGGATGCGTCGGCAGACCTCGAGCCCGTCGATGCCGGGGAGCATGACGTCGAGGACGACGAGATCGGGCCGGGTGGTCACGGCGGCCTCGACACCGGCCAGGCCGTCGGCGACGGACTGGGCCGTCCAGCCCTCCGCCTGGAGCCGGCGGACGATCTGGGTGGCGATCTCGGGCTCGTCCTCGACGACGAGCACCACGGGCGTCGCTGCGTTCATGCCGGCAAGCCTGGCACAGGCCCCGCCCGCGAGACCGGGTTGTCACGCCCGCGTCGGGCGGGTCGTGCACAGACCTCGTGCCCGAGCTGGGGACGACCTGTGAGGGCGGCCGACGCCGTTGGCTACAGTTTGCTCACCATGAGTGGCCATACCGAACCAGTCGGGGACCGGCAGTGATCTCCGACTGGTTGTTCGTCCTTCTCGGCATCGTGCTGACAGCGGGCACGTTCGTCTTCGTCGCCTCCGAGTTCTCGCTCGTCGCGCTCGACCCCACCGCCGTCGACCGCCGGGTCAAGGCGGGTGACAAGCGTGCGGTCGGCGTCTCCAAGGCGTTGCGCGAGCTGTCGACGCAGCTCTCGGGCGCTCAGGTCGGCATCACGATGACCACGATCCTGCTGGGCTACACGATGCAGTCGGCCATCGCCAACCTGCTGACGAGGTGGATCGGCAGCACCGCGGTCGCCGAGTCGGTCGCCACGGCCGTCGCCGTCGTCGCGAGCCTCGTCATCGTCAACACGTTCTCGATGGTGTTCGGCGAGCTGATCCCGAAGAACTGGGCGATCTCCGAGCCGATGCGCGTCGCGGGGCTGATCACCCCGGCGCAGCGGGGCTTCACGCTCGCGCTCCGACCCGTCATCCTCGGGCTGAACTCGTCGGCCAACTGGGTGCTCCGCAAGTTCGGGGTCGAGCCGCGCGAAGAGCTCAGCGGCGCCCGCTCCGCACCCGAGCTCGCCGCTCTGGTGCGGCACTCGGCCGAGGCGGGGACGCTCGACGTCGGGACGGCCGCGCTCCTGACCCGGTCGATCGGGCTCGGCTCGCTCACCGCCGTCGACGTCATGACCGACCGCATGCGGCTCGCCACCCTGGCGCCCGGCGACTCCGCCTCCGATGTCATCGCGCGTGCGCGCGAGACCGGACACTCCCGGTTCCCGGTCATCGACGACTCGCCCGACGACGTCGTCGGGCTGGTGCACCTGCGCCGCGCCATCGCGGTGCCCTACGAGCGACGCGACGCCGTGCCCGTGGGGGCGCTCATGGAGGACGCCCCACGCGTGCCCGAGACCATCCGCCTCGCTCCGCTGCTGCTCGAGCTGCGCGAGTTCGGCCACCAGATGGCCGTGGTCGTCGACGAGTACGGCGGCACCGCGGGGGCCGTCACGCTCGAGGACGTCGTCGAGGAGCTCGTGGGCGAGGTGGCCGACGAGCACGACCCGCGGCCGCGCCCGGTCAGCTCCGGCGGCGAGGACACCTGGGTCGTGGCCGGGACGCTGCGGCCCGACGAGCTGGAGAACGAGACCGGGGTGTCGGTGCCCGACGACGGCCCGTACGAGACCCTCGGCGGGCTCGTGATGACCGAGCTCGGGCGGCTTCCCGAGATCGGCGACGAGGTCGCGGTCCCGGGGGTGCTGCTGCGCGTGGAAGGCATGGACGGGCGTCGTGTCGAGACGATCCGCGTCACCGTGGTGCCCACCGCCGACGACGAGGCGGACCGGTCCGAGGGAGCCGACTCATGAGCACCGGCACCGGACTGATCATCGGCCTCGTGCTGCTGGCCGCGAACGCGTTCTTCGTGGGCGCCGAGTTCGCGATCATGTCGGCGCGGCGCTCGCAGATCGAGCCGCTCGCCGAGCAGGGCGTGCGAGGCGCGAAGACCGTGCTGTGGGCGATGGAGAACGTGTCGCTGATGCTCGCGTGCGCGCAGCTCGGCATCACCGTCTGCTCGACCGGTCTGGG
>JBMDXU010000205.1:0-29102 GCA_048594485.1 Pseudactinotalea sp. | reverse complement strand
CAGGCCGTACCGACGGAAGATGCGCTCGCAGGCCGCGGTCTCCTCCTGCGCCTGCGCCCCGTTCTCCACGACGCACATTGTGGCGGAGCACACGTGCTCCGCCGCGCCGATCCGGCCGTCTCGCCACCGGCCGCGCGATCGTCAGCCGGTAGCCTGGCGCCGTGCGGATCGTGGCGGTGTCGACCTGGTTCCCGACGCCCCGAGCACCGGGCGCCGGGATCTTCGTGCGCAAGGACCTGGCTGCTCTCGCCGCGCATCCCGAGGTCGAGAGCATCGAGCTCGTCCATCTCGTGGCGCCCCGACTGATCGACCCGAGCACCGAGGCGCGGGTCGTCGTCGTCGACGGCGTCCGGGTGCGCCGAGTCCCCATGAACCCGCTCAACCCGCTCGACTGGATCCGTGCCGGGCGGCAGCTCCGAGCGCTCACCGCCGGAGCCGACGTCGTGCACTCGATGGCGGTCTCCGCCCTCCCGCCGCTCGCGCTCCGGCGGCCGCGCGCGCCGTGGATCCACACCGAGCACTGGTCGGGGCTGACCAACCCCGGCACCGTGCCCCTGCCGCTGCGGCCGGCGATCGCTCTCGTGCGGCTGCTGCTGCGCGCCCCCGACACCGTCACGGCCGTGTGCGAGTTCCTGGCTGCTCCGATCCGCCGCGCCCGGTACCCGCGCCGCACCGCCGTCGTCGGGTGCGTGGTGCCGCCGCGCGAGCACGTGACGCCGCGGCCGATGCGACCGCGGGTGCCGTTGCGGCTGGTCGCCGTCGGGGGCCTCATCGATCGCAAGGACCCGCTGCTGGCGGTGCGGACGCTCGCCGAGCTGCGGGACCGGGGTGTGACGGCCCACCTCACCTGGGTCGGCGACGGACCGCTGCGGCGGCAGGTGATCCGGCTCGCTCGCAGGCTGCGGCTGGCGGACGCCGTCACGCTCACCGGCGCGCTCGACCCCGAGGGTGTGGCCGCCGAGCTGGACGCCGCGGACATGTTCCTGCTGCCCACGCGCGGCGACAACTTCTGCGTCTCCGCCGCCGAGGCCCTCGTCGCCGGGCGACCGGTGGTCGTGGGCGCCTCGGGCGGGCAGGGGGAGTACATCGACCCGCGCGTGGGACGTCTGGTCGCCGAGCAGACACCGGCCGCGTACGCCGACGCCGTCGCCGACCTCGACCGTCGAGCGCAGCTCCTGGTCGCCGAGGAGATCGCCGCGACGATCGGCGACCGGTTCTCCCCCCAGACCGTCGCCGACGCCTACGTGGCCGAGTACACGCAGCTGCTGAGCTCTCGTGGTCGACGCGGCTGAGGTCGGCGTCGACGTCGTCATCGCGGTGCACGACCCGCGGCGACCGATCGCGCGCGCCGTGCGATCGGTGCTCGACCACAACGGGGAGGGCGCACGGCTGACGATCGTCTGCCACGGCATCGCGGCCTCGTCGATCGGCGACGTGCTGGACTCCGGCCACGCGGACCGCGTCAGGCTGATCGAGCACCACGACGGCCGCCGGTCGCCGGCCGGACCGTTCAACGCGGGCATCGAGGCGGCCACGGCCGGCTACGTGAGCGTGATGGGGTCCGACGACCAGCTCGCCCCCGGCGCGATCTCCTCCTGGTACTGGCTGGCCGAGCGCACGGGCGCCGACGCCGTCATCGCCCGGCTCGAGCACGCCGACGGTCGGGCCGTCCCGACCCCGCCCACCCGTCCCGGGAGACGCCGCCGCCTCGACGGCGTCCGCGACCGGCTCAGCTATCGCAGCGCTCCGCTCGGGCTGGTCTCGCGGGCGGCGATCAGCCGGCTGGGGCTGCGGATGGACGAGAAGGTGACGGTCGGGGAGGACGTCTCCTTCGTCACCCGGCTCTGGTTCGGCGGTGCGATCGCGTTCGACCGCACCGGACCCGCCTACCGGATCGGCGACGACGCCCACGACCGGGTCACGCTGGTCACACGGCCCGTCGCGGAGGAGCTGCTGTTCGTGGCCCGGCTCCTGCGCCAGCCGTGGTTCGAGCGGCTCGATCTCGAGCAGCGTCGGGCGGTGTGCGTCAAGATGACGCGGATCCACCTCTTCGGAGCCGTGCACAACCGCGCCGACCCGGCCTGGTGGACGACGGCGGAGCGCACGGCGCTCGCCGAGATCGCGGCCGCTCTCACCCGCGCCGCACCCGGCATGGAAGCGGTGCTGTCGATCGCCGACCGCGCCCTGCTCGACCGGTGCCTCGACGGTCGCGGGAGCGCCGACGACCTGATCCGGCTCGCGCAGCAGCGCCGCCGGCACGGCCGACCTCGCACGCTGGTGACACGCGACCCGTGGCGCCTCCTCGCCCGAGAAGCACCGCTGCGCATGATGACGGCGTCCGCCCTGACCCGCTGACCGGACGCCACCACGTCGACCTCACCGCGCCCGCTCGCGACGCCCGGACCGGCGGCAGATGCTCTAGCGTGAGCGGCGTAGCCAGCCGGAGGGACCCATGCCTGCACGCGTCGTCGACAGCGCCGATGTCGACCCCACCGCCGAGCTCGGCGACGGCACCTCCGTGTGGCATCTCGCGCAGGTGCGCGAGGGCGCCCGGGTCGGGCGGGGCTGCGTCATCGGGCGAGGCGCCTACATCGGGAGCGGGGTGCGGCTGGGCGACGGCTGCAAGGTCCAGAACTACGCGCTCGTCTACGAGCCCGCCGTCCTGGAGGACGGCGTCTTCATCGGTCCGGCGGTCGTGCTGACCAACGACACCTATCCGCGAGCCGTCAACCCCGACCTGTCACCGAAGAGCGCCGCCGACTGGGTACCGGTCGGGGTGACGCTGCGCGAGGGCGCCTCGGTCGGCGCGCGCGCGGTCTGCGTCGCGCCCGTGACCATCGGGAGGTGGGCCACGGTCGCCGCGGGCGCCGTCGTCACCGCCGACGTCCCGGACTTCGCCCTCGTCGCCGGGGTGCCGGCGCGCCGGATCCGCTGGGTCGGCAGGGCGGGTGTGCCGTTGCAGGCCGACGGTGCCGACGGGAGCTGGCGCTGCCCGCAGACCGGAGCCACGTACACCGAGCGCGCCGGCGCGCTCGTCGAGGACTGACAGCACGAGACGAGACCCATGGACCTCCCCCTGATCCCCCCTGCCCGCCCGATCGTCGGGGACGCCGAGCGTGCCGCCGTCGACCGCGTCATGCGGAGCGGCATGATCGCCCAGGGCCCCGAGGTGGCGGCCTTCGAGTCCGAGTTCGCCGACCACCTGGTGGGCGGGCGCACCTGCGTGGCCGTCAGCTCCGGCACCGCCGGGCTGCACCTCGGCCTGCTCGCCGCGGGCATCGGGCCGGGCGACGAGGTGATCGTGCCGTCGTTCACCTTCGCCGCCACCGGGAACTCGGTCGCCCTGACGGGCGCGACCCCGGTGTTCGCCGACATCGACCCGGTCACGTTCTGCCTCGACGTCGAGTCGGTCAGGGACGCCGTCACCGAGCGCACGACGGCGATCATGCCCGTCCACCTGTACGGCCAGCCGGCCGACATGGCCGGGTTGCAGCAGCTCGCCGACGAGCACGGCCTGCGGATCTTCGAGGACGCGGCGCAGGCCCACGGCGCGACCCTGCACGGCGCGCCGGTCGGCAGCTTCGGCGACTTCGCGATGTTCTCGCTGTACCCGACGAAGAACATGACCTCGGGTGAGGGCGGCATGGTCGCCTGCGCCACCGAGGAGATCGCCCGCGCCGTGCGGCTGCTCCGCAACCAGGGCATGGAGCGCCAGTACGAGAACGAGGTCGTCGGCTTCAACGTCCGGATGACCGACATCCACGCCGCGATCGGGCGTGTGCAGCTCGGCCGGATCGACGAGTGGACGGCCACCCGTCAGCGCAACGCCGCCTTCCTCGACGCCCATCTCCGGGGAGTGGTGACACCGGCGGTCCGGGACGGTGCGACGCACGTCTACCACCAGTACACGATCCGAGTGCCGCACGATCGCGACGGGTTCGTCGCCGCGCTGCGCACCGAGCACGGCGTGGGCAGCGGTGTGTACTACCCGATCCCGAACCACCGGTTGCCCTCGCTCGCGCGCTACGCGCCCGGCCTGGAGCTGCCCCAGACCGAGAGCGCGGCACGCGAGGTCGTCTCGCTCCCGGTGCACCCGTCGCTCACGCAGGACGACCTCGATCGCATCGTCGCCGCCGTCGACGCCGTGGCAGGAGCAGGGGCGTGAGCGCCGCACGGACGCCGTTGCGAGCGGGCCTCATCGGGCTCGGCATGATGGGTCGCCACCACGCCCGCGTGCTGCGGCAGATCGAGGGCGTCGAGCTCGTCGCGGTCGCCGACCCGGCGGGCGACCCGCACGGCGTCGCCGGCACGCTCCCGGTGCTCCCCGACGTCCACGCGCTGATCGCCGCGGGCATCGACACGGCGATGGTCGCGGTGCCGACGGCCTTCCACGAGTCCGTCGCCCTCGCGCTCGCCGAGGCCGGTGTGCACACGATGGTCGAGAAGCCGATCGCCGAGAGCGTGGTGTCGGGGACGAGGGTCGCCGCGGCGTTCGCCGACCGCGGGCTGGTGAGCGCCGTCGGTCACGTCGAGCGCTTCAACCCCGCGCTGCAGGAGCTCCGTCGTCGCATCGAGCGCGGCGACCTGGGCGAGATCTACCAGATCACGACCTCTCGTCAGGGGCCGTTCCCGGCGCGCATCGCCGACGTCGGCGTCGTCAAGGACCTCGCCACCCACGACATCGACCTCACCGCGTGGATGGCGCAGAGCCCCTACGCGTCCGTGTCGGCCCGGACCGCCCACCGCAGCGGTCGCGAGCACGAGGACATGGTGCTGGTCACCGGCGTGCTCGCCAACGGCATCATCGTCAACCACGTCGTCAACTGGCTGTCGCCGAAGAAGGAGCGGGTGACGATCGTCACCGGGTCGACAGGTGCCTATGTCGCCGACACCGCCTCGGGTGACCTCACGTTCTTCGAGAACGGCACCACCCCGACGGTCTGGGACTCGGTCGCGGCGTTCCGTGGCGTGTCCGAGGGCGACGTCACCCGGTACGCGCTCAGCAAGCGGGAGCCGCTGCTCGTGGAGCAGGAGACCTTCCGCGACGCCGTGCTGGGCGAGCAGACCGACGTCGTGACGATGACGGAGGGGCTGCGGACCCTCACCGTCGCCGAGGCGCTGCTGGAGTCCGCGGCCACCGGACGCACGATCGCCCTGCCGCCGGTCTGACCGGGGGCTACGCGTCCCGGAGCGCGCGCACGGCTCGCTCGGCCGCGTCGCCGGAGCCGTACGGGGCGGCGTCGGTGGCCGGCGGTCGGGGCCGGGAGACGGCCGCCGCGATGCCGTCGGGCTCGACCAGGACGTTCCAGCCGAGGTCGACGGTCTCGGTCCACTCGGTCTCGGTCCGGACGGTCGTGCACGGCACCCGCAGCAGGAACGCCTCCTTCTGCAGACCACCGGAGTCGGTGACGACGGCCGCCGCGGCGTCGACGGTGGCCACGAGCGCGGGGTAGGCGAGCGGGTCCCGCACCTGGACGGCGCCCTGGGCGAGGTCGATACCGGCGGCGCGCGCCCGCTCGCGCAGACGCGGGTGGGCCAGCAGCAGCACGGGGCGCTCGAGTGCCGCGAGTCCCGCGACGACGGCGGCCAGCCGGACCGGGTCGTCGGTGTTCTCGGCGCGATGGATGGTCGCGACGACCGCGCCGTCCGCGCCGGGGAGCGGGCTGGTGGAGCCGCGCATGCGGAACAGCACGTCGGTCATGACGTCCCCGACCAGCACCGATCGTGCCGCCAGCCCCTCGGCCGCGAGGTGGGTCATCGCGACCGCGGTCGGTGCGAGCAGCAGGTCGGCGGCATGATCGGTCAGCACCCGGTTGTGCTCCTCGGGCATCCGCCGGTTGAACGATCGCAGCCCGGCCTCCAGGTGGGCCAGCGGCAGGTGCAGCTTGACCGCGCTGAGCGCCGCCGCGACGGTCGAGTTGGTGTCCCCGTAGACGAGCACCCAGTCCGGGGCATGGGTCGTCAGCACGTCATCGAGGGCCGCGAGGATCGCGCCGGTCTGCGCGCCGTGCCCACCGGAGCCGACGCCGAGATGGACGTCGGGACGGGGGATGCCGAGATCGTCGAAGAAGACGTCCGAGAGCAGCGGGTCGTAGTGCTGGCCGGTGTGCACGATGACGTGCTCGGCTCCGTCGGCCCTGAGGGCGTCGGCGACCGGGGCGAGCTTGACGAACTGGGGCCGGGCGCCGACGACGCTGAGCACCTTCATGACCGTGCCCCGCTCAGGAGGACCCGAAGAGGTCGCGCGTGTAGACCTTGTCCGCGACGTCGTCGAGCTCCTCGGCGCGCCGGTTGCTGACGATCACATCGGAGCGACGCTTGAAGTCGTCGAGGTCGCTGACAACCTCCGACCCGAAGAAGGACTCGTCCTCGATGAGCGGCTCGTGCACCAGCACCTCGACACCCTTGGCCTTGAGACGCTTCATGACGCCCTGGATCGACGACATCCGGAAGTTGTCGGACCCGGCCTTCATGATGAGCCGGTAGATGCCGACGGTGCGGGGCGAGCGGCGCAGGATGTCGTCGGCGACGAAGTCCTTGCGGGTCGTGTTCGCGGCCACGATGGCGCTGATGAGGTTCTGCGGGACGTCGCGGTAGTTCGCCTGCAGCTGCTTGGTGTCCTTCGGGAGGCAGTAGCCCCCGTAGCCGAAGGACGGGTTGTTGTAGTGCGTGCCGATCCGCGGGTCCAGGCCCACGCCGTCGATGATCTGCCGGCTGTCGAGCCCGTGCACCGCGGCGTAGGTGTCGAGCTCGTTGAAGTAGGCGACACGCAGCGCCAGGTAGGTGTTGGCGAAGAGCTTGATGGCCTCCGCCTCGGTGGAGTCGGTCAGCAGCACCGGGACGTCGGTGTCGATCGCACCCTCCAGCATGAGGTCCGCGAACGCGGCGCCGACCTCGGACCGGTCGCCGACGACGATCCGCGACGGGTGCAGGTTGTCGTAGAGGGCGCTTCCCTCCCGCAGGAACTCGGGCGCGAAGATGATGCTCGCCCCCGGGTGCTGCTCGCGCAGCGCAGCCGTGAAGCCGACCGGCACCGTCGACTTCACGACGATCGTCACGTCGGGCTTGACGGCCAGCGCCGCTCGGACGACGGCCTCGACCGAGGACGTGTTGAAGAAGTTGCTGGTCTCGTCGTAGTCGGTCGGGGTGGCGACCACGACCAGGTCGGCGTCGGCGTACGCCGCGTCGGCGTCGACCGTCGCCCGCAGCCGGAGGTCCTTCTCGCTCAGGTAGCGCTGCAGGTCGGCGTCCTCGATCGGGGACTGCCGGCGGTTGACCATCTCGACCCGGTCGCGGTCGAGGTCGACGGCGACGACGTCGTGGTTCTGCGCGAGGATCACCGCGTTGGAGAGGCCGACGTATCCGAGTCCCACGATCACCTTGGTCACGGCTGACAAGCGTAGGCGCACCGGGTGGACTCACGGGTGCGGGTCGCGCGACGCGCGTCACAGGGGTCCCGTACCCTGCGACGCGTGAAGATCGCCGTCGTCGCGCTGGGCAAGATCGGGCTCCCGCTGGCCGTGCAGTTCGCCTCCAGGGGCCACGAGGTCGTGGGCGTCGACGTCGACGCCGCCGTCGTCGACCCCGTGAACGCCGGTGTCGAGCCCTTCCCCGGGGAAGCCGAGCTCGGCACCCGCCTGGCCGATGTCGTGGGCTCCGGCCGGCTGCGCGCCACGACCGACTACGCCGACGCGGTGCCGGGTGCGGACGCCGTCGTCGTGGTCGTGCCGCTGTTCGTCGACGACGAGAGCTGGGAGCCGGACTTCGGGTGGATGGACTCGGCGACCCGGTCGATTGGCGAGCATCTGCGACCCGGGACCCTCGTCGTCTACGAGACGACGCTCCCGGTCGGCACCACCCGGTCGCGGTGGGCGCCGATGCTGGCGCAGACGTCCGGGCTGGTCGAGGGCGACGACTTTCACGTGGTCTTCTCGCCCGAGCGCGTCCTGACGGGCCGCGTGTTCGCCGACCTCCGCCGCTATCCCAAGCTGGTCGGCGCGCTGTCGCCCGAGGGTGCGCGTCGCGCCGTCCAGCTCTACGAGGCGGTGCTGGAGTTCGACCCCCGACCCGACCTGCCGCGCGGCAACGGGGTGTGGGACCTCGGCAGCGCCGAGGCGGCGGAGATGGCCAAGCTGGCCGAGACCACCTACCGCGACGTGAACATCGGCCTCGCGAACCAGTTCGCGCGATTCGCCGGAGCCCACGGGATCGACGTCCACCGGGTGATCGAGGCGTCCAACTCCCAGCCCTACAGTCACATCCACCGTCCGGGCATCGCCGTCGGCGGCCACTGCATCCCGGTCTACCCGCGGCTGTACCTGTGGACCGACCCCGCGGCGACGATCGTGCGTGCCGCGCGCGAGGCCAACATGGGGATGCCGGGCTACGCCGTCGGACTGCTCGACGGTGCGCTCGGCGGGCTGGACGGCGCGCGCGTGCTGGTGCTCGGCGCGGCCTACCGGGGCCGTGTCAAGGAGACCGCGTTCTCGGGTGTGTTCCCGACGGTGGCCGCGCTCCGCGCCGCAGGCGCCGACGCCGTCGTCTCGGACCCTCTGTACACCGCCGACGAGCTGACGGCGCTCGGCCTGGCTCCCTACGAGCCGGGGACGCAGGTGGACGGGGTCATCGTGCAGGCGGACCATCCGGAGTACGCCACGATCGGGATCGAGGAGGCCCCCGGCACGCGCGTCCTCGTCGACGGGCGGGGTGTCACCGACCCGGCGCTCTGGCCGGGCGTCCGCCGTGTCGTGCTCGGCGAGCCGGGAGGCCTGTGATGGAACGTCTCACCGGGTCGCGTCACGGATACGCCTGGGGCTCGACGTCGATCATCCCCGAGCTGCTGGGGGAGGAGCCGGGGGAGCACCCGCTGGCCGAGCTCTGGTTCGGCGCCCACGCCAACGGGCCGTCGCCGTTGGCGTCCGGGGCCTCGCTCGGCGAGCTGATCGAAGACGACCCCGAGACCGTGCTCGGCCCGAGCGTCGTCGCGGCGTTCGGGCCCCGACTGCCCTATCTCGTCAAGCTGATCGCCCCGGCGAGCCCGCTGTCGCTTCAGGTGCACCCGAGCATCGACCAGGCGCGGGAGGGGTTCGCGCGCGAGGAGCGCATCGGAGTGCCGCGCGACGCGGCCGGGCGCAGCTACCCGGACGACAACCACAAGCCCGAGATGGTCTACGCGCTGCAGACGTTCGAGGCGCTCGCGGGCTTCCGCACACCGCGGCGCGCCATGGAGCTGCTGTCGGGGCTGGACTCGGCGCTTGCCTGGGACCTGTTCGGCGACCTGCGCGCCGACCCGACCGCGCACGGGATCGAGGCCGCGTTCACCCGGCTGCTCGACCCGGCGACGCGCCCCGGTGCGGCGCTCGTCGACGAGACGGTCGCGGAGTGCGCGAGACGTCTTGCCGACGGCGCATCGCCCTCGGTGCGCTCGGACACGATCGTGGCGCAGCTCGCCGCGGCGTTCCCCGGCGACCCCGGCGTGATCGCGTCCCTGCTGATGAACCCCGTGACGCTGCGGCCCGGGGAGGCGCTGTTCACCCCGGCGGGCGGCGTGCACTGCTACCTGTCCGGGCTCGGTGTCGAGGTGATGGCGAGCTCCGACAACGTGCTGCGTGCGGGCCTCAGCGCGAAGCACGTCGACATCGACGGCGTGCTGGCCACCGTCGACTGGGTCGCCGCGCCCCCGGTGCGGATCGGTCCGGAGCGGGTCACGGAGGACGTCGAGGTCTTCTACGCCCCGGTGGACGACTTCGCGCTCGCCGTCGCGACGGTCGAGGGCGGCAAGCTCGCGCGGCTGCGCGGCCGGGGGCCGCGGATCGTGCTCGGGGTCGAGGGCGTCACGCAGGTCTCGCACGCCGGGGCCGAGCTCGACCTGCGGCCCGGTGAGGCGGTGTTCGTCCCGGACTCGGGCGAGCAGATCGTCGTGCGCGGTGACGGGCGGATCGTTCAGGCCAGCGTGCCCTGACCGTCGCCGGTGCCCTCCTGCGCGGCGATCGCCGCGACGGCGTCGGGGTCGCGGGGGGTCACGACGACGACCGAGCCGTCGGCCGACCAGCACGACCATGCCGTCGCGACCAGATCGCCCGGATCCGTCGCCGGCACCAGCCGGCGCTCGGTGACCCCGGCGACACCCGGCCGTGGCGCGGCGGCGAAGGTGGGGACGTCGGGCTGCCCCATCAGCTCGGCCGCGCCGTCGACGGCTCCGGCGGGCAGGGCACCGGACCACGCGCGCGCCAGTGCCGGGAGCGCGACGGCGACGACGTCGACACCGACACCGTCCCAGCGGTCGGGTCGGCTCGTCGCGACCAGGTCCACGTCATCCGAGGGCTCGTCGTCGGCAGCGGTGAGGATCGTGTCCGCGCCGAGCGCGCGCACCGCGAGCTCCCAGACGAGCAGGCGCCAGTGCGGGGGCAGGTCGAGCGCCACGCGCGAGCCCTCGGTGACGTCGAGCTCGGCGAGCAGGTTCGCGGCCTTGACGACCCAGTTCAGCAGGACACGACCGGACAGCTCGACCCGTTCGCCGTCGTCGCCGTACCAGATGAGCCGCGGCGGCCCCGGCTCCCAGCGCCCGAGCACCTCCAGCACCCCGCGATCGTCCACCCGTGCACCCGAGGGGCACGTGGCGCGCGGATCGGCCGCCGGTGCCGGCGCGAGCACGACGTGGTATAGCACGCAGCGGGCTTGACGCCGGGGGATAACACGCGTGTAATTTAGGTCTGTGTCGTGCAGGTGAGGCGCGTTCGTCAGGTCCGCAACCAGCGGTCGGCGATCGCGAGGAGCGTCGGGAAGCGGCACACCAGACGAGTCGATGGCATGGTGCTGGCGACGTCGGCAGCACCGTCGGCAACGACCACCATCGACGAGACGAGGGGATTCAGCGGTGTGGAACATTCTCGGTGAAGGTCCGCTGACCGCAGCCACCCAGTCGCCCGCGCCGTCGCCGATGGTGACGATGTTCGGCGTCGACGAGGACGACGGCGTCCTCGGGTGGCAGGAGCGGGCGCTGTGCGCCCAGTCCGACCCGGAGGCCTTCTTCCCCGAGAAGGGCGGCTCGACCCGTGAGGCCAAGCGCGTCTGCGCGTCCTGCGAGGTGCGGGTCGAGTGCCTCGAGTACGCGCTCATGCACGACGAGCGCTTCGGCATCTGGGGCGGTCTGTCCGAGCGCGAGCGCCGCAGGCTCAAGCAGCTCAAGCACAGCGCGGTCTGACCTCTCGCTCCATGAGCCGGCCCTCGCGCGCCCGGGTCGCCGCCGTCCTCGTGGCCGCGGCGGAGGTCGAGCACCTGCGGGTGACGCTGGCGGCGCTCGCCGCGCAGACGGCGCCACCCGAGCGTGTGGTGGTCGTCCGCACGGACACCGGCATCGACGTGGCCGCGATCCTCGCTGACGTCGACCTCGACGCCGAGGTGGTCGACGCCGCCGCCGCCACGGGCTTCGGCGACGCGGTCGCGGCGGGTGTGCTGGCCGCCGCCGTCGATGCTCCCTGGCTGTGGTTGCTCCACGACGACTCGGCCCCCGAGCCGGGCGCGCTCGCGGCGCTCACCCAGGTCGTCGAGACGGGCCGCTCGATCGCCATCGCCGGCTGCAAGCAGGTCTCCTGGCTGCACCCGGAGCGCCTGGTGTCGGTCGGTGTCCAGTACACCCCGGACATCCAGCGCTTCACCGGTATCGAGGACGGCGAGGTCGACCAGGGCCAGCACGACGATCGCGAGGACGTCGAGTCGGTCGGCACCGCCGGGATGCTCGTCGACCGCGAGGTGTTCGCCACCCTCGGCGGCACCGACGACGCCCTCGGACCGTTCGGCGACGGTCGGGATCTCAGCCGCCGCGCTCGCCTCGCCGGTCACCGCGTGGTCGTCGTGCCGCGAGCGGTGGTGCGGCACGCCCGGCTCAGCTACTTCGGTCAGCGGCGGGACCCGTCCCGGCCACCCGACCGGCAGCACAGCCTGCGTCAGCGGCGGACCTCGGTTCTGCACAGCCGTCTGGTCGAGGCCCCGGGTGTGCTCGTCCCGCTCGTGGCGATCGCGGCCCTGCTCGCCGCCCCGGTGCGCTCGGTCGGCAGGCTGGTCTCCAAGGAGCTGCGCCTCGTGGGTGACGAGCTGCTGGCCCCGCTGGTCGCGCTCGCCGGACTCGGGTCGATCTGGCGGGCCCGTCGGCGGGCGCGCGCCACACGGACGGGCTCGACGCGGCGGCTCCGGCCTCTGCAGGCGTCGTGGCGCGACGTCCTCGAGGTCCGCCGCGACCGCCGGCTGCAAGCAGCTGCGCAACGCCGCACGGTGCGCGCGCCGTCCGAGCTGGAGATGCGCGAACGATCGATCCTCGGCACACGGCGGCGGCTCGTGCTCGGGGGTGTCGCCCTCGTCGCGCTCGCCGTCACCGGTCTGACCGTGGCACCGCGCGCGTTCAGCGGCCCCCTGATCGGTGGTGCGCTGCTCCCCGTCGACGTCGGCTTCGCCGACCTCTGGCGCGCCGCCACGTCCGGGTGGCTCGCCACGGGCTACGGCCGGGGTGTCCCCGCGGACCCGTTCACCCTCGTGCTCGGGGTGCTGTCGGCGCTCACCGGCGGTCCGCTCGGCACGCCCGTCTGGGTGACGGTCTCGATCGTCGTCGTCGCCGCGATCCCGGCCTCGGCCCTCACGGCCTGGTTCGCGGCCGGTGCGGCGACCCGCTCGCTCTCGCTGCGCGCCTGGGGCGCACTCGTCTGGGCGCTCGCGCCGCCGCTCGTGCTCGCGCTCGCCGGGGGCAGGCTCGGGGCCGTCGTCGCCCACGTGATGCTCCCGCTCGTCGCGCTGGCGCTCGCCCGCGCCTTCGGGCTCGACCGCCGCGACGTCGTCGTCTCCGGTCTCGTCGGCGCGCGTCGTGTGGAACGTCGGACGGCGTCCGCGCCCGCCGTCGAGATCCGCCGGCGTCGTCTCGCGGCTCTCGCCGCGGTCGGCGACGACGCCCCGACGGCGCAGATCGCGCGTGTGCTCTCCGGTGACGAGACGTCGACCGCCGAGGAGAAGGACGAAGCCGGACCCCCGTCCGCCGAAACCCCGTCCGCCGAACCCGACGAGGTCGACCTGACCATCCCGTCGAACACGTCCGAGCCCTACGACGTCGACGAGGAGGACGAGCTCGCCACGATCGTGGCGCGGCCGTCCGGTGTCGGCTCGCTCGGTGCCGCCGCCGGTGCCGGGCTCGCACTCGCCACCGCGGCCGCCGGCGCGCCCGTGCTGCTGCCGGCGGGGATCGTGTGCCTGGCACTGATCGCTCTCCTGCTCCCGCGTCGGGCGTCGATGGCCGGTGGTCGCGCCCGCCTGCTGCTCGTCGGGCTGCCCCCGCTCGTGCTGTTCGGGCCCCTCATCGCCCACGCGGCCACGACACCCGACGGCTGGCGTCTGCTCGTGTCCGGGCCCGGTGCGGCCGTTCCGACGCCGGAGGGCGACCCCTGGCTGGCGATCCTGGGCTGGCCGCAGACCCCGCCGGCCATCGGTCTGGCCCAGGTCTCGCCGTGGTTGGCGCTGGCGGCGTCGGTCACCGTCGTCGTCGCCGCCGTGGTCGCGCTGGGACGTGGGGGAGGCCTGGCGCGCGCGGTGCGTCTGGGCTGGCTCGTCGTCGCGGTCGGTGCGCTCGGGGCCGTCCTGGCGCCTCGTGTCGCGGTCGCGGTCGCGCGGACCGACGGTGGCGAGACGGTCGTCGCGACCGGCTGGGCCGGTCCCGGGGCCTCGCTGGTGGTGCTGGGGCTGGTGATGGCCACGCTCACCGCCGGAGGCGGCCTGCGTGCAGCGCTCCACGGCCGGAGCTTCGGCTGGCGCCAGCTCGGTGTGGCGGCGATCAGCGTCGTGCTGGTGGGTGGTGTGGTGCTGGCGGCGATCGGCTGGACCACGATGCTGCGTGGCGGCGCGCTGACCGTGGAGCCGCGTACCGACGACCCTGTCCCCGCCATCGGCGACGAGCTGCAGGCCTCCGACTCCCGGTCGCGGGTGCTCGCCGTGTGGGCGACGACCTCGGGCGTCGTCGACGGCGCGCTGTGGCGGTCGGCGGGCCCCCAGCTCACGGAGACCTCGTCCGCGGCGCTGCTCGCTCAGCTCGACGACGTCGGGACCACCGACGACGCCGCCGCCGCGGCGCTCACCCAGGCCGTCGCGGCGCTCGCGACGGGCACGGCGACCGACACCGTCGCCACGCTCTCCGCGCACGCGGTCGGCGTCGTGGTGGTGCCTCCCGTGGACTCGCTCGTGGCCCCGGACGGCGACGAGACCGCCCGCGACCGGCTCATCGGCCTCCTCGACAGCGTCCGCGGCCTCGAGCGCGTCACCGAGAACGACTCGGGTGTGGTGTGGCGCGTCAGCACCGAGGAGGGTGCGAGCGCGCGCGTCGTGACCGTCGACGCGAACGGCGCCACCGTCGTCGTGCCGTCCGAGGTGGTCGACGTGGGCACCGAGATCGGACCGCTCGACGGCGGCGGCACCCTCGTGCTCGCCGAACGCGCCGACGCCGGGTGGCGGGCGACGCTGGACGGCGCACCGCTGCGCTCGGTCCCGTACGGGTGGCAGCAGGCGTTCGCGATCCCGAGCGGGGCCGACGGAGAGCTGACGGTGTCCTATCGCTCGCCGCTCGGGACACCCTTGCTGGTGCTGGCCGCCGTCGTGCTCGCCGCCACCGCACTCATCGCGGTGCCCACCCGTCGACGTCGGCTGCCCGAGATCGAGGAGGCGGAATGAGCGCGCGCGAGGGGTCGTCCGGGAGCACACGGATCCGCGCGATCCTGCGCCGGCTCGGGCTCCTGCTGAGCGGCGCGCTGGTGGTGCTGCTGGCGGTGGCCGTGGTCGGCGCGGCGGCCTGGCGACCGGCGGCGACCCCTGCCGCGATCGTGGCGTCGCCGATCAGCGTGGGCTCCGGCGCCACCAGCTGGGTTTGCGCACCGGCACCCGCGCTGCCGACCGCGGGTGCGGGTGCCGACATCGAGTACGACCCCGATCTGGGCACCGGCGGAGGTCGGATCGCGACGATCGTCGAGCTGACGGCCATCGCTCCCGCGGATCCGCCGTCGATGCTGGTGGGGCCGTTGGGCGAGGAGGGTGCCGAGGCCGGCACGTCCGGCAGCCTCGCCACGTCGAGCCAGCCGGACGTCGCCGACCCCGTGACGGCCGTCGTCGAGCCCACGACCGACGGTGTCCCGCTCGTCGCGGGGGTCAGCGTGGCACGTGCCGACTCCGGGGACCTGCGTGGCCTGTCGGCGGCGACCTGCCAGCAGCCGGTGACGAACGCCTACCTCGTCGGCGGGGCGACCGAGCTCGGCTCGAGCACCCGCCTGGTCCTCGCCAACCCCGGCGACACCGCCGCGAGCGTCACCCTGAGCGGCTGGGGCGCCACCGGTCCGCTGACGGTCGCGGGTGCCCCCATCGTCGTCCCGGCGGGCGGCGTGCGGGCCGTGCTGCTCGAGACGATCTCGCTGGAGTCCCGGCTGGCGGTACGGATCGACGTCGAGGGCGGCCGTGTCGTGCCGACGCTCCAGGACAGCAGCCTCGACGGTCTCATCCCCTCCGGGACGGAGACGATCGGGGTCGCCGCCGACCCGGCGACGTCGATCACCGTGCCGGGGGTCGACCTGCGCGAGGACGATGGTGCGAGCGCCGCGCTGCGCCTGGTCAACCCCGGTGACGGGCCGGCGACGGTGAGCGTCGAGCTGCTCGGGGCCGAAGGGGCCGAGCCCCTCGAGGGGGCCACGGACTCGGTCATCGAGGCCGGCACCGTCGTCGACATCTCGCTGGCCGGGGTGTCCGCCGGGGAGTACGCCGTCCGGGTCACGTCCGACGAGCCGGTGACCGGTGCGGTGCGGATGGCGCGCACCGGCACCGCCGGCGAAGACGACCCCGACACCCCGCCCGTCGACGTCGCCTGGTTGCCCGCGGTCGGTGCCGTCGAGCGCGGTGCGCTACCGATCCCGACGCAGCTCGTGGGCACGGCGACGGTCACCGTGACGAACCCCGGTGACGCACCGTCCGTGGTGGCCGTGACGGCGTACTCCGACGCCGGCGAGATCCTGGCGGAGTCGACCGTCGAGCTCGCCGCCGCGGTCACCGCCGTGGTCGAGATCCCGGACGGCACGGCTGCCGTCACGCTCGAGGGGGACAGCATCCTCGCGAGCGCGCTGCTGTCGAGCTCGGCCGACGACGGCCCCCTGATCGCCGCCTCCCCGGTCGTCGGCGACCCGGACGTCGAGCAGTCCGTCGTCGTGCGCGTCGGGAGCTGACGAGCGTCGGTCAGGACTCGTACTCGTCGTCGATGTCCTCGGGCTCGCGGCCGAGCATGTGGGCGATCTGCTCGACGAGCACGTCGCGGACGAGCGCCGACAGCTCGTCCGACCCCTCCACGCGCCCGACGACCGGGCGCCTGTAGACGACGATGCGGTGCGGTTGGCCGGCCGCGCCGTCGGCGGGGAAGTACCGCCCGAGCGGGACCGCGCCGTGCTCCCACGGTGCCGGCGCCGACGGCGGGACCTCCTCGACCCCGAACTCGACGCCGTCGAGCTCGCGGCCCAGCCGACGCTCCAGGCGTTCGACGACGCCGAGCACGGTGTCGTCGAACTGGACCGAGCGGCTGCGTGCACCGGGGAGGACGGGAGGCAGCAGCGGACCGCGGACACCTCGGCCATGACGATCGCGACGACGTCCGGAGCGGCGTGACGGCACCGTCGGCCGTCCCACCGCACGCTCAGCCATGGCACCACTGTGCCACGCAGCCGACGGCGTGTGGTCCGCCGAGCCCGCGGGTCGGCGCAGTAGCCTCGACAGGGTGAGAGCCCGCCAGTGCACCCGCGCGACCTGCACGCACGCCGCCGTGGCCACGCTGACCTACGTGTACGCCGACTCCACCGCCGTGCTCGGTCCGCTCTCCACGCACGCGGAGCCGCACAGCTACGACCTCTGCGCGGACCACGCCGAGCGGCTGACGGCGCCGCGCGGCTGGGACATCGTGCGGCTGGCCGGGCACTTCGAGCCCGCCCCGCCGAGCTCGGACGACCTCCTCGCCCTCGCCGATGCCGTGCGGGAGGCCTCGCGGTCGACGCCGACGCCGCACGTCCCGGCAGCACGGCGGGTCGGCGGCTCGCCGGCTCCGGTGACCGAGTCGCGCCCCGCACCCGAGACCGGCCGGCGCGGTCACCTGCGGGTGATCAAGGGCGACGGCGAGTGAGGCCGACTCGGCATCACCTCGCCGGTATCCTCGCTCACCATGTCCGAGATGACGCCGGAGTTCCCCCGCGCCGATGACGAACGCGCCGATCTGAGCGCCATCGTCAAGGCCTACGACGTCCGCGGCGTCGTCCCCGACCAGTGGGATGCCGAGGTGGCACGTGCGCTCGGCGCGGCGTTCGCCGACGTCGTCGCGGCGCCGGCAGGTGCGTCGGCCGTCGTCGTCGGTCACGACATGCGCGCGTCGTCGCCGGAGCTGTCGCACGCGTTCGCCGAGGGCGCGGCATGGCGAGGGGTCGACGTCGTCGAGATCGGGCTGTGCTCGACCGACGGGCTCTACCACGCCTCCGGCATGCTCGAGCTCCCGGGTGCGATGTTCACCGCCAGCCACAACCCGGCGCAGTACAACGGCATCAAGATGTGCCACGCGCTCGCGCGACCGGTCGGGCAGGACACCGGGCTCGCCGACGTCCGGCGCGTCGCCGAGCAGTACCTCGACCAGGGGATCCCCGCCGGCGGCGAGGTGGGCGTCATCTCTACACGATCGACGCTCGCCGACTACGCGCGCTTCCTGCGCACCCTCGTCGACGTCGGCGGTGGCCGTCCGCTCACGGTCGTCGTCGACGCCGGCAACGGCATGGCCGGCCTGACGGTGCCCGCGGTGCTCGGCACCGCCGAGGGGCTGGACGATCTCGGCCTGGAGATCGTCCCGATGTACTTCGAGCTCGACGGCACCTTCCCGAACCACGAGGCGAACCCGCTGGAGCCGGCCAATCTCGTCGACCTGCAGGCCGCCGTGGTCGCCTCCGGCGCGGACATCGGGCTGGCTTTCGACGGCGACGCGGACCGGTGCTTCGTCGTCGACGAACGGGGCGCCGCGGTGAGTCCGAGCGCGGTCACCGCGCTCGTGGGACTGCGCGAGGTGGAGCGCGAGCGTGCCGAGGGGCGCGAGTCGACCGTGATCCACAACCTCATCACCTCGCGCGCGGTGCCCGACCTGCTCGGCGCGGCTGGAGCCCGCACGGTGCGCACGCGTGTGGGTCACTCGTTCATCAAGGCGCAGATGGCGACCGAGGACGCCGTCTTCGGCGGGGAGCACTCGGCCCACTACTACTTCCGCGACTTCTGGTTCGCGGACACCGGGATGCTCGCCGCTCTGCACGTGCTCCGAGCGCTGCGCTCCGCCGATGTCACGATGTCGGAGCTGTCGGAGATGTACAGCCCCTACTCGGCGTCGGGCGAGATCAACTCCCGTGTCGAGGACGCGGCCGCCGCCGTGGACCGGGTCCGCGAGGCCTTCGCGGACGACATCGCCTCCGGCGAGGTGGTCGTCGACGAGCTCGACGGGATGACCCTCGACCACTGGCACGCGACCCCGAAGTGGTGGATCAACCTGCGCAGCTCGAACACCGAGCCGCTGCTGCGCCTCAACGTCGAGGCCGAGGACGAGGACATCATGGTCAAGCTGCGCGACGCCGTGCTCGCGATCGTGCGCGAGGGTGGCGCCACGGCCTGACGGCTGCGACCCGACCCTCTCGCGGGACTACGCTCCCCAGCATGTCCTCCAGCGGTGGCACGAAGGCCGTCCTCGCGGCTCTGGCCGCGAACCTCGGGATCGCGGTCACGAAGTTCGTCGCGTACCTGCTGACCCAGTCGGCCTCCATGCTCGCCGAGGCGATCCACTCGGTCGCCGACTCCGGCAACCAGGCGTTGCTGCTGATCGGCGGGAAGCGCGCGCAGCGGGTCGCGTCGCCGTCGCACCAGTTCGGGTACGGCCGGGCCCGATACGTCTACGCCTTCATCGTCTCGATCGTGCTGTTCTCGCTCGGCGGCTGCTTCGCGCTGTTCGAGGCCTGGGAGAAGTTCCACGAGCCGCACCCGATCGAGGGCCGGTGGTGGTGGGTGCCGATCGCGGTGCTCGGTGCGGCGATCGTGATGGAGGGCATCTCCTTCCGCACGGCCGTGCGCGAGGCGAACCATGTGCGCGGCGACAAGGGCTACCTGCAGTACATCCGGGAGTCGCGTGCGCCCGAGATCCCCGTGGTCCTGCTCGAGGACCTCGGTGCGCTGCTCGGCCTGGTGCTCGCGCTGTTCGGCGTCTCGATGACGCTGGGCACCGGCGACGGTCGCTGGGACGCCGTCGGCTCCGGCGCGATCGGGCTGCTGCTCGTCGTCATCGCGGTGTTCCTCGCGATCGAGATGAGCTCGATGCTGCTGGGGGAGTCCGCCGATCCGCAGCACCAGCGCGCCATCGAGGCCGCGATCGTCGGCGACGGCATCGTGTCCGTGATCCACCTGCGCACGCTGCACCTCGGACCGGACGAGCTGCTCGTCGCGGCCAAGGTGGAGGTCGAGAGGGCCGACGACGCCGCTCACGTCGCCGACGCCATCGACGGTGCCGAGCAGCGGATCCGTGCGGCCGTGCCGTTGAAGATCCAGATCTACATCGAGCCCGACCTGCGCAGACCGGCGCCGGACGTCACGCCGACGCCCTGACGGGGCGTCAGCGCGCCGCCACCGCCTCGCCCATCCGCGCGACCGCCTCGACGAGCACCGGACGGGGCATCGCGATGTTGAGGCGCAGGAAGCCCCGGCCCGCCTCGCCGCACGCCGACCCCGACGTCGCCGCCACCTGGGCGTGGGAGCGGAACCACACTCCCGGCTCCTCGATCCCCAGCTCGCGGAAGTCGAGCCAGGCGAGGTAGGTGCCCTCGGGCATCGTGTACCCGGCGCCCGGCAGGTGCTCGGCGACCAGCTCCGCGAGCACCCGGCGGTTGCCGTCGAGGTAGTCGACGACCCCGTCGAGCCAGTCGTCGCCGTCGGCGTAGGCGGCCGTCGAGGCCAGCGCCCCGATCGTCGACGCCTGATCGGCCGCCAGGTGGCCGCGTTCGGCCCACACCGCCCTGTCGGCGTCGTTGCTCAGCACCACCTGGGCGCACTTGAGCCCGGGCAGGTTGAAGGCCTTGGACCCGGACATCGCCGTGATCGTGTGGCCGGCGGTCACCTCGGAGATCGAGGCGTAGGGCAGGTGCCGGTGCGGCGCGTAGGTGAGCGGGGCGTGGATCTCGTCGGCGAACACGCGGCCGCCGTGCCGGTCGACCACCTCGCTGATCGCGGTCAGCTCGTCGGCCTCGAGCACACGCCCGACCGGGTTGTGCGGGTTGCACAGCACCAGCAGGTCACCCCCGGCGGCGAACGCCGCGTCCAGGGCGTCGAGGTCGTACACGTAACGGTCGCCGTCCCGCGCCAACGGCACCTGGATGATCTCGCGGTCGAGCATGCCGGGCAGGGTCAAGAACGGCATGTAGGCCGGCGTCGGGAGCACCACCGGCGATCCGGGCCGTGAGAAGAATCGCACCGACATCTGCAGCACGGTGAGCACGTCGGGAGCGAGGCCCACGTCGGCCGCCTGGACGTGCCATCCGAACCGTCGCTCGGTGAACTCGACGAACGCCGACCGCAGCGCGGTGAGGCGACCGCTCGGCAGGTAGCCCAGCCCCTCGCCGTCGACCGCACGTCGCAGCGCCTGCGTCACCGCGGGCGCGGTGCCGTAGTCCATCTCGGCGATCCACGCACCGGTCGTCTCCGGGAACTCGACCCACTTCTTGCCACCGCCGCTACGCAGCTCCTCGACCGTGATGCGGTCGAACTGGTGGGTCATGCGGCACTCCTGGGACGCGCTGACATCGCAGTAGTGTCGCAGCCGTGACGACGACTCGCGACAGACGGGCCATCGCGGTCCTCGTGGTGAGCAACCTCCTCGGCGGCGTGGGCGTCGCCTCGGGTGTCGCCGTGGGCGGGCCCGCCGCCGAGGCTCTCGGTGGCACCGCGATGGCGGGGCTGGGCCAGGGCACGAGCGTGCTCGGCGCGGCATTGGCGGCCGTCCCGCTCGCCGGCGTCGCGGCCCGAGCCGGCCGTCGGCGCGCCCTCGCGCTCGGCTACCTCCTCGCCACCGTCGGGGCGATGGTCGTGATCGCCGCGCTGATGATCGGTCAGGTGATCGTGCTGCTGATCGGTCTCGGTCTGTTCGGCATCTCCAGCGCGGCGAACCTGCAGTCCCGGTACGCGGCCGCCGACCACGCCACCCCGGCGACGCGTGCGCGGACGATGTCGGTCGTCGTCTGGGCGACGACCGTCGGCGCCGTCGCCGGTCCGAACCTCACCGACCCCGGCAACCGCCTGGGGCTGGGACTCGGGCTGCCGGAGCTCGCGGGACCGTACCTGTTCTCGGTGGCCGCCTTCGCGCTCGGCGCCACGGTGATCGCGCTGCTCATGCCGTCGACGAGGGCGACGGCGACACGCTCCGAGTCGCGCGTCGGCGCGTGGCAGGCCCTGCGGTGGGCGGCGGCGCACCCCGTCGCGCGGTTCGCTGTCGCCCTCATCGCCTCGGCGCACGCCGTCATGGTGATGATCATGGTGATGACACCCGTCCACCTGCTGCACCACGGCGACTCCCTGCAGGTGGTCGGGGTGGTGATCAGCCTGCACGTCCTCGGCATGTACGCCTTCAGCCCCCTCGTGGGTGGCGCCGCCGACCGGTGGGGCGCGACGCCGCTCGCCTGGGTCGGCGTCGGCGTGCTCGTGGCCGCGGCGGCGCTCGGGGTGCTCGCCGCCGCTCACGGCCGTGCCCTGACGGCGGTCGCCCTGGTCGTGCTGGGCGTCGGCTGGTCGGTGTGCGTGATCGCCGGATCGGCGCTCTTGGTCGCGGCGGCCACGGACGAGGTGCGCGTCCCGCTGCAGGGCGTCACCGACGCCGGCATGAACTACGCGGGCGCGCTCGCGGCCGCCGCAGCGGGCCCGGTGCTCGCCTGGGGCGGGTTCACGGCGGTCAACGTCGCCGCCGTCGCCCTGCTCGTGCCGGCGGTGCTGGCGGGTCTGGCGGCCGGACTGCGGTCCCCGACGGCTCCGGCCGCGGATAGCCTGGCCCGGTGAGCATCGACTACCGCGTCAAGGACCTCGGCCTCGCCGAGGTCGGCCGTCACCAGATCCGCCTGGCCGAGCATGAGATGCCGGGTCTGATGGCGCTGCGCGAGGAGTACGCGGAGAGTCAGCCGCTGGCGGGCGCGCGCATCGCCGGCTCGCTCCACATGACGGTGCAGACCGCCGTCCTCATCGAGACCCTCGTCGCGCTCGGCGCCCAGGTGCGCTGGGCCTCGTGCAACATCTTCTCGACCCAGGACGAAGCCGCCGCGGCTGTGGTGGTCGGCACCGGCACACCGGACGACCCGCAGGGTGCGCCCGTGTTCGCCTGGAAGGGCGAGACGCTCCCGGAGTACTGGGAGTGCACCGACGCCATCTTCCGCTGGGAGGGCGGCGGGCCGAACCTCATCCTCGACGACGGCGGCGACGCCACCATGCTCGTCCACGAGGGCCGCCGGTTCGAGGCCGCGGGTGCGGTGCCGCCCGCACCCGAGCCGGGCGATGTCGGCTACTCCACCGAGAAGGTCGTCTTCCTCGACACCCTCCGCCGGAGCCTCGCCGCCGAGCCGGACCGCTGGACGCGCATCGCCGCGGAGATCGTCGGCGTCTCCGAGGAGACCACGACCGGGGTCAACCGGCTCGTCCAGCTCGCGGCTGCGGGAGAGCTGGTGTTCCCGGCGAACAACGGCAACGACTCGGTGACCAAGAGCAAGTTCGACAACCGCTACGGGATCCGCCACTCGCTGCCCGACGGGCTCAACCGAGCGACCGACGTGCTCATCGGCGGCAAGGTCGCCGTCGTGTGCGGCTACGGCGACGTCGGCAAGGGGGCGGCCGAGGCACTGCGCGGCCAGGGGGCCCGGGTGATCGTCACCGAGATCGACCCGATCTGCGCGCTGCAGGCGGCGATGGACGGCTACCAGGTCGCCCGGCTCGAGGACGTCGTCGAGCAGGCCGACTTCGTCATCACGACCACGGGCAACACACGTGTCGTCGGGGTCGAGCACCTGCTGCGCCTGAAGAACAAGGCCGTCGTGGGCAACATCGGCCACTTCGACGACGAGATCGACCTCGCCGGTCTCGAGCGGCTGCCCGGGGTCACCAAGGTCGAGGTCAAGCCGCAGGTCCACGAGTGGGTGCTGCCGACCGACGGCGACGGGATGGACGACGCCCCGGCGCGATCGATCCTCGTGCTGTCGGAGGGGCGGCTCCTCAACCTCGGCAACGCGACCGGGCACCCCTCGTTCGTGATGTCGACGTCGTTCGCCAACCAGGTGCTCGCGCAGATCGAGCTGTGGGCGGCGGCGTCCGAGCGCGAGCAGGACGAGCGCGCGCAGGCCACGGTCGAGCGCCTCCCCAAGGCGCTCGACGAGAAGGTGGCCAGGCTGCACCTGGAGGCGCTCGGCGCCGAGCTCACCGAGCTCACCAAGGAGCAGGCCGAGTACATCGACGTGGACGTCGCAGGGCCGTACAAGCCCGAGCACTACCGCTACTGACGCGCCGGGCTTGCCCGGACGGTCACCCTGCGCTATCGTCCTCGTAGTTTCATCGACGGTTAGAATTAGTAGCGTTATATAACTGTGATGCAACCGCGTCGGCAAGGCTGCCGGCGCCTTCGACTGCGAGGGAGCAGAGCATGGCAGTGGCGGGACCGACGCGCCGCAGCAAGTCGCTGCTGCGGTCCGTGATGGACAGCAAGGTGCTGATCCTCATGTGCGTGCCGGCGATCGCGTTCTTCGTCGTGTTCAGCTACATGCCGCTCCCGGGCGCATGGATCGCGTTCACGAACTTCAACTACCGCGACGGCATCTTCGGAAGCCCGTTCGTGGGGCTGCGCAACTTCGAGTTCCTCATCAAGTCCGGCCAGCTGTGGCTGCTGACGAGGAACACGATCCTCTACAACATCGCCTTCATCGTGCTGGGCAACGTGCTGCAGATCTCGCTGGCGGTGATGCTCAACGAGATCAGGATGCGGTACTTCAAGAAGGTCGCGCAGACCATCATGTTCCTGCCGTACTTCATCTCGGTCGTGCTGATCGGCGTCATCGCCTTCAACCTGTTCAACTACGACACCGGCGCCCTCAACTCGCTGATCGTCGCGACGGGCGGCGACCCGATCAAGATCTACAGCATGGCCGGGCTGTGGCCGTTCATCATCGTCGCGGTGCAGATGTGGCAGAGCACCGGGTACGGCTCGATCGTGTACTTCGCCGCCATCATGGGCATCGACAAGACGCTCTTCGAGGCGGCGGCCATCGATGGCGCATCGGCCTGGAAGCGCATCCGGTACATCATCCTGCCGAGCCTGAAGCCGACGTTCATCATCCTGCTGCTGTTCTCCCTCGGCGGGATCATGCACGGCAACTTCGGCCTGTTCTGGAACCTCATCGGCAACAACGCCGGCCTCTACCAGACCACCGACATCATCGAGACCGCCGTGTACCGGATGGTCATGACGCAGAACAACTTCACGACGTCGACGGCGGTGGGTCTGTACCAGTCCATCTTCGGCTTCACGCTCGTGATGACCGTCAACTGGATCGTGCGAAGGTTGAACAAGGACTATGCCCTCTTCTGACACCCTGACCCCGGTCCCACCGAAGCAGGCGGATGCCATCACCAAGGGCCGGGTGAAGCAGCCCACGGCGCGCACGATCAAGCTCGGTGCGAGCGACTACGTGCTGCGCGGCGTCTCCTACCTCGTGGTGAGCGTGTTCGCGCTGTTCTGCCTGCTGCCGTTCGTCCTCATCGTCTCGGCCTCGTTCTCGAGCGAGTCCGAGATCCTGCGGAACGGGTTCGCGCTGTTCCCGCGCGGCTTCACCTTCACGGCCTACGAGTTCATCTTCCGGTCGCCCCGGCAGATCGTCGGCTCGTACGTCGTCACCATCCTCATGACGACGTTCGGGACCGCCATCGGGCTGTTCGTCATCTCGATGACCGGCTTCGCGCTGTTCCGCAAGGACTTCCGGTTCCGCAACCAGATCTCGTTCTTCGTGTACTTCACGACGCTGTTCTCGGCCGGTCTGGCGCCGACGTTCCTCTGGGTCGGGAGCACGCTCGGTCTGCGCGGCAGCTACTTCGCCGTGTTCCTCCAGCTGCTGATGACCCCGTGGCTGATCATCCTCATGAAGAACTTCATGCGGACGGTGCCGTACGAGGTCATCGAGTCCGGGAAGGTCGACGGCGCCGGGGACTTCCGGATCTTCCTGCAGCTGACGTTGCCGATGATGAAGCCGGCGCTCGCGACCATCGGGCTGTTCCTGGCGCTGGGCTACTGGAACGAGTGGTACCTGTCCTCGCTGTACCTGGGCAGCTCCGTGGAGTTCAAGCCGCTGCAGTACCAGCTCTACAACATCATCAACACCGCGAACGCGCTGCGGAACTCGGTGGCCGGCGACAACGTCACGATCACCAACCTGCCGAGCAACACCCTCAAGATGGCGAGCGCCGTCATCGCGACCGGGCCGATCCTCATGCTCTACCCGTTCGTGCAGAAGTACTTCGTCAGCGGGATCACCGTTGGCGCCGTGAAGGGCTGATCCGGCCCCGATCACGCCTCGATCGAGGCACCCACCCCCTCCCAACCCCACCCGAGACGTCCGTCTCACGAGCATCACCGACGAAGGAGTCACCGTGTCAAGCATCAAGAGAAGGACCCTCCTCAAGGGCGGCGCTCTCGCCGTCTTCGGGGTGGGCACTGGCATCACCCTGGCCGCCTGCGGCAACGACGGCAACGGGGGCGCCGGCGGCGGCGGTGGTGGAGGTGAGCTCGACACCAGCGAGGCGGTCACCGTCACGATGCTGGTCCTGGGCGACAAGCCCACCAACGGTCGCCTCGAGGCGATGCTCACCGAGCTCAACGCCAAGCTGACCGAGAAGGTCAACGCCTCGCTCGAGCTGTACTACATCGAGTGGGCCGACTGGCAGACGCAGTACAACGTGCAGCTGCTCTCGGGTGACGACAACGTCGACCTGATCGGCACCGCGACCGACTGGCTGTTCGCGTGGGAGAACGCCGAGAAGGGCGCGTTCCTGCCGATGGACGAGGCGATGCTCTCCTCCTACGCACCCAAGACCTGGGCGCAGGTCGACGCCAACGGCAACTGGGATCTGTGCAAGCTCGACGACGGCATGATCTATTTCATGCCGGAGGACAACTACACCCAGTGGACCAACCACGGCTTCTTCTACCGCGGCGACTGGGCCACCGAGGCGGGCCTGCCCAACGGCGAGATCACCAAGTTCGAGGACTTCGGCACCTACTTCCAGTGGGTCAAGGACAACCAGCCCGAGGCCTACCCCTGGGACGTCGCGGGCTCCAACGAGTCGGCTCTGGTGGGCTACCTGCAGGGTCACACCGACTACCAGGTCATCCAGCAGATCAGCGCTGGCAACTACTACCCGTTCCACACCCGTGAGTCGGACCCCAACACGGTGACCTCCTGGTACATGGAGGGCGACGACCTGCTCGCGGCGGCCAACGAGGCCAAGAAGTGGAACGAGATCGGCGTCTGGCGCGAGGACGCGCTCAACTACGACGGAGACACCCGCGAGGAGTTCTACGCCGGCCTGTCGGGTGCGGACCAGCACCACATGCAGACCTTCCTCGGTGTGCTCGACCGGATGAAGACGGAACAGCCCGACGCGGACCCGAAGTTCTTCTACTGGGGCAAGGAGAACAACAACTACTTCCGCGACATCAAGACGCACGGCGCGATGGCGGTCAGCGCGAACTCGGCCAACCCGGAGCGCGCGCTGGCGGTCTACGACCTCCTGCGCAACGACGAGGAGTGCTACAAGCTGCTGAACTTCGGCATCGAGGGCACCGACTACGTCATCAACGACGAGGGTCAGCTGGCCTACCCGGAGGGCTACGACCCGGCGACCGACTCGCTGGGCGCCAACTTCTGGTACGGCCGGATGGACGAGTTCGAGCCCCCGCGTGTGAGCGACCCGCCGAACAAGCAGGAGATGTTCGACGCGCTCGACGCCAACGCGAAGGACTACCCGTACTCCACGCTGCTGGTGAACAAGGACATGATCGACCCCACGCTCGCGGCGATGGGTGCGGTGCTGTCCGAGTACATCCCGCAGCTGCAGTACGGCAAGTTCGACGACCCGGCCTCGGCGATCGAGGAGATGCGCGGCAAGCTGCGCGACGCCGGTTACGACGACGCGCTGACGTCGATCCAGACCGATCTCGACGGCTGGTCGCAGAACCAGGGCTGAGATCCTCCGACCCAGGTGCGGGCCGGCTGCGATGCCGGCCCGCACCTGGCCACCACGGGTGAGAGCCCGGGACCGATCAGGAAGGAGCAGGCGTGCTCGACCAGGTGTTCGCGGCCGACTCGGCCCTGATGCGCGTGCTCGGCCGGTTCGGCGACCTCATGCTCCTCAACCTGCTGTTCGTGGTGACGTCGTTGCCGCTGGTCACGCTCGGAGCGTCACTGACGGCGTTGCAGTCGGTCTCGATGGCGATCGTCCGCGGTCGCGCCGACGACGACGTCGCCCGCCGGTACCTGCGGTCGTTCCGTGCCCATCTCCGCCCCGGGACCAGGCTGCTCGCCGCGCTCGCCGGGCTCGCCCTGGTCCTCGTGGCCTGGTACCTCGTCGTCAACGCGCTGGTCTCGCCCGTCGCCCAGCTCGTCCTCCTCGCGATCTGGATCGTGCTGACCATCCAGCTCGTCATGACCGGGCTGTTCGCGTTCGGTTATCTCGCGTCGTTCGACGACCCGATCCGGACCGTCCTGCGGAACTCGCTGCTCCTGTCCTGGAAGCACCCGGTCGCCTCGATCACCCTGCTCGCGCTGCTGGGGCTGCCGGTCGTCATCACGGTCTTCTACCCCAAGATGAGCGGCTACGGCCTCATCTGGCTGATCGTCGGCTTCGCCGCCGTCGCCGTGACCGCCGCGACCCTGCTCACACGCATCTTCGACCGCTACGCCCCCTCGCCGCCCGCGGCGCCGACCCCCGAACAGGAAGCCGTCCGTGCACTCACGTGACCTCAACGACTGGTTGTTCACGCTCGCCGACGAGCGTGAGGCCTGGGCCAAGGGTGCCGACGACAGCAGCTGGCGGGGCGTCGTCGTGCCGCACGACTGGAGCGTCGAGCAGCCGTTCACGCGCGAGAGCTCCAGCGGCACCGGGTACCTGCCGGGCGGCATCGGCTGGTACCGCGCGCACGTCCCGCTGTCCGAGCTCGGTCCTCTCGAGGGCCGGCACGTGCGACTCGTCTTCCACGGCGTCTACAAGAACGCCCGTGTGTGGGTCAACGGCTACCACCTCGGTCAGCGGCCCTCGGGCTACGCGCGGTTCGTGCTCGACCTCACCGAGATCGTCTCGTACGCCCCCGACGACGATCTCGTCGTCGCCGTGCGCGTCGAGCACGTCGACTCCGCGGACTCCCGCTGGTTCAACGGCGCAGGCATCACTCGGCGTGTCGAGCTGCAGGTCCACGACGCCGTCAGGCTGACGGAGGCCGGCACGGCGTTCACGACGGTCCGCGCGGACCGGGAGGCAGCCCGCGTCCGCGTGCAGCAGCAGGTGGTCGCCGACCACGACGGCGCGGCGCGGGTCAGGCACGAGCTGGTCTCGCTCACCTCGGGCCGCACCCACGTCGTCGAGTCGACGATCGAGGTCGAGGCGGGTCGTCCGACGACTGTCGACGCCGCCATCGACGTGCCGGCTCCCGAGCTCTGGTCGCCCGCGACGCCGCACCTGTACCGACTGGACACCTCGATCGCGTGGACCGGTTCGGGCAACGACGACAGCCACGTCGCTGCGGCAGGCAGCGACGTCGTCGGCATCCGCACGGTCGTCTTCGACCCCGACACCGGGCTCTGGGTCAACGGCGAGCGCGACGTGCTCAAGGGCGTCTGCCTCCACGAGGACGCCGGGTGCGTCGGGACGGCGGTGCCCGCCGACGTCTGGCTGCGTCGTCTGCTCACCCTCAAGGAGATGGGCTGCAACGCCGTCCGGATGGCGCACAACCCGCACGCGCCCGAGCTGTA
>JBMDXU010000204.1:0-15943 GCA_048594485.1 Pseudactinotalea sp. | reverse complement strand
CCCGCCTGCTCGAGCCGGCCGCGATAGAAGTCCTCCTCCATCACCCACCGTGCACCGAGCAGCCCCACCCGCCGCCAGCCATGCGCGAGGGCACGGGCGGCGATCGCATCGGCGATGTGGAGCAGCGGGACACCGATCCCGGCCTGGACCTGGTCGGCCACCTTGTGCATGAGGTTCGTGCAGATCAGGACGGTGTCGGCGCCCGAGACCTCGCACCGTCGCGCCGCCTGCGCGAGGAGGGCGGCGGCGGCGTCCCAGTCGCCGTCGAGCTGATGACGGCGGATCTCGGCGAAGTCGAGCGACTGCAGCGCGATCTTCGCCGAGGCGTGGCCACCGAGCCGGCTCTGCACGCTGGTGTTGATGACGCGGTAGTACTCGACGGTGGAGTACCAGCTCATCCCGCCGATGAGTCCGATCGTGCGCATGCGTCCATGGTCGCGACCGGTCGCATCCAAGGGAATCCGTGTCCTTGTGTGAGACGCCATAAGCAGCGCTTATGCTCGACGGTGTGGACCCGCGTCGACTGCTCATCTTCCGTTCGGTGGCACGGGCGGGGTCGATCAGCGCCGCGGCGCGCGCGGTGGGGTGGACCCAGCCGGCGGTGAGCCAGCACCTCAACGCCCTCGAGCGCGCCGTCGGGTGCCCGCTGCTGCTCCGCGGGCCGGCGGGTGTCCAGCTCACCGAGCCGGGGCGCGCCCTGCTCGCGCGGGCCGACGGCGTCGCCGCGGAGCTGCACATGGCGCAGGAGGAGATGGCCGATCACGCCGCCGGACGTCGCGGCAGGGTGCGGCTGGCGGCCTACCCCTCGGCTGCGGCCACGATGGTCCCGTCCGCGCTCGCCGCGCTGCGGACCCGGCACCCCGAGCTCGACGTCGAGCTGACCGAGGCGGAGCCGCCCGAGGCGACCGAGCTGCTGGCCACGGGCGACGTCGACGTCGCGCTCGTGTTCGGCTACGACGACGCGCCCGCCGTCGGCGCCGGCCTGCACTGGCACGCGCTCGGCGCGGAGCCGGTGCTGATGGTGCTGGCCGACGGGCACCGGCTGAGCGGGATCCGCCCGGATCGACTGTGTGAGGCCGCCGACGAGGACTGGATCGTGGGCTGCGCCCGGTGCCGTGCCCACACGTTGGCCCGGTGCGCCGAGGCCGGGTTCGCGCCCCGCGTGCGCCACACGAGCGACGACTACGTGGTGGTGCAGCAGCTGGTGGTTGCCGGTCTGGGTGTCACCATGCTTCCGAGGTCGGCACTGACGGCGTATCGCCACCCGGCCGTCGTCACGGTGGCCGGTTTCGGGACCCGCCGGTTCGGCGCCCTGCACCGGGTCGGAGCCGAGGCGGTGCCGGCGACCGCGGCGCTGCTGCGGGAGCTCGAGAGCGCGGCGACGGAGCCGGACGACGCCCGACTGGCATGATCGCGCGCATGGAGACGGAGCTGCTCGCCCTGCGCTCCGCCGTCGACCGCGCGCGACTGCCGCTCGAGACGGCGGCGGCACCCTCGGCGCGCGAGCTCCGGCACGCGGTCCTCAACCAGCTCGACGACTACATCGTCCCCCGGTGGGCGCGCCTGGACGCGCCGCTCGTCGCCGTCGTCGGCGGCTCGACCGGGGCGGGGAAGTCGACGCTGGTGAACGCCTTGGTCGGTGACCGGGTCACCCGCCCGGGCGCGCTGCGGCCCACCACACGCGATCCGGTCCTCATCCATCATCCCGACGACGAGCACTGGTTCGCCGATCAGCGCATCCTTCCGGGGCTGTCGCGCGTCCAGGGCCCCGCGCGCGTCGAGTCGACCGACGACGCCCCGGCTACGTCGCTGCGACTCGTGCCGCACGCCGGCGTCCGCCAGGGGCTCGGGCTGATCGACGCACCCGACGTCGACTCGGTCGTCGACAGCAACCGTCACCTGGCCGCGCAGCTGCTCGCCGCGGCCGACCTGTGGATCTTCGTCACCACCGCGAACCGCTACGCCGACGCGGTACCGTGGGCGCTGCTGCGCGACGCGTCCGAGCGCGACGTCGTGGTGGCGATCGTCCTCGACCGTGTGCCCGGCGGCGTCCTCGACGAGGTGGCGTTCGACCTGCACCAGATGCTCGGCCGCGAGGGGCTGGCGACGGCGCCGCTGTTCCTGCTCCCGGAGCTGCAGCTCGGTCCGGACGGCATGCTGCCCCGCGCGAGCGTCGACGGGCTCCGGGGCTGGCTCGACGGGCTGACCACCGACGCCGTGGCCCGCGCCGGCGTGGTGCGCCGAACCCTGGCGGGCGCCACACGTCACGTCGCAGACCAGGCGCGCGCAGTCGCCGACGCCGTCGACGAGCAGGAGGCGGTCCGCGCGGACCTGCGGGCGCGCCTCGACCGTGCGTACGCCGGCGACGGGGTCGCCGACGCGTTGGGTGACGGCTCGTTGTTGCGGGGCGAGGTGCTCGCCCGGTGGCAGGAGTTCGTCGGGACGGGTGAGCTGTTCCGCAAGCTCGAGTCCCGCGTCAGTCGGCTGCGCGACAAGCTCACCGCCTTCGTCACCGGCAACCCGCAGCCCGAGGAGAGCGTCCAGCAGGCGATCGGCGAGGGCCTGCACGCGGTCCTCGTGGCTGAGGCGGACGCCGCGGCGGAGCGCGCGCAGGCGGCACTGCGGGCCGACCCGGCGGGCCGTGCGCTGCTCGCCGGGCGCGACTGGGGCCGCGCGACCGACGGGTTCTCCGAGCGGGCGGCGACGACGATCCGCGACTGGCAGACCTTCATCCTCGACCTCGTCCGTACCGAGGGGCAGGGCAAGCGCACGAGCGCACGCGCGTTGGCGTTCGGCGTCAACGGCGTCGGTGTGGTGCTGATGATCCTGGCGTTCTCGGCGACCGGTGGGCTGATGGGGGCGGAGATCGCCATCGCGGGTGGCACCGCGGTCCTGGCTCAACGCGTCCTCGAGGCCATCTTCGGGGAGGACGGCGTCCGCCGGCTTGCTCGGACGGCGCGGGAGGACCTCCTCGCGCGCGTCGAGCGGCTGCTCCTGTCCGAGCGGGCACGGTTCGACGCGTTGCTGGCCGCCGACGGCCCAGCGGCCGGCGAGCTGCGCGCGGCGGCCGACCGGGTGCTCGGCGGGGTCCGCCCAACCGGCGAGGCGGACGCGTGAGGCGCCGCGGGGCCACCGATCTCGGTGCCCGGCTCGCCGGGCTGCGTGCCGCCGTCGAGGCGCTGGACGCCGTGCCCGAGATCGAGCTCGGCGCACCGCAGGCACGGGAGGCAGCGCGGGACGTGCTGACGCGGGCCGGTCGCCGTCGGGAGCTCTCGAGCGAGCACACCGTGGTGGCCCTCGCCGGAGCCACCGGCAGCGGGAAGTCGTCGCTGCTGAACGCGATCGCCGGGTTCGAGGCGGCGACGGCGGGGGCACGGCGGCCCACCACCGCCTACCCGCTCGCGCTCGTCTGGACCGGGCCGGACGGACCCGACGCGGACGCCGCGGTGCCCCTGCTGGAGTGGCTCGAGGTGGACCGGCGTCACGAGATCGCCGCGAGCGGGCCCGACGCCGCCCTGTCGGGTCTCGTGCTCCTCGACCTGCCGGACATCGACTCGGTCGACGTCGACCATCGTCGGCGTGCCGAACGCCTGGCCAAGACCGTCGACGTGCTCGTCTGGGTCCTCGACCCGCAGAAGTACGCCGACGCCGTCGTGCACGCCGACTTCCTCCGTCCGATGAGCCGGCACGCCGATGTCACCGTCGTCGTGCTCAACCAGATCGACCGGCTCGCCGAGGCCGACCGGCCGGCCGTCATGGACGACCTGCGTCGCCGCCTCGTCGAGGACGGTCTGGGTGGCGTCACGGTCGTCGCGGCATCCGCCCGGACGGGCGACGGCGTGGCGCAGGTGCGCGAGGTGATCGCACGGTTCGTCGAGGAGCGGCGCGCCGGCGACGCGCGTCTCGCCGCTGACGTCGAGACCGCGGCGGACGCGCTCGACGAGGCGTACCACGCCGATCCCGCGGCCGAGCTCCCGGCGGCGGCGAGCCGGAGGCTGCTGGACGCGCTGTCGGCCGCGGCCGGTGTCGAGCGTGTCGCCGAGGCCGTGCGTGTCTCGTTCCGGCAGCGCGCCCGCGCCAGCACCGGCTGGCCGCTGGTGCGGTGGCTCGGCCGGTTCCGGCCCGACCCCTTGCGACGGCTGCACCTGAACGTCGCGGCGCCGTCGTCCGGTGGCGAGGTCGTCGTCGCGTCCTCGCTGCCCGAGGCGTCGCCGGTGCAGCGCGCCCAGGTCCACACCGCGCTGCGCACGCTCGGCGACGCCGCGGCGGCCGGGTCGGGGGAGCCGTGGCGCTCCTACCTGCGCAGCGGCGCCGTCGCCCGCGCCGACGAGCTGCCCGACCAGCTCGACCAGGCCGTCGTGAGGACCCCGCTCGACGGGCGGACGAACCCCCGCTGGTTCGGCCTCGTCGGGGCGTGGCAGTGGCTCGTGTTCGCCCTCTTCGTCGCGGGAGTGCTCTGGCTCGGCGGCTACGCGCTGCTCGGCTACCTGCGCATCCCGGTCACCTGGGTGCCCCAGGTGGGGCCGGTCCCTGCCGACCCGCCGCTGCCCGCCCTGCCGGCGATCCCGTGGGCGACGGTGCTGCTCGTCGGGGGTGCCGTGCTCGGCATCGTCGTCGCCCTGCTCTCGGCGCTCGCCGCCCGCGCAGGGGCGGCACGCCGTGCCCGACGCACCCGCGCGGCCCTGCGCGCCGCCGTCGCCCAGACGGCCACGACCGTCGTCCTGCACGAGCTCGACCGCCGTCGGGACGTCGTCGGAACCTTCGCCACCGCGGTGGCGACGGCACGAGGAAAGGGTGCGGAGAGGCCTCGGACGCGCGTCTAAGATTCTGGGGACTCTCGGGCCGGTGCGACCGTCGGCCCCCTTCCGATCAAAGGACTGCTGTGCTCCGCACCCACCACGCCGGCGACCTCCGCGCCAGCGACATCGGCTCCACCGTGACCCTCACCGGGTGGGTGGACCGGCGCCGCGATCACGGTGGTGTGGCGTTCGTGGACCTGCGGGACGCCTCGGGCATCGCCCAGGTCGTCATCCGCGACGAGGCCGTGGCGCACCCGCTGCGCTCGGAGTTCGTGCTGCAGGTCACCGGTGCCGTGAGCAGGCGTCCCGAGGGTAACGAGAACCCCGCCCTGGCCACCGGTGAGGTCGAGCTCATCGCCGAGGACGTCGTCGTGCTCAACAGCGCCGCGGCGCTGCCGTTCCAGGTGTCGACGGGCACCGCGTCCGAGGAGGCCGCACCGGGCGAGGAGGCGCGCCTGAAGTACCGCTACCTCGACCTGCGCCGGCCGAGCCAGGCGCACGCGATCCGGCTGCGCGCCAAGGTCAACCAGGCTGCCCGCGCCGTGCTCGACTCGCACGACTTCGTCGAGGTCGAGACGCCGACGCTCACACGCTCGACGCCCGAGGGGGCCCGCGACTTCGTGGTTCCCGCTCGCCTCTCGCCCGGGTCCTGGTACGCGTTGCCGCAGAGCCCGCAGCTCTTCAAGCAGCTCCTCATGGTCGGCGGGCTGGAGCGGTACTACCAGATCGCCCGCTGCTACCGCGACGAGGACTTCCGGGCCGACCGGCAGCCCGAGTTCACCCAGCTCGACGTCGAGATGAGCTTCGTCGAGCAGGACGACGTCATCGCCGTCGCGGAGGAGGTGCTCGTCGCCCTGTGGGGGCTGATCGACGTCGAGATCCCGCGACCGATCGCCCGCATGACCTACGGCGAGGCGATGACGAAGTACGGCACCGACAAGCCCGACCTGCGCTTCGGGGTCGAGCTCGTCGACCTCACCGACTTCTTCAGCGACACCCCGTTCCGTGTGTTCCAGGCGCCCTACGTCGGTGCTGTCGTGATGCCGGGCGGCGCCGATCAGCCGCGCCGCACCCTCGACGGCTGGCAGGACTTCGCCAAGCAGCGCGGCGCCAAGGGGCTCGCCTACGTGCTGGTCGGCGAGGACGGCGAGCTCGGTGGCCCGGTCGCCAAGGACCTGTCGGACGCCGTGCGCGCCGGACTCGTCGAGGCCGCGGGCGCGCAGCCGGGCGACTGCATCTTCTTCGCCGCCGGTCCGGCGTCCGCCTCGCGGGCGCTGCTCGGAGCGGTCCGGCTCGAGATCGGGCGTCGCGGCGGGCTGATCGACGAGAGCGCGTGGTCGTTCGTGTGGGTCGTGGACGCGCCGCTGTTCAAGCCGGTCGGCGAGGACGACGACGTCGCCGTCGGCGGTGGCGCCTGGACCGCCGTCCACCACGCCTTCACCTCGCCCAACCCCGACTGGATCGACCGGTTCGAGGAGGACCCCGGCAACGCGCTCGCCTACGCCTACGACATCGTCTGCAACGGCAACGAGATCGGTGGCGGCTCGATCCGTATCCACCGCCGCGACGTGCAGGAGCGTGTGTTCGCGGTGATGGGGATCGGCGAGGAGGAGGCGCAGGAGAAGTTCGGCTTCCTGCTCGACGCCTTCCAGTTCGGCGCCCCGCCGCACGGCGGCATCGCGTTCGGCTGGGACCGCATCGTCGCGCTGCTCACCGGCAGCCCGTCGATCCGCGACGTCATCGCCTTCCCGAAGTCGGGCGGGGGCTTCGACCCCCTCACCCAGGCCCCGGCCCCGATCACCGCCCAGCAGCGCAAGGAAGCCGGGGTCGACGCCAAGCCCACCCCCTGATTTCGTTGACGAACTGCCCCCACCTCCGCTTTCGTTGACGAATCGGCGGTGGGGGACAGGTCGACAGCGGTCGTGCAGTGCGCGAGTTATCCACAGGTGTTGTCGTCGACGGTGCGCGAGGTCGTCGATGTGTGGCGTCCTGAGGCATGGACTTCGCCAGCCTCGACCGAGTTTTCGCCTCGACCCACGGCGTCTTCACGTTGCCCATGCTCGAGGCGAGGGGGCATTCACGGCGCACGAGCCGGGCGTGGATCGACCAGGGTTGCATCAGACGTGTCTGCGGGAAGGGGTTCGCCGTCGCCGGCGGGCGTCTCACCGTCGTGCAGCGAGCGACCGCGGCTCGACTCACGTGGCCCGACGCGATCATCTGCTTCAGGACCGCCGCGGCGATGCACGGGCTCCCGATCTCCGACGACGGCGTGGTGCATGTCCTCGTGCCGAGCCTGCGGCGTCCGATCGCCGGCATCGTGCCGCACTTCTGGTCGGTGAGGCCGACCGAGATCGAGCGCCGTGGGGCGCTTGCGCTGACCGATCGCCTCACGACCATCGCCGACTGCCTCGGCCGCCTGCCCAACGACGACGCGTGGGGCGCTCTCGCCTGGATGTACACGCGGGACGAGCTGAGGCGCGAGGACGTCGAGGCACAGCTCCGCGACCGGCGCCACATGTACGGCGTCGTGCGGCTGCGTCAGATGGCGGGCGCGTTGCGGCGGTGCGCTGTCAGCATCCCCGAGCTGCACCTGCAGGACTTCCTCACCGAGTTCGGCTTCACCGGCTGGCGTGGCAACGGCGTGCTGCTCTTGGGCGGAACGGTGCGAGCCCGCGGCGACGTCGTCTTCCATGTCGGGCGCCTCGTCCTGGAGTACGACGGCGCCCTCGCCCACCAGCCGTCCCACGCACCTCGTGATGCCGCGCGGGACGTCGTCATCCGCCACCTCGGGTACGAGGTGATGCACATTCGCTGGGCGCACCTCCACGGGGATCGACGACTGCTGCGGGACACGATCCGCGCCCTCCTCGACGACGTCGATCACGACCGACGTCGCGAGCTCGCCCAGGCCTGGAACAGCGGGGACCTGGCGGCCGTCCGGCGGCTCCTCACCGCCAGGCGGGGCGCGTCAGGTGCGACGGCGCCAATTCGTCAACGAAATCGGGGTTGAGGGCGATTCGTCAACGAATTCAGTGGGTGAGGGGGGCGCGGGCGTGGAGGCGGCGGAGGGGGCCGGGGGCCCACCAGTTGGCGTCGCCGAGCATCGTCATGGTGGCGGGGACCAGCAGGATGCGGACGAGGGTGGCGTCGATGAGGACGATGACGGCGAGGGCGAAGCCGACCTCCTTGATGATGAGGAGCTCGCCGGTCATGAAGCCCCCGAAGACCACGATCATGACGAGCGCGGCCGAGGTGATGATGCGACCCGTGCGCTGCAGGCCGTTGCGGACCGAGGTGTCGTTGTCCTCGCCGGCGTCGTAGCGCTCCTTGATCCTGGCGAGCAGGAACACCTCGTAGTCCATCGCGAGGCCGAACCCGAAAGCCGCGGCCATCGCGACCACGTACGACTCCAGCCCGCCCGGCGAGGTGAAGTTGAGCAACCCCTCCAGATGCCCCTCGGCGAACACCCACGCGGTGACGCCGAGACCGGCGGCGAGCGACAGCGTGTTGACGACGAGAGCCTTGAGCGGCACCAGGAGCGAGCCGGTCATGAAGAACAGCAGCACGAAGATCGCCGCGACGATGAGACCGCCCGCGTACGGCGCCCCTTCCGCCATCGAGTCCACGAAGTCCAGCTGCGACGCGGCTTGCCCGGTGACCCAGTACTCGGGGAGTGCGGTGTCGTTCTCACGCAGGTCGCGGACGGCGCGGACGGCGTCCGTGGCGATCTCGCCGCCCGCGTCGGTGTCGTCGAGACGCACACCGAGCAGCGCGTAGTCCTCTCCGACAGGTGTGGGGGCGTCGACGCCGGTGACGTGGTCGAGCTCGACGACCTGCTCGGCCAGCGCCGCCGCGCCGTCCGCCTCGACGACCACCCGGAGCGGCGCCGCCGCCAGCATGGGGTAGTCGTCCTCGATCGTCGTCAGGAAGGTGCGCTGGTCGGAGCCCTCGGGGATGATCTCGGCCGCGGAGTTGCGCAGCTGCACCCCGAGCAACGGGGACGCGAGCAGCACCAGCAGCGCACCGGACGCCACCACGACGATCCACGGCCGCCGCTGCGTGAGGGCCGCGATCCGCGAGAACACCCCCGTCGACGGCGGCACGTCGCCGAGCCGGGCGATCAGCGCCCGGAGGCCGGGCACACGCGAGAGCAGCGGACGCCTGACGAGCCGGCGTCCCATGAGGCCGAGCAGGGCCGGCACGAGGCTCAGCGCCGTGAGGACGGCGATCAGCACCACCGAGACGCCGGCCGCGCCCACCGCCCGCAGGATGTCGGCGCGCATCACCAGCAGCCCGCCGATGCAGATCGCGACCGTGAGACCCGAGAACGCCACCGTGCGCCCCGCCGTCGCCATCGTGCGCTCCAGCGCCGCCGTCACGACGGGGTCGTGGCCGCGCCGTGCCCGTCGGCTGCCGCGGCGGGTGGGGTGCGCGACCTCGTCGTCGACGCCCCGGCGCAGCTCCTCGCGGTACCGGGAGACGATCAGAAGCCCGTAGTCGATCGAGAGCCCGAGCGCCATCACCGTGACGACGTTGACGACGGAGGACTCCAGCTCGATGAGGTACGAGAACCCGTAGAGCGCACCCAGCCCGCCCGCGATCGAGGCGATCGCCCCGACGATCGGGACACCGGCGGCGAGGAAACCGCCGAACACGATGACCATGATCAGCAGCGAGATCGGCAGCGCGACCAGCTCGCCCCGCTGCAGGTCCGACTCGAGCTGCCCGACGATCGACTCGGTGATCAGATCGTTGCTCGACACCACCCCGGACGCGTTGGCCCCGATGTCCTCCGGCAACCCGTCCAGCTCGTCGACGACGGCGTCGTGCGCGTCGCTCTGGACGTCCGGGTCGAGGTCCGCCTCGAGTGTCACGCTGACGACGAAGCCGTCGCCGGCGGTGGAGACCAGCGGCGCGGCCTGCGGGTCCGCCAGGCCGTCGGGGAGCTGGAACGGGTCGCGCACCGACTCGACGCCCTCGATGCCCAGCACGTTGGGACGCAGCGCGTTGAGGGCGCGCTGGGCGTCCGCCACGGTCTCGGGGTCGTCGAGGTCGAGCCCGCTGACGAGGAGCGTCATCGTCTCGCCCGTGGTGGCCTCGTCGTCGACGATCTCCCGCCCGATCAGGCTCTCGGACCCGGGCACGACCGGCTCACCCGAGTGCAGACGGTCGAAGAGCCCTTGCCCGGTGACCCCGACGACGGCGAGAGCGAACCACGCGGCGGCGAGCACCAGCCACGTGAGCACGATGATCAACGGACGGCGCGCAGCGGTCGTCCCCAGGCGGCTGAACACGGCGTCAGTCTCGCAGGTCGGCCCTCGGCCGCGGACCGTCGCGGACTAGTCTGGCCGGGTGGCCGCAGCCAAGACTCCACCGGTCGAGCTCGAGGTCGGCCCGCACACGGTGAGGCTGAGCTCCCCGGACCGGGTGTACTTCCCGGAGACCGGTGCGACCAAGCTGGACCTCGCGCGCTACTACCTCGCCGTCGGCGACGGCATCGTCAACGCGCTCCGCGAGCGCCCGTGCATGCTGCACCGGTTCCCGGAGGGGCTGGCGGGGGACAAGGTGCACCAGAAGCGGGTCCCGGCCGGCGCCCCGCCGTGGCTCGAGACCGTGCGTGTGTTCTTCCCCCGCTACTCCCGCACGGCCGACGAGCTGTGCGTCACCGAGCTGGCCCACGTGATCTGGGCCGTGCAGATGTCGACCGTCGAGTTCCATCCGTGGAACAGCCGCCGCGCCGACGTCGAGAAGCCCGACGAGTGGCGCATCGACCTGGATCCCGGCGACGCGTGCGACTACGACCGTGTCCGCAGGGTCGCGCACGTCGCGCACGAGGTGCTGGACGAGCTGGGCGCCGTCGGCTACCCGAAGACCTCCGGCGGGTCGGGCCTGCACATCTACGTGCGGATCGTGCCGGACCACGGGTTCGCCGAGGTGCGCAGCGCCGCGCTGGCGTTCGCCCGCGAGGTCGAGCGGCGCGCCGCCGACGACGTCACCACCACGTGGTGGCGCAAGAACCGCGACCCGGCGCTCGTGTTCGTGGACTACAACCAGAACGCGCGCGACCACACGATCGCCTCCGCGTACTCCGTCCGCGGCGTCCCCGATGCGCGGGTCTCGACGCCGATCCGGTGGGACGAGATCGACGACGCCGACCCTCGCGACCTGACCATCGCGACCGTGCCGGGCAGGTTCGCCGAGCTCGGCGACCTCCACGCCGACATCGACGACCACCCGTTCGACATCGCGCCGCTGCTGGAGTGGGCCGAGCGCGATGACGACCCGCCGGACGACCCGCCGTCCTGATCCGGTCGGCCCGATACGGTCCGCCCTCCCGGAACGGTCGCACGATCGCCGTCGTCGTGCGACGGTGGGGCGTCGGGCAACCACGCCCGGCCCGGGACGAGAGGCACCACGATGGCCGAGCACCAGACCCCGACGACGACCCACGACCCCGAGGCGGTGGCGAAGGTTCGCGACGTCATGTCCGACATCGACGTCGCGATGGTCACGACGCACGACCACGAGAGCCCGGGCAGGCTCGTCAGCCGCCCGCTCTCGACGCAGACCGCCGAGGACGGCGACGCGCTCTTCCTCATCCGCGTCGACAGCTCGGTCGCCGACGACGTCCGCGCGAACCCGCAGGTGAACCTCTCCTACACCTCCGCCTCGGCCTGGCTCTCGGTCGCGGGCAGCGCGGAGATCGTGACGGACAACGCGTTGGTGGCCGACCGGTGGAGCACCGGCGCGAAGGCCTTCATGGAGGGCGGGCCCGAGGACCCCGAGAACGTCGTGCTCCGGGTCCGGGGATCCAGCGCCCACCTCTGGGGCGGCGACGGGGTGCTGGGCGCCGTCGTCAGCACCCTCAAGGCGATTGCCGGTCGGGACGGCGACGACGACAGCAGCACCGTGGTCGACCTCGGCGGCGACGGCGGGAGCGGCGCTGCTGTCGATTCGCCGACGCCTCGCGCGTCATCCTGACGACGGCCGCCCGGGCCGGGTGAAGGAGGGACAACCATGAGTCCGACCGTCGGTTTCTGGGAGATCCGTGTCACCGATCGACACCGCGCGATCGCGTTCTACACCGAGGTGATGGGGCTGGTCGCGAGCCCGTTCGGCGACGACGTCATGCTCGCCACGCCCGACGGGGCACCCATCGCGGCGATCGAGCAGGTCGCCGATGCACCGCCGACGGACGGGTTCTTCCGGCCCACGTTCGACAGCGACGACCTCGAGGCCGATCTCGCGAGAATCGAGGCAGCAGGCGGCAGCGTCCTGCTCGGCCGCACCGAGATCAGCCCGGAGTACGGGTGGTGGGCCGCGGCGACCGACCCCTTCGGCAACAGGCTGCAGCTCAGCACGTCGACGCCCGCGGCCTGATCGCGCGACGGCGCTGGCCGGTTCGGCGTACCAGGTGCGCCGAACCGGCAGGTGTCGCTGTCGCTGTCGGCGGCGCGGCCTAGGCTGGGTGGGTGGATCTGTTCGAGGCTGCGGCGACCGACGACGCCGGGGTCCCGCAGGTCGACCCCGGTGCGCCGCTGGCGGTGCGGATGCGCCCGGCCAACGCCGACGAGGTGGTCGGGCAGGGTCACCTCCTCGAGCCCGGCTCACCGCTCCGACGCCTGATCGCGCCACCGGAGCAGGGCGGCCTGCCGCCGTCGTCGGTAATCCTGTGGGGCCCGCCCGGCACCGGCAAGACCACGCTCGCCTACCTCGTCGCCCACGCCTCCGGACGCCGGTTCACCGAGCTGTCGGCCGTGACCGCCGGTGTCAAGGACGTGCGGGCGGTGATCGAGGACGCGCGTCGCCGGCTCTCGCTCGGCGGCGGCGAGACGGTCCTGTTCATCGACGAGGTGCACCGGTTCTCCAAGACGCAGCAGGACGCGCTGCTGCCCGCCGTCGAGAACCGCTGGGTCACGCTCATGGCGGCGACGACGGAGAACCCCAGCTTCTCGGTGATCTCACCGTTGCTGTCGCGCTCGATCATGCTCACCCTGCGTGCGCTGACGACGGCGGATCTCGCCTCGTTGGTCGAGCGTGCCCTCACCGACGAGCGTGGGCTCGCCGGTCGCGTCGGGATCGAGGACGACGCGACCGAGCAGCTGCTGCGGCTCGCCGGTGGTGACGCGCGGAAGACCCTCACCATCCTCGAGGCGGCCGCCGGCACGACGCTCGAGGTGGGGGAGCCCACCATCACGACCGAGGCGGTCTCCCGGGCGATCGACGTCGCCGCGGTCCGCTACGACCGTGCCGGCGACCAGCACTACGACGTCATCAGCGCCTTCATCAAGTCGATGCGGGGGAGCGACGTCGATGCGTCGCTGCACTACCTGGCGCGCATGCTCGTTGCGGGTGAGGATCCTCGGTTCATCGCGCGCCGGATCGTCATCGCCGCCGCCGAGGACGTCGGGATGGCCGACCCGACCGCGTTGCAGACCGCGGTCGCGGCGGCGCAGGCCGTCGCCCTGATCGGGATGCCCGAGGGACGGATCGTGCTGGCGGAGGCGGTGGTGCACGTGGCGACCGCGCCGAAGTCCAACCGGTCCTACCTCGGCATCAACAAGGCGATCGCGGATGTCGAGGCCGGCAGGATCGGCGTCGTCCCCGCCCATCTGCGTGACGCCCACTACGCCGGAGCCGAGCGCCTGGGCCACGGCGTCGCCTACGCGTACGCCCACGACGCGCCTCACGCCGTCGCCGCTCAGCGGTACCTGCCCGAGGACCTCGACGGCGCCCGCTACTACGAGCCGAGCGAGCGCGGATACGAGCGCGGCATCGCCGACAGGCTCGCCAAGATTCGGGAGATCCTCGACCGGGCGGACGGCTGACTCATGGGCAGGGGTGCCCCGCGAGTCCTCACCGCGCACGCGTCGCCCGTGGCACGGTGGGGGCATGGATACCTCAGTCATCATCATCGCGTTCGTCGTGATCATGCTCGTGCTGCTGCTGTCGAGGTTGTTCACCGACGGAGGCGGAAGCTATGACGGAGGCGACGGCTACCGGAGCGGGTACCGCCGACGCCGGTGGGGAAGCTCGACCAGCTCCTCGTGGGGGTCGGGGTCGTCACGGTCGTCCGGCGGCTCGAGCAAGCGATTCGGCTCGAGCGGCAGCCGCGGTGGCAGCCGTCGCAGGTCGAGCAGCGGCAGCCGCCGCAGCTCCGGCGGCAAGGCCCGTGGGAGCGTCGGCAAGCGCCGGTGAGCTGCGCTAGGCTGTCGAGGTTTGTGCGCCCGGTCCTGCACCGGGCGCCCCTGGGGTCTTAGCCGATCGGGTGTCATGCCCGTGGAGTCGACCCCACGCCCTGCCCGGACGATCCGGACCCGGGGTGTGACGTAGCAGTTCCACGACAGGAAGAGATCCACCCGCATGCCCGCAAGCAAGAACCGCACGCGCCGCCAGGTGCGTCTGTCCCGCTCGCTCGGCCTGGCGCTCACGCCGAAGGCCGTCAAGTACTTCGAGAAGCGCCCCTACCCGCCGGGCGAGCACGGCCGTGCGCGTCGTCGCAACGAGTCCGACTACGCCGTCCGTCTCAAGGAGAAGCAGCGTCTGCGCGCCCAGTACGGGCTCCGCGAGGTCCAGCTGCGCCGCGCCTTCGACGAGGCCCGTCGTGAGCCGCACCTGACCGGTGAGTCGCTGGTCGAGCTGCTCGAGATGCGCCTCGACGCCCTCGTGCTCCGCGCCGGCTTCGGCCGCACGATCGCCCAGGCCCGTCAGCACGTGAGCCACCGCCACATCCTCGTGGACGGCAAGATCGTCGACCGCCCCTCCTACCGCGTGAAGCCGGGCCAGGTCGTCCAGGTCAAGCCGCGCAGCCAGACCACGGTGCCGTTCCAGGTGGCCGCGGCCGGTGCGCACCGCGACGTGCTCCCGACCCTGCCGGAGTACCTCGACGTCGACCTCGAGAAGCTCCGCTTCCAGCTCGTGCGGCGCCCGAAGCGCGCCGAGGTCCCCGTCACCTGCGAGGTCCAGCTCGTCGTCGAGCACTACTCTCGCTGAGCTCTCGACTCGTACCTCGTCGAGTACGCAGCGATCGTCAGATCGATGGCGGCCTCCGGCCGCGTTGTCGACGCTGAGCTCTCGACTCGTACCTCGTCGAGCACTCAGCGATCGTCAGATCGATGGCGGCCTCCGGCCGCGTCGTCGACGCTGAGCTCTCGACTCGTACCTCGTCGAGCACTCAGCGATCGACCTGGTATCACCCGCACTCTGCGCCGTCGGTAGGCTCGGCTTCGGCCGGACCGACCGGCGGCGCACGTGTATCCGAGGAGATTCGATGAACATCGGTGACATCGCCGGCATGATCGCGGCGATCGCGTTCCTGCTGCTGGTCGCGGTGCTGGCCGTGCCGCTCGTCAAGCTGGGGCGGGTGCTCGACTCCGCACGCGAGTCGCTGAAGGACGTCACCGAGCACACGTTGCCCGTCATCGACGAGGCCGCCACGACCGTGTCGACGGCGAACGTCTCGCTCGCCCGGGTCGACACCGTCACGACCGCGGCCGCCGAGACCTCGCAGAACATCTCGGCCCTGACGTCGCTCGTCGCGGCGACGGTGGGCGCACCCCTGATCAAGGTCGCGGCGTTCTCCGCCGCGGTCCGCGGACTCGTCCGCGGCGAGCGCAAGGCCGGTTCGTCGTGAGACGACTGCTGATCGGGGCGGGTGTCGTCGTCGTGGTCGTGGTCGTCGTGCAGCAGCTGTCCCGGACCGAACGCGGGCGGGAGTTCTGGCGCTCGGTGGCCGAGCACGAGGAGCGGCTGCGAGCCGAGCTGCTCCCCGACGAGGAGACCCTCGCCGCCGCTCGCCGCACCCGGGCGGGCCGGCACAGCCTCCCCAGCCTCGACGACGCCGACGTCCTTCCCGACGACGGCACCGACTACTTCTAGGAACGACCACTCTCCGACCATGCGCACCGCAGAGATCCGTCAGCGCTGGCTGACCTACTTCGCCGACCGCGGCCACACGATCGTGCCCAGCGTCCCGCTGGTCTCGCCCGACCCGTCGATCCAGGTCACGATCGCCGGCATGGTGCCGTTCATCCCGTACATCGTCGGGACCGAGCCCGCACCCTGGCCGCGCGCCGTCAGCGTCCAGAAGTGCATCCGCACCAACGACATCGAGAACGTCGGGCGGACCACGCGTCACGGCACGT
>JBMDXU010000203.1:0-2494 GCA_048594485.1 Pseudactinotalea sp. | reverse complement strand
AACTTCCCGAACGACCGTGTGGTCGCCGGCTACGACTTCGTGGGCGACGACTTCAACGCCGACGACAGCTCGGCCACGTACAACCCGGTGCTGGCGCCCGACAGCGACCCGGACGACTGCGAGGGCCACGGCACGCACGTGGCCGGCATCGTCGGCGCGAGCGGGGACCCGGCCACCGGCGGGGTGCGCGGTGTCGCTCCCGACGCCGAGATCGGCGCCTACCGCGTCTTCGGCTGCGACGGCTCCACGACCACCGACGTGATGCTCGCGGCGATGGAACGGGCGCTGGCGGACGGCATGGACGTCGTCAACCAGTCGATCGGCTCGGCGTTCTCGTCGTGGCCGCAGTACCCGACGGCGGTCGGTGCCGACAACCTCGTCGACGCCGGTGTCGTGATGGTGGCCTCGATCGGCAACTCCGGCGACCTCGGTCTCTACGCGGCGGGTGCACCCGGCGTGGGCAAGAACGTCATCGGTGTCGCGTCGTTCGACAACACCACCGTGACGTCGCCGGCGATCGACGTCGACGGCTCGCAGTACGGCTACGCCGCCGCGACCGGTGCGCCCGAGCCACCGACCGACGGCACGCTGCCACTGGTCGCGACCGGTGAGCCGGGCACGCCTGCCTCGCTCGCCTGCCTCGCGTCCGACATCACCGGTGACGTCACCGGCGCGGCGGCCCTGCTGTCCCGTGGCACCTGCTCGTTCTACGAGAAGGCGCTGGCGGCTCAGGAGGCCGGTGCGGCCGCCGTCGTCATCTACAACAACGTCCCGGGGCTGCTGAACCCGACGGTCGAGGGCGACGTGGAGATCACCATCCCGGTGATCTTCATCGGGCTCGACGAGGGTCTGGCCGCGTACGAGGACACCGCCGACGGCGCGACCCTCACCTGGACCGACGAGACGCTGCAGCTGCCGAACCCCACCGGCGGTCTGATCTCCGACTTCAGCTCCTACGGCCTCGCGGCCGACCTGTCGCTGAAGCCGGACATCGGTGCTCCCGGCGGGTCGATCTGGTCCACGCTCCCGCTGGAGCAGGACGGCTACGGCTCGAACTCGGGTACGTCGATGGCCTCCCCGCACGTCGCGGGTGCGGCGGCGCTGTACCTGCAGGCCCACCCGGACGCGAAGCCGGCACAGGTGCGTGACGCGTTCATGAACGCGGCCGACCCGGCGCTGCTGGCGCTCAACCCCGACCTGGGGCTCCTGGAGCCGGTCAACCACCAGGGCGCCGGCATGCTCGACATCGACGACGCCATCTTGGCGACGACCCGGGTCTCGCCGAGCAAGCTCTCGCTGGGTGAGAGCGAGCACGGTCCGGTCTCGCGGAAGATCACGGTGCGCAACAACGGCACGGCGCCGGTGACGTACCAGATCAGCTACGAGGACGCGGTCTCGACGAGCGAGAACCCGGCCGACGGCGACGCCGAGTTCCCGGTGTCGGTCGACGTCCCGGGCTTCGTCTACGACACCTCGACGGTGCAGGCGCCGGAGTCGATCACCGTGAAGCCGGGCCGCAAGGCCACGTTCACGGTGTCGATCAGCCCGAGCGAGGCGTTCGACCTCACTCAGTACGGCGGCTACATCTACCTGATCAACGGCGACGAGAAGATCTCGATCCCCTATGCGGGCTTCGCGGGCGACTACCAGTCGCTGCCGATGCTCACACCGGGCGACTACGGCTTCCCGGCGCTGGCGTCGCTGACCGAGTGCGACCGGCTGGTGGGTGTCGACTGCACGATGAACGGCAGCTGGGACCTCGCCGAGGCGGGGAACGTCTACTCGATGGCCGATGGCGACGTGCCGACGCTGCTGGTGCACCTCAACGCACCGGCGGACAACGTGCGGATCGACATCTACAAGGCCAACGCGGACGGTACGCGGGGCGACCCGGTCCACCCGAGGTGGTTCACCTACCTCGACCAGGACTACGTCGGCCGCACCGGTGGTGGCCCGAACGTGTTCGTGCCGTACACCTGGGACGGCACCCGCACGCAGGGCAGCCGGGACCGCACGGTCCCGGACGGCGACTACATCCTCGTGATGAGCGCCGTGAACGCCCTCGGTGACCGCGCCAACCCGGATGACGTCGAGACGTACGAGTCGCCGGCCTTCACCGTCGACCGCGACGGCGACGGCAACCCGACGGAGACGCCGTGGGAGCGCCTGCTGCGGCTCTTCGGCAAGATCCTGGCGAAGATCCTCTGCAAGATCCTCGGCGTCTGCTGAGGCAGTGACGACGAAGGCCCGTCCGGCGCACCGCCGGGCGGGCCTTCGTCGTCCTGGCGGACCGTCGCGGCGTGATATCTTTTCGGGCGTTGTCCAGCGGCTCCGAGGATGTCTCGGGCCGCCGGCAGCACCACTCGTCCGGGTGGCGGAATTGGCAGACGCGCTAGCTTGAGGTGCTAGTGCCCTTTATCGGGCGTGGGGGTTCAAGTCCCCCCTCGGACACACGAGAAACGGCGGGGGGGGGGGGAGGTCGCCGCCCCCCCCC
>JBMDXU010000202.1:0-18163 GCA_048594485.1 Pseudactinotalea sp. | reverse complement strand
AGGTGATCGAGCGCGACGACTCGACCGAACCCGTTGCGACGCAAGGCGTAGGCGATCCAGAGCGTCGATGTCCCGCTGCCGCACTCGACGACCAGCCGCGGCCGGTGCCGACGCACGACATCGACCAGCTCCATCAGCGCGGTCGGCTCCATCGCCCAGCCCGCGACCACCGGCAGCGGCGCCTCAGGGGCGAACAAGGCCTGCAGCTGGAGCTGTGCCTGCGCCTGCGTCGGGGTCTGGGAGTTCCGTACCAAGGAGCGGAGCCAGCTCTCCTGCCGCGACCGGGACGCGTCGATGCGGGCATCGATGGCGATCCGACGCGCGTCGGAGCTGGCGATCGACTCCGCGAGCTTGGTGGTGACCTTGTGCACGTCGGCGATCGTGCGTTCGGCCTTGCCGGCCCGCGCACGATCGGAGCGTGCCTGCGAGTGGTCCCGGCGGAGCCCCTGGAGGAGCGAGGCTGTTCGGCGTTGCTCGGTGCCGAGGCTGGCCAACCGCTTGCGGGTGTCCAGCTGGAGCAGGACGACGCCAGCGAGCGCGACGAGCACGACCGGACCGGTCAGTCCCTCACCACGCACCATCAGGACGCCGGAGGCTGCGAGAGCGAGCACGACGACGGCGATCATGACGAGGCGTCGTCTAGGCATTGCGCTCCTGTGGTCGAAGATGGCCAGACACTATCCCAGGGCTCGATCCCCGCGGCTAACGGCGAGAGTCGTCAGTGTTCGCACCATGCGGTGCAGGGCAGCACGGTGCGAGGGAAGTTGCCGGGGTAGCGGTCGGCAGTGCTCGGCGGGTAGAGCCGCAGGTCGGCCGCGTCTCCGAAGATCACACCCATCGGACGACCCGCGGTGAGATCCGCGGTGAGCCGTGCGGCACCCTCGACCCAGCGGCGCCCGAGCAGCTGGTCCTGGGCGGTGGTGAACCGCTCGTTCCCACCGCTCGGAGCGCGAGTGATCTCACCCAGGACGACACCCACCGACGTCTCGTAGAGATCGACGCGGCAGAACGGCAGTCCGACTGCCCGGGACAGGTGCCTGGCGGCGGCGGTCATCTCCGCCAGCGACTCCGGCACCGCGATGGAGGGGTCGTGCGGTCTGCCGATCGCCACCTCACCGAAGTCGACCGCGGCCTCGTCGATGAACTTGAGCCGAATGCTGGACGCACGACCATGCTCGCCGACTGTGCGGACGAGAATCTGCCCGACCTGGCCGTAGAACATGTAGAACTTGACATCGGGCGGGATCGGTCCGCCGTCCACGCCATGCAGCAGCTCCTCGGCGAAGAAGGGTGCGCGGGCGCGCTGGCCCAGGGCGCGCAGTCGCGCGACGAGCTCGTCCTGCGTCATCTGGCGATCGGTGCCGACCACCCGGTACCGGTCCTGCTCGACTCGCTCCAGAGGGAACACAGCGACCGAACCCGCCCCACCGTCGGATTTCACGACGAACCGGTCGGGAAGGTCGCTCAACCGCACGGCAGTCAGCGTGGGCCACACGTCGTAGACCTCCGGCACCCGAACGCCGTGGCTCGCACCGAGCTCGAGATTGCGGAGCTTCAGCGGGAGCTGGAGCGCGGCTGAGGGTGGCCAGGTCCGTTGCGCCCGCTCGGCGTGAAACTCCCGGATGTACTGACGGATCGAGGTCCGGAACGAGGCCGATCCCAGATCGTCCAGTCGGGCGAGCTCCGCGTCGGCGGCCGTCAGCCTGCGCTCGAGCTCGGCGGCTCGACGCTCGGCGGCTGCGACGCGGTCCAGCTGCGTCGTGATCGCCTTGTGCTGCTGGGTCATCCGGCGTTGTGTGCGCTGCAGTGCGCGACGCTGCTGACGACTGGTGATGAGGACCGTGGCGATCGCCGCGCCCCCGATCAGCGCGAGACCGCCGAGGGCGACACGCCACAAGCCCAGGGCTGCGGCGATCGCTGTCGCGAGAGTGCCGAGAACGGCCAGTCCCATCAGCATCTGCGACCGCCAACCTTGACCGAACACCGCTGCTCTGCCTCCCTGCAAGGTCGCCGGCGCGTGCCAGCGTACGGCATCGGGGAGCCCCGCCTGAGGCCCTGTGCGCGTCTGGTGCGCGATGCGCGAGGGGACGCCCGCTTGTCGGATATCGTGACGTGTTCGCGTTGCGTTCGGCTGGTGTTCACCGATGGCGGCGCCACAACCGGCTGGCGAAGGCTGGCGCACCGCCTGCGGAGGATCACGACCGATGGACGCCGACATGAGCGCAGCACCAGGTGGCGCTGCTCTCGCCGACGACTATCTCGCGATCACCAGGACGCGCGGAGGCGCCGTCGCCCTGGAGCGGACCGCACTGCGTACCCGCTCGCGCGCGGCACGTGACCTGCTCGCGAGGGCCGCTGCGCCGGAGGGCGGATCCGCCGTCGAGCTGATCGCTGCCGTGCGTCGCGGAGAGCCACCCACGCTCGACGCGACCTGGGGGATGGCCCTCGCGCGAGTCGTCGGGATGCAGAACATCGACGAGTCGGATCTCGGTGACTCGGTGCTGCTGCTGCAGGAGCTTCGGCGCCAGCACGGTCGCGAGCTGTTCGTCCGCGAGGCCCAGCAGACCGTGGTGGACCGGCTGTGGCAGGCCGGCGAGATCGGCCTGTTGCGGTCGTGGCTGCCCGAGCTCGATCAGCTCAGCCCGGCCGCCGCGCGGTTCCTGCGCGCCGATCTGGTCAACCCGTTCCAGTCCCCTGATGCCGCAGGGTCGCGGAGCGAGTGGCAGCGGGTGGTCGACACCATGTTCACCGAGCACCGGATCGAACCGATCCGCGTGGACCACGACGCCGCGACCCCGTTCGACGGACTGACCTGTGACGTCGCGACCCAGGTCAAGACGGGCCCGCTGGTGACCGTGATCATCTCCGCGTACCGGCCGGGACCCGCCCTCCTGACCTCCGTGCGATCGATGTGCCGCCAGACCTGGCGCAACCTCGAGATCCTCATCGTCGACGACGCCTCCGGTGACGAGTACACCGAGGTGCTCGAGGCCGCCGTCGCGCTCGACCCGAGGGTGCGGCTCCACCGGATGCCGCACAACGGCGGCACCTACATGGCGCGCAACGCCGCCATGGATCTGGCCAACGGCGAGATCATCACCTGCCAGGACTCCGACGACTGGTCGCACCCGCGTCGTATCGAGCGTCAGGTGCGGCCGCTGCTCGCGGATCCGAATGTCTCCTCCACCCGCAGCTACACGCTGCGTGTGCAGGAGGATCTGATCTTCCAACGCCCCGGCTACGACCCGGCGCAGCCGCATGCTGCCTCGCTGATGTTCCGACGCGAGCAGGCACTGCAGACCGTGGGGTACTTCGACAACGCGCGCAAGGCGGCCGATACCGAGTACCGACGCCGGCTGGAGCTGGCGACCGGAGCCGCGAGCGTGGATCTGACAGCCCCGCTGTCGATGTACCGGATGGGAAGCGGCTCGTTGTCACGCGCGGACTTCACGCCGGGATGGCACCACGTCTCGCGCTGGGTGTATCGCAGCGCCTATGGCCAGTGGCACAGCGACATCGCACGCGGCGAGTCGCCGCGGCTGCCCCACCGGCAACGACACCGGCGGTTCGCGCTCCCGCAGCGGTTCCAGCTCGACCAGACCACGTTCCACGACGACCCGCCGCGCTACGACGTCGTCATGCTGAGCGACTGGCGTCTGGACGGGCGGACCCAGCAGCAGCTGCTGGCCCAGATCGACGTGCTCGTCGATGCCGGCTATCGCGTGGGTGTCACCCACATGGAGTCCTATCGGCACGTGACCAAGCGGCGGTTGCCGCTCAACGCCCAGCTCGTGCGTCGTCTGAACAGCGGTGCTGTCGACTTCGTCGCACTGGACCAGAGGGCCGTGGCGCGCCTGCTCGTGGTGCGGCCACCGGAGGTGTTCCAGTTCCCGCCGGTGCTCGAGCGCACGATCGAGGTCGACCGTGTGGTCGTCGTCGCCGACCGCGCGCCGACAGAGGGCGCGACGAGCGGTGCCCGCTACGACGTCGCGCAGAGCGACGCCGCGGTGCGGGCGATGTTCGGCTCAGAGCCCGCCTGGATGCCCGGGACGCCCGCCATCCGCGCCGCGTTGCTTCCATCCCTGCCCCACGACCGGGTCTGGAGCGCCGCTTTCACCGGCGCATCGGACATCGAGAGCGCCACGGTCCGTCGTCCGATCCCGGGCGAGCGGCCCGTCGTCGGCATGCGAGTCCGGGGTGACGGCGTGGACGAGGAGGTCGAGACCGACCCGATGTGGGACCTGCGGCTGCGCGGCGGCCGACCGCACCCCGGGCAGGACGACTCCGAGAGCTCCTCGATCTGGTACTCCGATGGCGACGTGAGCCAGCGCAGGTTCGTGTCCCAGCTCGACTTCTATCTCGACGACCCGGACTCGGATGTCGCTGATCGTGACGTCCTGATCGCGCTCGCTCGCGGCTGCGTGACGGTGCTGCCGCCTCGTCTGGAGCCGGTCTACGCCGATGCCGCCGTCTATGCCGAGCCACACCGGGTCGCGGACGTGGTGCGGGCGTTGCACCAGGATCGAGACGCCTATCGCCGCCAGTCCGAGCAGGGCGCTGCTGCGGTGACGGGACGGTTCGGCACATCTCGCCAGCTCGACTGGGTCACCGAGCTCCTCGGACCCCCCGCGCACGACGCCGAGACCGGCGCCATCGATGCGAGCACCGGCGCGAGTCGTGATCCGATCGTCGGGACGTCGACGGTCACGACGGGCGCCATCGGTGCGCCATCGTTGTCGCTGGTCCTGCTCGTCAACAGCCAGACGTCGTCGCGGCTGTCGTCCGTTCTCGCGCTGATGTCCGCGAGTCCGTGGCGCGATGTGCCGATCACCGTGGTGCACTCGCCGCGTGCGCAGGTCCTGGTCGAGGATGCTGTGGGGGAGTACCCAGGGGTGTCGCTGGCGATGGCACGCGGTCGCACACCGGAGGCGCTGGCGACCGAGGCGGCGGACCGCTTGCTCGCCATGGGCACCGACCTCGTGGTCGTCTCGGCGGTCCCGACGCCGTCACGGTTCCCCACCTGGTCGCAGACACACCTGGATCACGCGCAGTGGGTGCGCAGTCTTGGACTCGACATCGGGTTGCCCTTGCTCGTCGCGACCGAGCACTGCCCGCAGCAGGTCGCCGCCGCCTATGTCCACGACGTGCTCGCGGCACGCGACCCTGGGCCGGGTCGGTTGTCGGACTATCTGGGTGGTCTCGCGATCGTGGCGGGCGACCCGCGGCTGGACGCGATCGACTCCGCCAGCGACGGGCTCCAGCTGCTGGCATGGCTCAACGCCAAGTTCCTGCCGACGATGCGGCGACCGCAGTGGCGCTACCGGTTGGTGCTCGGACGCGTCCGGGGTGAGGGCGAGATCCGGTCCGAGCCGCTCGCTCCCGCGTTGCGTGTCGACACCAGTTCGCGCTGGAGCTGGGAAGACGTCGTGGGGCTGCTGCCGCTGTCCGGCGTCGCGGCCGGCACCTACACCGTCGAGATCGAGGTGGACGCAGCGGACCCGCAGCTGGCCGTGCGCCGACGGCTGCGACCGTCGAAGGGGCTTCTCTTCGACAGCCGCACCGTCGCGATGCGGCTGGCCGGATCAGATCAGCTGGTGCGCTATCTCTGCCACACCGTGGGGAACGGCGAGCGCACCTATCTCCTCATCCAGCCCGGGTCCGGGGTCGCTGCCCGTACGCGCTGGTCGCTCGGCATGCTCAGGAAGGATTTGGCTTTCGTGCGGAACGGCCGTCGGCAGCGCCGGATGGTGATGCTGCGGCTGCTCCGGCTGCTGACGATGCCGCTCCTCGGCGGCCGCGGCATCTGGCTGATCGGCGAGCGGACGGACACCGCGCAGGACAACGGCTTCCATCTGTTCCGCAAGATCCGTGCCGAGCACCCCGATCGGCGCGTCTACTACCTCATCGACCCGGCCAGCCCGCAGTACCAGCGGTTGGCGCCGCTCGGCAACGTCGTCGCGCACTCCTCGTGGCGGCACCAGCTGCTGATGCTCCACGCCGACGTGCTCGCCAATGCCTACAGCATCCGCTACATGATCCCGGACACCTGGTACCAGTCCGGCTACACGCGACACCTCGCCTGGCGCATCGGGTCCTTGAGGGTCTATCTCAAGCACGGCGTGCATCTGAATGCCAATGCCTTCAAGCGCGGTCTCACGGGATACGACCTGCTCATGACCGTGATGCCTCGCGAGAGCGAGGCCCTGCGAGCGGTCTCGGGCTATGGCGACCAGATCCGTGAGATCGGGATGCCGCGTTACGACACCCTCGTCCAGGTGTCAGGCACGCGGACGATTCTGTTCATGCCTACCTGGCGGCAGTACCTGACGCCTCGGCTGAACGGCCAGCTCAACCCCAACCAGATGGATCTTGAGGGGTCCGACTACGAGCAGTTCATCTCCGGTCTGCTGAGCAGTCCGAGGCTCCACGACATGCTGGAACGCCACGACTTCCGGCTCCGGTTCCTCCCCCACTACAACGTCGCCTCGTTCTTCGACCAAGCCGTGACGGCCGCGGACCGGATCGAGGTGGCCGACCCCAACGAGACCAGCTTCCAGGATCTCCTGCGACGCTGTGACGTCTTCCTCACCGACTACTCCTCGGTGCACTTCGACATCGCCTACATGGGGATTCCGCTCGTCTACGCCCGATTCGACGAAGAGCTGTACGAGACGCGGCACGCCTCGCGTTCGTGGTTCGACTACGACCGGGACGGTTACGGTCCCGTGGCCCGGAGCCTGGACGCGACGCTCGACGAGCTGGAGCGGATCCTGGATCGTGGCTGCACCGTCGAGGAGCCGTACGCCACGCGCGCCGCGACCGCGTTCACCTATCGCGATCGCGAGAACACGACCCGGGTCATCGAGGCGATCGACGACCTGGTGGCCACCAACCGCCGGGACCTGTCCGGCTGAGATGTCCACGTCGCAACCGTCGCGCGCGCGTCTGACCGGACCGGTGACACGGACGTGTCACGTCGGGGCCGCACACGCGCGATCGGAGCCACAGGGTGCCCATCCAGTCACGGCGTCGACCGACCCGCACCCGACGACGGCTGGCGCGCCCATGTCACCGAGTGAGGCGACGACACCGGCGTCGGCACGGCCGTCCTCACCCACCCCTCGGACGCGCTCCCGTATGCTGAGCCGCTGATGAGTGCTCTTGGATCCGTCGCCGGCCGCGGCACTCTCACGCGCCGGCGGATCGCCGATCGCACCCCGGCCCCTCGCCGCCGCACCGAGCGCGATGTCTGAGGGGGGCACGCGGTCGCCGCGCCCGATCTGGCGCGACACGCTGCGTGGTGTCCGCAACCCCAAGGCCACCTATTGGCTCCTGACGACGGCCAGTGTCACCGCGGTGATCCTGCTGTGGTGGCTGGTCACCGCGCTGTTCGACGTCAGCCCGGTGCTGTTCCCCGGGCCGGCAGCGGTCTGGGACGCGACCGTGCTCGGGATGCAGGAGCACCCTGTCGCCGAGGGCGTGGACCGGACGATCAAGGGTTACCAGAACTACTACCTGTGGGAGCACCTGCTCGCCAGCCTGCAGCGCATCGGAGCGGGCGTCGGCCTGGCCCTGGTCGTCGGCGTCCCGCTCGGCCTGACGATGGCCTCCTTCCGGTGGTTCGGGCTGCTCCTCGACCCCTATTTGAACTTCCTCCGATCCCTGCCGCCGCTGGCGTACATCGGGCTGCTGATCGTCTGGTTCGGGTTCGGCGACGCGCCCAAGATCTGGCTGCTGTTCCTGGCGGCGTTCCCCCCGATCGCGATCGCGACGATCAGCGGAGTGCGCGGCGTCCGCGAGGACCAGATCAACGCGGTGCGCACGCTCGGCGCGTCACGTCGTCAGGTGCTCACGCACGTCACGCTCCCGGCCGCGCTGCCGGAGATCTTCACCGGGTTCAGGGTGGCGGTCGGGTTCGCGTGGACGACCGTCGTCGCCGCCGAGATCCAGAACGGCATCCCGGGCATCGGCGGGCTCGCGTACATCTCCGGTTCCCAGAATCAGACCGCCGTGGTCATCGCCTGCATCATCATCATCGGTGTCACGGCGATCCTGCTCGACCAGCTCGTCAAGCTGGTCGAGCGCATGCTCGTGCCCTGGCGGGGCAAGGCGTGACCACGTTCCCAGGGTGCCCGACCCGTCCCACACGAAGGAGAACCCGATGATCCACCGTCCCTCACGACGCCGTCGCCGGTCACGGGTGTCGATTCTTCTCGCTCTCACGGCGTCGGCGGGCCTGGCCCTGTCCGGGTGCGTCGACGGAGACAGGTCGCAGACCGGGGATGCGAACGTCACCGAGTGCCCCTGGGAGGCGGACACGTCGGTCGAGGCCGCCGTCACGATCGGCTGGCAGCGGATCCCCAACGGCGATCTGGTGGTGAAGGACCAGGGTCTGCTCGAGGCGTGCATGCCGAACGCGACGATCACCTGGACCGACTTCGACTCCGGCGCCAACGTCGTGCAGGCCTACGCGTCCGGTGACATCGATCTCGCGCTCATCGGGAACTCGCCGTCGGTGCTCGCGATGTCACCCGAGAACAATCTCGACGTCGACGTGGTGTGGGTGCACGACGTCATCGGCGACGCCGAGTCGTTGATCGCGAAGGATCCGGCCGTCGAGAGCCTCGAGGACCTCCAGGGTGAGCTCATCGGTGTGCCGTTCGGTTCGACGGCTCACTACTCGCTGCTGCAGGCCATCCTGGTGGCGGGTCTGGATCCGAGCACCGACTTCACCATCACCAACCTGGAACCCTCCGCCATGCCCGCAGCCTGGTCGTCCGACGGGATCGCCGCTGCCTGGGTGTGGCAGCCGACTCAGAACGAGCTGCTCAGCGACGGAGGGCATCTGGTGCTGTCGAGCGCCGACACGGCGGCTGACGGCTACCCCACCTACGACCTCGGGACCGCCGACGCGGCGTTCGTCGCCGACAACCCCGAGTTCATGGCGCAATGGGCGACCGCGCAGGACTACGCCGTCCAGCTCATCCGCGACGACCCTGCCGCGGCCGCGGAGTCGATCGCCGCCACGCTCGGGATCTCGGTGGACGACGCGACCGAGCAGATGGCGGGCTACACGTACCTGAGCGCACAGGAGCAGGCCGGCGAGGACTACCTCGGCGGAGGGATGGCGAGCGACCTCGTCAACACCGCGGCCTTCCTGCTGGAGCAGGGGTCGATCCCCGAGACGCTCCCGGACAGCGAGTACGCCGACCACGTCGACCCGACGCCCGCTCAGGCAGCAGCCGGCTGACGCGATGGCAGACGATCCCGCGGGCCGCACCGCCGCCCCGCACTCCAAGGCGGTGCAGATCGACGGCCTCCGCCACGCGTTCACCGTGCAGGGCGAGCACGTGCCGGCGCTGGACCGGATCGACCTGCGCATCGAGCCCGGCGAGTTCGTCGCCCTGGCGGGCCCGTCCGGCTGCGGGAAGACGACGCTCCTGCGTCTCGTTGCCGGCTTCATGCCCCCCACCGAGGGGACGATCCTCGTCGACGGTGCCCCCGTGCACGCGCCGTCGGCGGACCGCGGGGTCGTCTTCCAGCAGCCGACACTGTTCCCGTGGTTGACGGTCCGCGAGAACGTCGAGCTCGGGCCCCGGCTCAACGGCGTAGGGCGCCGCGAGCGCGCGGCCCTGGCCGATGCGTTCATCGAGATGGTCGGGCTGGCGGACTTCCGCGACCACCGACCCTACGAGCTCTCCGGTGGCATGCAGCAACGGTGTCAGATCGCACGTGTGCTGACGAACGACCCGGACATCGTGCTCATGGACGAGCCGTTCGGGGCCCTCGACGCGCTCACTCGCGAGCGCCTGCAGAACGAGCTCCTCGAGATCTGGCGCGCGACCCGCAAGACCGTTCTGTTCATCACCCACTCCGTGGAGGAGGCCGTCCTGCTCGGCACGCGGGTGCTGGTGATGAGTCCGCGCCCGGGATCGATCGTGCTCGACGAGCCGGCGGTGCTGTCCTCGCCGGAGCATCAGTACAGCGGTCAGGAGCTGCGCTCCCTGCCGGCGTTCGTCGAGCTCTGCGAGCGAGTGCGTGACGCCATCGTGCAGCCTCGGAGCGAGTCCTCACGGGGCTGATCGGATCGTCCGGTGGCGCGGCCGGCCGCCCCGTCTGCGTGTACGGGTCCGGTTCCTGTGTCAGGGTGGTTCGAACACGAGAGGTTGTGGTCTCTATGACTGTCGGTCGTCGAACGTTCCTGGAGCTCGGCGCCGCCGCCGGCGCGGGCCTCATCGCCGCGACTCGCGGCCCCGTCCCACGCGAGCCGAGCGCGGACGTCTCGGCCGCCGACGACCGTGGCTCCGGGGTGCTGCGCTACGGCCTGTCGCCTGCGTCGAGCGCGTCGTCGCGCACGACGGCGCAGTCGTCGGAGCTCGGCGCGGTCGTCGAGTCCGACCCCTTCGAGCTCGTCGGCGTGACGTGGGACCGCGGCGAGGCCGCACCGGCGGTGCGGGTGCGGGTTCGGACGGGGTCCACGTGGTCGACCTGGTACGACCTGGGCTCCAGTCACGACGCGGACGAGGCGGCGAGGCCCGGGACGGATCCTCTCTGGGTCAAGGAGGCGGACGCGGTCGAGGTGCGAGCGGTCGGTGACGGCGCCGCGCTGCCGGCGGGGTTGTCCGTGGACCTGGTGCAGCCGTCGTCGAGCGTCGTCGACGACGCCGCGGCCGAGGACATGTCCGTCGACGCCGCGCCTGTTGTCGACTACCCGCGCCCGACCATGCGCAGCCGCGCGACGTGGGGCGCGGACGAGTCGCTGCGGCAGAACCGGGGCGACGTCTGGTACGGCGAGGTGCGCGGCGCGTTCGTGCACCACACCGCGACGAGCAACAGCTACAGCAGCTCGGAGGTGCCCGCGATCCTCCGGTCGATCTACCGCTATCACGTGCTCAGCCGCGACTTCATGGACATCGGCTACAACTTCCTCATCGACCGGTTCGGGCGCATCTGGGAGGGCGCGTACGGCGGTGTCTCGCGTCCGGTCGTCGGCGCGCACACGAAGTACTACAACTCGCAGTCGTTCGGTGTCAGCGCGATCGGCTCCTACCAGCTCGTGCAGCCGCCGAGCTCGATGATCCTGGCCTACCAGCGGCTGATCGCCTGGAAGTTCACCATCCACGGCGTCTACTCCGGTTACGCCACCGCGAGGTACACCAACGACGGAGCGCGACCGCTGCCGGTGATCTCGGGGCATCGCGACACGAAGTCGACGACGTGCCCGGGCGGGTACCTCTACGCGCGGCTCGGGACGATCCGCAAGGGCGTCCACACACGGGCCACGGCCGCCAGCACGCTGCGCGTCTCCGGCCCTCCGGTGGTCGCCCGTGGCGCCAAGACCGACCTCACCATCCGATGGACGCTGGACGGCGCGAACGTCAGCGGCCTCGTCAACCTGCAGCGCAAGACGTCCGGCGGCTGGGAGCACGTCCGACAGGTCGCCGTCGTGAACGGTCGCGCCACGATGGCCATCTACCCCGGGGCCTCCAACTCCTATCGGATGCGGATCTCCTCCAGCGAGACGCCCGGCATCGACACCCGCGATCCTCGTGGCACCAGCAACACGCTCGCGATCAGCGTCGTCCGGCCCGGCGACGACCCCCGCCTGCGACTGGTGGGTCCGTCGCGCGTGGACCGCGGCGACCGCACCGTTCTCGACATCTACTGGGTGAGCGGCAAGGGCCCCGTGACGGGGCTGGTCAACCTTCAGCGCCGATCGTCCTCCGGGTGGGAGCACGTGCGACAGATCGCGATCAACGACGGTCACGTCTCGCACGCGATCTACCCCGGTGGCTCCAACAGCTATCGGATCCGCGCCTCACGTGCGATCAGTCCGTCGGGCGTGTCGACGGCGCAACCGGAGGGCAGGTCCAACACGCTGTCGATCCGCGTCGTTTGACCGACGGCGCCCCCGACGGCGTCGCGTAGACTCCCGCAGCGCCCACGCCGGGTGCGTGGCGGAGGGAGGCAGCGTCTGTGACGATCCGCATCTCGGACGTGCGTCGCCGTGCCCGGGCCATCGGCACCGATCTGCTGCTCGCCGCTCCTGCGCTCGTGCGCGGGGACACCCTGCGCGGTGCCGTCGCTCGTGAGTTCGCCCGGCGGCTCGACCGGAGCAAGGACGACCGGGGACGGCGATGGTGGTCGCGTGCGCTGCGCTCGCGGCACGGCGACGCCTCGCGCGCCGCGTCGGGGGCCGCGGTGATCGCCATGCACCCCGGTCGCCTGGTCGAGGAGCTCCGGCGCCGCGCGGTCGAGCGCCCTGACGATGTCGGCCTCCAGCTGGATCTGTGCGCGGTGCTGCGCCGGACAGGCAGGAACGACGAGGCCCGGGACGTGCTGGCCCGCGTGCATCGGGTCGGCCGAGCCGATGTCGCCGCCCTCCTGCGGGAGGTCCACGCGATCGCCGGGCGGGACGCGGCCGCCGACATGCTGCGCGGGGTGACCGGCGCCGATCCCGGCGCGACCGCCGCTCTCGCTGCCGCGGCGCTGGTCGCCGCCGAGGCGCCGCGGCGGCCACTGGTCGACGTCGCGCGCGACCACCTCGATGACGCCGAGGTCCTCCGGGCCGTCGTCCGGCATGCCGACGGCCTGACCGAGCGGGAGGAGCTCGCACGGCTCGTCCTCGGCTCACCCGGCGCATCCGACGTCTCGGCCGTCGCGGCACTGGCGACGGATCTGCGCGAGTCCGGAGACCTGAGACTCAGCACGGCACTGGCCCGCCGATCGCTGCAGCAGTCGCGGGACGCCGCCATGTCGCGGCTGGTGACGCTGGGGGAGAGCGGCATCGACACGCTCGAGCGGGGGTGGCAGCCGCCGCCTCGCTCGACCTCTCGCGCGGAGCAGAGCTCGCGCGTCCTGTACCTGCTGCACAGCTCGCTGCCGTACACCAACCTGGGGTACGCCACCCGCACCCAGGGCCTGCTGCACGCCGTGCGGAGCAGTGGGTGGGACGTCCGCGGCGTGACGCAGCCCGGGTACCCCGAGGGGGTGGAGCACCCGCCGCGAGACGTCGTCGACGGCGTCCCCAACCTGCGCCTGCCGCTCGACGGTGCGCTGCCGCACTGGCCGGTCTCCCGGATGGTCGCGACCTACCGTGAGGCGCTCGCCCCGCTCGTCGCGGCCGAGCAACCGGGGATCCTCCACGCGGCGAGCAACTACCGCAACGGCCTCGCGGCGGTGGACCTGGGCCGACGTAGCGGGATCCCGACCGTGTACGAGGTCCGAGGTCTGTGGCAGCTGACCCGGCTCGTGCGGGAGCCGGAGTTCCAGAGCACCGACATGTTCGCGCTCCTGGAGCGGCTCGAGGCGCAGGCAGCCGCCCTCGCCGACCGCACGATCGTCATCACACGTGCTCTCGGCGACCACCTGGTCTCGCTCGGCGTCCCCGAGGACCGCCTCGTCGTGGTCCCCAACGGTGTCGACACCGAACGGTTCCAGCCGCGGCAACGGGATGTCGAGCTCGCCTCGAGCCTGGGTGTCGGCGACCGCACCGTCATCGGTTACGTCGGCGGGCTGGTCGAGTACGAGGGCCTCGACCTCCTCCTCGAGGCCGCCGACGAGATGCGCCGCCGACGCGACGACTTCGTCGTGCTCGTCGTCGGCGACGGCCGCTCGCTGCCCGGGCTGAAGGCGATCGTCGCCGACCGTGGCCTCGGCGACCTCGTCGTGTTCACCGGTCGCGTCCCGCACGAGGACGTCGAGAGGTACTACTCCCTCGTCGACATCGCCCCGTTCCCACGACGCCCCGAGCTGGTCTGCGAGCTCGTGTCCCCGCTCAAGCCGTTCGAGGCGATGGCGATGGGCAAGGCCGTCGTCGCATCCGACGTCGCCGCGCTCGCCGAGATCATCGACGACGGCGACACCGGGCGCCTGTTCGCCAAGGGGTCGTCCTCGGCTCTCGCCGCCGTTCTCGACTCGCTCCTCGACAGCTCCGAGCACCGCGCCGCGATCGCCGCACGTGGCTCGAGCTGGGTACGCCAGGAGCGCGACTGGACCGCACTGGCCTCACGGGTCGGCGACGTCTACGCCGAGCTGCAGGAGCGCGTCCACTCACGTTGACGAGCGTCAACGCCGCATTCACGGGTCGTTCATCGCACGGACGCCCCGGGATGGTGACGTTGCGCTGAGACCGGTGCGTGTCGGTACCGGGAGACGGGAGACGGGAACAGCATGACTGGCGTGATCGAGCCCGGCCTTCGCCGTGCCGTGACGGGGGCGCGTCGACTGGCCGGACGCGCCTGGCGGACCCTCGGTCCGGGCGCGACCGCGTCGAGCCGGGGTCAGCGGAGCGAGCTCGCGGCTGCCGTCAACCGTCTGTCGAGCGGATACCAGGACGCGGCCGACATCGCCGCCTGCGACCGCCGTCTCGTCGACGCCGGCAAGGGCGCCGCCGACAAGCGGGCCAAGCTCGCGAAGGCGGCCGCGAAGGTCGGCGATCTGGAGCTCGCGCTCGCGATCGCGCAGGACATGATCGAGCGAGGGTCCACGAGCACCCGCGCCCTCGAGATCCGCGACCGCAGCCGCGACCGTCTGCAGATCCTGGCCGACGGATGGCCGACCCCGCCCGAGCGTGCGTCCGGAGCGGACTACGAGCCCGCGCCGGACTCGGTGCTGTCGGTGCTGTCGCAGTCCCTGCCGATCCGCGCGGGTGGTTACGCCACCCGGTCGCACGGCATCCTCACCGCGGTGGCCGGCGCCGGCTGGCACGTCGAGGCGATCACCCGGCTGGGGTTCCCGTACGACCGGTGGCCGATCGACGACGAGCGTGTGGTGCCCGAGCTCGATGTCGTCGACGGCATCCGCTACCACCGCGCGCTCGTCCCGGGTCAGCGGGCCTACCCGCAGGTGCCCCTGCAGGCCTACCTGCGCCGGGGCGCCGAGATGATCGAGGCGGCGGCGAGGCGCCAGCGTGCCGGCCTGATCCACGCGTCGAGCTTCTACGCCACCGGGCTGGCAGCCGCGGACGCCGCCCAGCGTCTCGGGCTCCCCTTCGTCTACGAGATGCGTGGGTCCGAGGACCTCATGCAGACGGCGGCGCACCCCGGCTACGCCGGCACGGCCGACGGCCGGTTCCTCGTCGAGGCGGAGACCGAGACGTGCCGGCGAGCGGACCACGTCCTGGTGATCACGGACGCGCTGCGGGAGGAGATGGTTGCTCGCGGCATCCCGCGCGAGAAGATGACGGTGGTCCCCAACGGGGTGCGTGTCGAGGAGTTCACGCCGGTGGCGCGCGACGAGGAGCTGGCCGAGGAGCTCGGGCTGACGGGCTCGACGGTGATCGGGTACCTGGGCGGTTTCCCGCACTACGAGGGGCTTCTGCTGCTGATGCGCGCCGTCGCCGATCTGCGCCGCCGTCGGAGCGACGTCCGCGTGCTCATGGTCGGCGACGGGCCGCAGGACCGTGCGCTGCGGCGCGCGGTCGACGAGCTCGGCATCGGCGACATCGTCACGTTCACCGGCCGCGTTCCGCACGACGCGATCCCGCGCTACCTGTCGGTGACCGACATCGCACCGTTCCCGCGGCTACCGTTGCCCGTGTGCGAGCTCATCTCGCCGATGAAGCCGTACGAGGCGATGGCGATGGAGAAGGCGGTCGTGGTGTCCGACGTGGCGGCGTTGAAGCAGATCGTGCAGGACGGCCGGACCGGTCTGACCTTCGCCAAGGGTGATGCGGCCGACCTGGCCGCGAAGCTGGAGATGCTGGTGGCGGATCCGGCGCTGCGCGCGCGGCTCGGGGCCGCCGCGCGGGCGTGGGTGAGGGACAAGGGCGACTGGAGCACGATCGCGCGACGCGTCGACACCGTCTATCGAACCTTCCTCCCGGGCCGCTCCGCCGCCGACGGCACGGCCGCGTGACGTCGTTCCCGGACAGGCTGCACCGGCGGCTCGCGCTCACGGCTGCCGTGCTGCGACACGGCGCCGCTGCGCTTCCCCCGTGTTCTCCGACGACGGGGTACGCGCCGGCGGGAGCAGGAGGCAACGGTGTCGACCGCGGCGACCGCGGCGACCGGGACGAGCCGCCCGCCCTCCCCGGCAGGCACCAGGCGTTCGTCGACGCCGGTGTGGGCCTTCCTCGGACGGCTCGGCGTCGTCGGCCCCGGGCGCTGACCACGGACCTGGCTGCCTGGGAGAGGTTCGCCGCCGCCGTCGGGACCCCGGAGCGTCCGGCGGGCCTCCCGCCTCAGCTCGACGCCCTGCCCGCGGACGACCCGACCCTGACGCTCGCGACCGGGCGCTACCGTGCGATGCTCGTCGGCCCCGGTGCGAGCGAGCAGCTGATCCGGTCCGCGGCGCTCGGCGGCACGCCGATGTTCGCGGCGGCGACGACGACGCTGCCGGACTCGGTGCGGGACCTGGTCACGACCGTGTCCGACGTCGGTGACTTGCGGGCCGGCCTGCTGCCGCTGCTGGTCCAGGACGAGCTGTTCGACCGCGCCTCTCTGCAGCTGCGCCGCCGGGCGACGCGCCGGTTCGCCGCGACCGACACCGAGCGCCACCTCGTCTCCGCCGTGGTGCCGACCAACCGCGCGCACCAGCTCGACCACGTGCTCGCGAACGCCGGGCGGCAGCGGCACCCCTCCGAGCTCGTGCTCGTGCTGCACGGCATCGTCGTCGACGAGGCCGACGTGCGGCGGCGGGCCCGGGAGGCGGGGGTGCGGCGGCTGAGGCTCGTCGCCGCCGATGCCTCGGCCACCCTCGGGGCCTGCATGAACCTCGGCGTCGCCGCTGCGTCGGGCTCCTACGTCGCCAAGATGGACGACGACAACCACTACGGCGCCGAGTTCCTCGGCGACCTGGTCGACGCGGCGGCCTGCTCGGGAGCGGACATCGTCGGCAAGTGGGCGCATCTCGTCTGGCTGCGCTCGACGGGTGCGGTCGTCCTGCGCTACCCCGACGCCGAGAACACGTTCGAGCGACGGGTGCAGGGCGGCGCCATGCTGTTCCGCCGCGACGTCGTGAGAACGCTGGGCTTCAGCGACATCCCGCGCGCGGTCGACAGCGACATCCTCGATCGCGCCATCGCGCAGGGGCACCCGATCTACTCGGCGGACCGGTTCAACTACGTGAGCGTGCGTGAGGCCGACGCCGGCCGGCACACCTGGAAGGTCGGCGACGAGACGTTCCTCACGCGCGCGGGCACACTGGTCTTCTACGGCGACCCGACCGAGCACGCGAGCGTGTGAGGGTCGCGGACGCGCGCGGCTAGGGCGCGTCGAGCAGCGCGCGGAGCCGCTCCGAGAGGACGTCCGTGGCGGAGACGGCGTAGGTGTCGGTGATGTGCGACCCCTGTCGGTAGACGAGCACGTTGCCGATGACCGGCACGCACTCCGACTCCGGGCAGACCATGTCGTTCATGTCGAGGACCGACACCTCGGGCAGCTGCTCGGCCGCGGCCAGCTGGACCGGGGCCCCGCTCTCGGCCACCCCGTCCTCGCGGGAGAAGCTGCAGGCGGCGAGGTCCTCGGGGTTCTCGGCCACGCACTCGTAGACCTCCTCGCCCAACGTGGGGCTGGGGTTGTCGAGCAGTGAGATCACGTCGATCTGGTGATCGAGGAGCCAGGTCCAGCGCGAGACGATGTTCTCGACCATGGCCTCCGTCGTCACCGGCGAGTCCGGGTCCTGCGGGTCCTCAAGAGCGTCGTTGCCTCGTTGCGCCGTGATCACCGCATCGGGCTGGAGGACCTCGAGCTCGTCCAGCACGTTGGCGTTCCAGTCCACGCACGAGGTGTAGATCTCGCCACCGTTGAGACGAGCGCCGTCGGTGAACGCGCACGACGACTTGGTCATGAACACCATGCGCCAGCCCTGCTCCTCGGCGATGCTCACCAGGGCGGTCTCCCACTGCAGCACCTTGGAGTCACCGATGACGGCCACCACGTAGTCGGACGAGGGGTCGCCGTACTCGCACAGCTCGGGCTCGGCCTGCACCTGGTCGACCTGGCAGTCGTTGCTGTAGGCGGCGGGGACGTCCTCGGTCGCGTCGAGCGGGTCCGGGACGTACCACTCGACGTCGGCGAGGCTCGCGACGGTGCCGTCACCGCCGGTGGTGGCTCCGGCGCTGTCCTCGAGGACGGCGGCACCCAGCGCCTGCTCCTCGCCCCCCTCCGGACCCGTGCCGCCGCTCGTGCGGGGAACGGCGAGGGCGAGCACCAGTCCGGCG
>JBMDXU010000201.1:0-2891 GCA_048594485.1 Pseudactinotalea sp. | reverse complement strand
GAACACCCCCAGCGAGTTGAGGGTCGCGCACAGCAGGTACATCAGCACCATGCCGGGCACGAACTTGAACAGCTTCCAGCCGGTGGTGCGCTCGAGCACGATCAGCGCGCACGAGAGCGCCAGCAGGACGCCGAGCATCAGCAGTCCGTCGGTGATCACGGGGGTCTCCTCGGGTGGGGAAGGGTCGGGAACGAAAAAATCGGAAGCACCGGCGACCGGCGTCTCGGGCGAGACGCGGTGCGGTGCTTCCGACGGGGTCCGGTTCGGTGAGGTTCCGGGCAGGCGGTGGCGGGTATGCGGTTATGAGTCCCGGCCGGGGTCGGCCGACAGGTCGCGGTACTTCGCGGCGGCGCTGCGCACGGCGGCGGCGAGAGCCTTCTGCGAGGAACCGTGGTACCGGTCGGTGATCGACTCCACCAGGGCGTCCTCCTCGAGCAGCGACCGGCCCACCATCAGCTCGCGGACGAACTCGACCGTGAGCGTCAGCGTGGCGGTGCAGTCCACTGCCCGGATGACGTGGGTCTCAGTATCGACGACGATGCCGACGAAGAACAATCCCCACTGCGTCGTGATCGGATTGTTGCTGGGGGACTTCGCCTCGCCCGTGAGGTAGATGGTGCGCGCCATCAGGCGATCCTATGCGCGGCCCGGCACGGGGGCGGCCCCGACCGGGAGAGTCCGGTCGGGGCCGCGGTGCCGCCGCGGGGCGGCGTGATGAGCGGGGCTCAGCGGAGGTTGGCGGGACCGGCCAGCTCGGCCGCCTTCTCCGCGTCGGCGCGACGCTCGTCGCGCTTGGTGGTGAGGTCCTCGGCGTGCTCCTTCTGCGCGGACTGGGCCGACAGGGCGCGCTTCTGCGCGGCCGGCTGCAGGTCGGCGAACTGGCCGCCGGCCTCGCCGCGGACGCGGTTGTCGGAGCCGGTGGGCGCCGGGTCGTTGCCCTCGCCGGTCAGGTCGCCGCGCACGATCGTGTCGGTGACGTCGACGCCGTCGGTGTTGTCCGAGGCGGTGACGTCGCCGCCGAAGTAGGTGGTGCCCTCGCAGCGGAGGTTCTGGCCGCCGGTGCCGAGCTGCACGCCGGCGTTGCCGGAGAAGACGGCGTTCCCGTCGATCTCGCCGGCGCAGAAGGTCGCGCCCTCGGCCGCGCCGGTGACGGTGAGGTCCTTCGACAGGGTCGAGTCGACGATGTCGGTGAACTCGGAGTTCTCGCTCTTCACGTTCCCGCCGACCGTGCTGCCGCTGACGTGCACGAGGCCCTGGGCGACTGTGAGGTTCCCGCCGATCGAGGAGTCGTAGGAGTACAGGAACGGATCGGCGCCCTCGGCCGAGCGGCCGTTGTAGTTGCCGTCCACCGCGGACTCGTCGAGGTAGACGCCGTAGCCGCCGTTGGAGACCACGTTGCCGGCGACGGAGGTGCCGGTCGCGTCGAAGTAGGCGTCGCCCTGGACGACGACGCGGCCGTCGACGGACGAGTCGGTCATCAGCAGGTCCGCGCCGGCCTGGACGCGCACCTCGCCCTGGACGGTCACGTCGGTGAGGACGCAGGACTTGTCCTTGGCCACGACCAGGTCGCCGGGGACGGTGACGGAGGAGGCCTCGCCGTCGCAGCGGGTGGTCAGGGCGGCGTTCGCGGAGCCGGCGGTGGCGGCGATGCCGGCGGCGGCCAGAGCCGTCGCGGAGAGGATGGTGAAGGAACGGGAGAGGGTGCGCACGAGGGCTCCTTGATCGCCGTGCCCGGCGGGGCGGCGTGATGGGGATCGGTCTTGGGTCCTCCACGACCGTAGCGACTCATGTCACACCGGACAATCGATTCGGCCAGATTCGCCGGAGTTCATCGAGATTTCCCCTGCGCGTGGGGTGGGCGACGAGCCCTCGTCCACCGCTGCCGGGGCGCAGGTCAGAGCGGGAGGCGCACGTAGGTGGTCTCGAGGAACTCGGCCAGGCCCTCGTGGGAGCCCTCCCGGCCCAGCCCCGACTCCTTCACCCCGCCGAAGGGGGCCGACGGGTCCGACGCGACCCCCAGGTTCACCGCGACGATCCCGGACTCGAGCCGTCCGGCCACCGCGGCGACCTCGGCGAGGTCCTCCCCGGCCACGTACGCCATCAGCCCGAACTCGGTGTCGTTGGCCGCGGCGATCATCTCCTCGACGTCGTCGAGCACGGTCAGCGGCGCGAGCGGCCCGAAGATCTCCTCGCGCTGCACGCGGGCGTCCCGCGGCACGTCGGCCAGCACCGTCGCCTCGTGGAAGAAGCCCGGGCCCTCGCCGCGCCCGCCGCCGGTCAGGACCCGCGCGCCGCGGTCGGTCGCGTCGGCGAGCAGCTCCTGGACGGCGTCGACGGCCGCCTCGTCGATCAGCGGGCCGAGGGTCGTGGCCGGATCCGCACCGGGGCCGAGCAGCAGCTGCGAGACCCGCTCGACCAGACGGTCGGTGAACTCCTCGGCGACGGAGGAATGGACGTAGAAGCGGTTCGCGGCGGTGCAGGCCTCGCCGTTGTTGCGGAACTTCGCGAGCATCGCCGCCTCGACCGCGGTCTCCACGTCGGCCGAGGGGAGCACGAGGAAGGGCGCGTTGCCGCCGAGCTCCATCGAGGTGCGCAGCACGAGCTGCGCCGACTGCTCGATCAGCGTGCGCCCCACCGCCGTCGAACCGGTGAAGGACCCCTTCCGCAGCCGCGGATCGGCCATCAGCGTCGAGGAGAGGGTGCGCGTATCGCTCGTGACCTCGCAGTTCACCACGCCGTCCGGCTCGCCCGCCTCGGCCAGGATCGCCATCAGCGCGAGCGAGGTCAGCGGGGTCTTCTGCGCGGGCTTGAGCACCACGGTGCAGCCGGCGGCCAGGGCGGGGCCGATCTTGCGCGTCCCCATCGACAGCGGGAAGTTCCACGGGGTGATC
>JBMDXU010000200.1:0-14154 GCA_048594485.1 Pseudactinotalea sp. | reverse complement strand
GCCATGTCCTCGGGCGGATCCGTGGGCCACCAGACGACGATGGGCGCATCGGGGAGCAGCAGCGGGGTGACGAGCGTGTCGACCTCGTGACGACCCGGTCCGAACGGCTTGAGGACGACGACGTCGCTGGCGCCGGCGTCGCCGCCGACACGGATCTCGGCGTCCATCCCGGCCGACCGGCGTCCGTCGCCGGGCTCGATGACGATCACGCGGCAGGGGTGCTCGCGGCTCGCCGCGTTCGCCGCCTCGATGGCCGTCTCGATGTCGTGACCGCCGCGTCCGGTGTCGGCCACGACGATGAGCGTCAGCACCCGCCCGAGCGCGACAGCGCCGCCCTCCTCGCGCAGCTTCACCAGCCTGCTGGCGATCTGCGAGGTGGTCGTGTCCTTGAGCGTGATGATCACGGGAGCCTCCAGACGTGGCCGTCGCGGGCGAGCATCTCGTCGGCCGACGCCGGTCCCCAGCTCCCCGGGCGGTACTCCTCGGGGGAGCCGTGGGTCGCCCAGTAGTCGAGCACCGGGTCGAGGATCTCCCACGAGAGCTCGACCTCGCGCTGGCGCGGGAACAGCGGCGGGTCACCGAGCAGCACGTCGAGGATGAGTCGCTCGTACGCCTCCGGGGAGGACTCGGTGAAGGCGTGCCCGTAGCCGAAGTCCATCGTGACGTCGCGGACCTCCATCTGGGTGCCCGGCACCTTGGAGCCGAAACGGATCGTCACACCTTCGTCGGGTTGCACGCGGATCACGATCGCGTTCTGGCCGAGCTCCTGGGTGTCCTGCAGGTCGAACGGCAGGTGCGGCGCGCGCTTGAACACGACGGCGATCTCGGTGACTCGTCGCCCGAGCCGCTTGCCGGTGCGGAGGTAGAACGGCACCCCTGCCCACCGCCGGTTGTCGATGTCGACGCGGATCGCCGCGTACGACTCCGTCGTCGACGTCGGGTCCATGCCCTGCTCCTCGAGGAAGCCGACGACCTCCTGGCCGCCCTGCCACCCCGCGGCGTACTGACCGCGGGCGGTGTGCCGACCGAGATCACGGGGCAGACGCACCGCCGAGAGGACCTTCTCCTTCTCGGCGCGGAGCGCGGTCGCGTCGAAGGAGGCGGGCTCCTCCATCGCGGTGAGCGCGAGCAGCTGCAGGAGGTGGTTCTGGATGACGTCGCGCGCGGCGCCGATGCCGTCGTAGTACCCCGCACGCGACCCGATGCCGATGTCCTCGGCCATCGTGATCTGCACGTGGTCGACGTAGTTCGCGTTCCAGATCGGTTCGAACATCTGGTTGGCGAACCGCAGGGCCAGCAGGTTCTGGACCGTCTCCTTGCCGAGGTAGTGGTCGATCCGGAAGACCGCGTCCGGGGGGAACACCTCCGACACCACGCGGTCGAGCTCGCGCGCCGAGGCCAGGTCGTGCCCGAACGGCTTCTCGATCACCACCCGGCGCCAGCTGCCCTCCTGCGGAGCCGACAGCCCGACCTTCGCCAGCTGCTCGCAGACGAGCGGGAACTGGCTCGGGGGCACCGACAGGTAGAACGCGTGGTTGCCGCCCGTGCCCCGCTCGACGTCGAGCTTCTCGACCGTCCGGGCCAGGCGCTTGAACGCCTTCTCGTCGCCGAACTCGCCGGAGACGAAACGGATCCCCGAGGAGAGCTGCTCCCAGACCTTGTCGTCGTACGGCGTCCGCGCGTTCTCCTTGACCGCCTTGTGGACGATGGCGCGGAAGTCCTGGTCCTTCCAGTCGCGGCGGGCGAACCCGACGAGCGCGAAGCCCGGCGGCAGCAGGCCGCGGTTGGCGAGGTCGTAGACGGCGGGCATCAGCTTCTTGCGGGCGAGGTCGCCGGTGACACCGAAGATCACCAGGCCGCACGGGCCGGCGATGCGCGGCAGTCGCCGGTCGGCCGCGAGACGGAGCGGGTTGACGCCCTCGGCGACGCGAGCGGGCATCAGGCCTCCTCGCCGGCGGCGGCGCCCTGCAGGCCCTCGGTGACCTTCTCGCCGAGCTCGGCCCAGCTCGCCTCGAAGCTCGCCACACCCGCAGTCTCGAGATCGGCCAGGATCTGGTCGAACGGGACGCCGATCCTGGTCAGCTCGTCGAGCGTCTCGCGGGAGGCGTCGTAGGTGCCGCTGACGACGTCGGCGCCGGTCGCGGCGGAGTGGTCGGCAACGGCGTCCAGCGTCGCGCGGGGCATCGTGTTGACGACGTCGGCCACGACGAGCTCGTCGACGTACATGGTGTCGGGGTAGCTCGGGTCCTTCGTGCCCGTCGACGCCCACAACGGCCGCTGCCGATGCGCGCCGGCGAGGGCCTCGAACCGCGGGGTCGAGAACACCTCCTCGTAGATCTCGTACGCGAGCCGCGCGTTCGCGATGGCGGCCTTGCCGCGCAGCGCCGTCGCCTCGGCGCCGCCGATCTCGTCCAGAGCGGCGTCGACCTTGGCGTCGATCCGCGACAGGAACAACGACGCCACCGAGCGGATCGTGCTCAGGTCGACACCGGCGGCCTCCGCGTGCTCGAGCCCGTCGACGTACGCCTGCGCCACGGCGCGGTAGCGGTCGAGCGAGAAGATCAGCGTGACGTTGACGCTGATGCCGGCCCCGATCGCCGCCGTGATGGCGGGCAGCCCCTCCGGCGTCGCGGGGATCTTGATCATCACGTTGGGCCGGTCGACGAGCCGCCACAGGTGGCTGGCCGCGGCGATCGTGCCCTCGGTGTCGTGCGCGAGCCTCGGGTCGACCTCGATGGACACCCGCCCGTCCTTGCCCTCGGTCGCCTCGTAGACGCCCGCGAAGAGGTCGCACGCCGCGCGGACGTCATCGGTGGTGAGGGTGATGACGGCGTCGTCGAGCGACGTGCCCGCGGCCCCGAGCTCGGCGAGCTGGGCGTCGTAGGCGTTCCCCTCGGAGACGGCCTTCGCGAAGATCGTCGGGTTCGTCGTGACCCCGACGACGTGCCTCGTCGCGATGAGCTCGGCGAGCGAGCCGGTGCGCAGCGCCTCCCGCGAGAGGTCGTCCAGCCAGACCGACACCCCTGCCTCGCTGATGCGTGCGAGCGCGTCGTTCGTGCCCTGGTTCATCGTCGTCTCCTTCAGCCCTGCTGGTCGCCGGTGCCCGAGTCGTTGGGCGTGGGGCCGTGGCCGGGGGCCGACGACCCCGTGGCCGCGGCGATCGACTCCTCGGCGGCGGCCACCACGGCCTCCGGGGTGAAGCCGAACTCGCGGAAGAGCGTGGCCGCGTCGGCCGAGGCTCCGTAGTGCTCGAGCGGGACCGCGCGGCCGGCGTCGCCGAGGTAGCGGTACCAGGGCTGGGCGATCCCGGCCTCGACACTGACCCGGGCGCGCACCGCGGCCGGGAGCACGGACTCGCGGTAGTCGGCGTCCTGCTCGTCGAACCACTCCAGGCTCGGCGCGGAGACCACACGCGCCCCGATGCCCTTGGCCTCGAGCTGCTCGCGTGCGGCGACGGCGTACTGCACCTCCGACCCGGTCCCGATGAGGATGACGTCCGGGACGTCCGTCGAGGAGTCGATGAGCACGTACGCGCCGCGCGCGACGCCGTCGACCCCGGCGAAGCCGTCGGTGCCGCGCGGGAAGGTGGGGACGTTCTGGCGGGTGAGCACGAGCCCGACCGGGCCGTCGGTGCGCTCGAGCGTGGCCTTCCAGGCCGCAGCGGTCTCGTTCGCATCGGCGGGGCGGACGACGGCGAGACCCGGGATCGCGCGGACGGCGGCCAGGTGCTCGACGGGCTGGTGCGTGGGTCCGTCCTCGCCGAGCCCGATCGAGTCGTGCGTCCAGACGTAGATCGGGTCGACGCCCATGAGGGCGGCGAGCCGCACGGCGGGACGCATGTAGTCACTGAACGTGAAGAAGGTGCCGCCGTAGGCGCGGGTCAGGCCGTTGAGCGCGATGCCGTTGAGGACGGCGCCCATCCCGAACTCGCGGATGCCGAAGTGCAGCGTGCGGCCGTAGAGGTTGCCCTCGAACTCGTGCGAGGAGTGCTCGGCCGGCAGGAACGACGGCTCGCCCTTCATCGTCGTGTTGTTCGAGCCGGCGAGGTCCGCGGACCCGCCCCAGAGCTCGGGCAGCACCGGCGCGAGCGCCGAGAGCACGTTGCCGGAGGCGGCGCGGGTCGCCAGCGCGCTGCCGGCGTCGAACGTCGGGATGGCGTCGGCCCAGCCCTCCGGGAGCTCGTGCGCCTGCAGTCGCCGCAGCAGCTCGGCCCTCTCGGGGTTCGCCTGCGCCCACGAGGCGAACGTCGTGTCCCACTCCTCGTGGGCCGCACGGCCGCGGTCGACGAGCTCGCGCGAACGGGCGAGGACTTCGGCGTCGACGTCGAACGTCTTCTCCGGGTCGAACGCGAGCACCTCCTTGATGCGACGCACCTCGTCGGCGCCCAGCTTGTTGCCGTGGGCGTTGTGGCTGTCCTGCACCGTCGGGGCGGGCCACGCGATGATCGTGCGCAGCCGGATGAAGCTGGGGCGGTCGGTCACCGCGCGGGCACGCGCCAGGGCGGCGTGCAGCTCGTCGACGTTCTCGACGTAGCCCTCCGGATCGGCGGTCCAGTCGACCGTCTCGGTGTGCCAGCCGTAGGCGGCGTAGCGGGCGACGACGTCCTCCGTGAAGGCGATCGAGGTGTGACCCTCGATCGTGATGCGGTTGTCGTCCCAGATGACGGTGAGGTTGCAAAGCTGCTGGGTGCCGGCGAGCGAGGCGGTCTCGGACGACACACCCTCCTGCAGGCAGCCCTCGCCGACGATCGCGTAGACGTGATGGTCGAAGGGGGACTCGCCGGGAGCGGCGTCGGGGTCGAGCAGGCCGCGGACGCGCCGCTGGGCCATCGCCATGCCGACCGCCATCGCCACCCCCTGGCCGAGAGGACCGGTGGTGGCCTCGACACCCTTGGTGTGGTGGAACTCGGGGTGGCCCGGGGTCAGCGAGCCCCAGGTGCGCAGCGCCTGCAGGTCGCTCAGCTCCAGCCCGAAGCCGCCGAGGTAGAGCTGCACGTACTGAAGCAGACAGGCGTGACCCGCGGAGAGCACGAAGCGGTCGCGGCCGAGCCACTGGGTGTCGGACGGGTCGACCCGCATCTCGTTCTGGTAGAGCAGGTACGCCAGCGGCGCCAGGCTGATCGCGGTGCCGGGGTGGCCGTTGCCGACCTTCTCGACGGCGTCGGCGGCGAGGACCCGAGCGGTGTCCACCGCCTTCAGGTCGAGGTCGGTCCACCCGACCTCCTTCGCGATCGCAGCGCGTGCGTGCAGTCCGGTCTCGGTCACGATTCCTTCTTCCGATGCGGGAGCTCTCCGGTACGACGACCGGTCCTTCCTCGAGATTAGTCCGCGTCACCGGGGCGGGGGAGCACGTCTCACGCCTGTGCTGCGGGCCGGGTGGGAACGCGCCCGCGCGGTGGGCCGCGTGATCCCCGTCTGCACCTAGACTGGCCGGACGCAGGCAGCGAAGGGACCGGGTTGTCACAGACCGAGGCGCACACCGGGCCGACTGCGGGAACGGCGAACGCGGCTCCGGCCGGCGGCGCGTCGGCACTCCCCGCCGTCGGCGCGTCCGGCGTCCCCACGGCGCCGCGGCCGGTCGGCTGGCGCCGCAAGATCGGCGCCTACGTCGCGCTGACCAAACCCCGCATCATCGAGCTGCTGCTCGTCACCACCATCCCGACGATGATCCTCGCCGCCGATGGCTGGCCCGGGACCTGGCTCGTCATCGCCACCGTGATCGGCGGCACGCTCGCCGCCGGAAGTGCGAACGCCTTCAACATGTGGTGGGACCGCGACATCGACGCCGTCATGCAGCGCACGCGCAAGCGGCCGCTGGTGACCGGCGAGGTGAGCGCCGTCGAGGCGGTCGTCTTCGCGTCGTTGCTCGCCGTCGCGTCGGTGCTGTGGCTCGGGTTCTTCACGACGTGGTTCGCCGCGTGGCTCGCGCTGGCGGCGAACGTCATGTACTCGGTCGGGTACACGATGCTCCTCAAGCGGCACACCGCGCAGAACATCGTGTGGGGCGGCGCGGCCGGGTGCATGCCCGTCCTCATCGGGTGGGCCGCCGTCACGGGGCGCCTCGACTGGGCGCCGGTCCTGCTGTTCGGCGTGATCTTCTTCTGGACCCCGCCGCACTACTGGCCGCTGTCGATGAAGTTCAAGGACGACTACGCCGCCGCCGGGGTGCCGATGCTCCCCGTGGTCGCGAACCCGACGACGGTCGCCCGGCAGATCATCTGGTACGCCGTCGCGATGGTGGCCTGCACGCTCGCCCTCGTGCCCGTGGGTGGCCTCGGATGGTTCTACTCGGCGGTCGCGGTGATCACCGGCGCGTGGTTCCTGACCGTGTGCATCAGGTTGTATCGACGCACCGCGGCCGGGGTGCGCAAGGTCGACGCGATGTCGGTGTTCCACACGTCGATCAGCTACCTCACGGTCCTGTTCGTCGCGGTCGCGATCGACCCGCTGCTGCCGTTCTGAGGTTGCCGCTGCGATGACGCCCGCCGGGTCGCTGCGGGAGTACCTCGCTCACCTGGGTGTGGAGCGTGGCCTGTCCGAGCACACGGTCGCGGCGTATCGGCGCGACCTCGAGCGGTACGCGGCCTTCCTCGAGCTGCGCGGCCGCAGCTCGCTCGCCGATGTCAGCGAGGCCGACGTGGGCGCCTACGTCGAAGCGCTGCGGTCGGGGTCCGACGGCGGATCGGTGCTCTCGGCGGCGTCGACGAACCGGGCCGTGGTCGCCGTCCGTGGATGGCACCGGTTCGAGGTGCGCGAGGGACGGTCGGAGCTGGACCCGGCGGCGCAGGTCCGTCCCCCGGGTGGTGTGAAGCGGCTCCCGAAGGCGATCTCGGTCGACGACGTCGAGCGGCTGCTGGCGGGGGCGTCCGCCGCCGACGGTGCCCTCGGGTTGCGCGACCGGGCGCTGGTCGAGGTGCTCTACGGGACCGGGGCGAGGATCAGCGAGGCCGTCGGGCTGGCGGTCGACGACGTCGACGTCGCCGACCGGTCGATGGCCTCGGTGCGGTTGTTCGGCAAGGGACGGAAGGAGCGTGTGGTGCCCGTGGGCGGGTTCGCCGTCGAGGCGCTGGAGGCCTACCTGGTGCGCGGTCGGCCGGTGCTGGCCAGTCGCGGACGCGGCAACGCCGCGCTGTTCCTCAACCAGCGGGGGAACGCGCTGTCGCGGCAGAGCGCGTGGGCGGTGCTGCAGGAGGCGGCGAGGCGTGGCAAGGTCACGGCGCACATCTCTCCGCACACCCTGCGTCACTCCTACGCGACCCACCTGCTCGCCGGCGGCGCCGACGTCCGCGTCGTCCAGGAGCTGCTCGGGCACGCCTCGGTCACGACGACGCAGATCTACACGCTCGTCACCCCGGACACGCTGCGCGAGGTGTACGCCGCCAGCCATCCCCGCGCTCTGGGGTGACGAGGGCCGACCCGTCGGGTCAGGCCGCGGTGCGGGCGCGGTGGCGGCGGACGGCGGCGCGGTTGCCGCACGTGGGGGAGCAGTAGCGCTGGCGGCCGTTCTTGGAGGAGTCGACGTAGATGCGGTCGCAGCTCGCCTCGGCGCAGCGGCCCAGTCGGGTCATGCCGCGGCCGGTGAGGTGCAGCGCGGTCCCCACGCTGACCAGGGTGGCGATCTGGTGGGCGGCGGTGACGTCGTCGGCGCGGAAGTGCAGGTGCCAGCCGTCGCCGGCGTGGTCGGTGAGGCGGGGTGCCCCGGCGTGCCGTCCGAGCAGCACGTTGAGCAGGTCGGCGCGCTCGACGGGGTCGACGGCGTCCGCGACGGCTCCCCACTCCCGCAGGAAGCGCTGGACGGCGTCGAGGTCGGCGCGGGTCACACGACGGGCGAAGAAGAGCCCGGCGTCCTCGCACCGACGCTGCAGCTCGGCCGCGGTGTCGGGCAGGTCGTTCGCCAGATCGGCGCCGAGGTCGGCAGCATCACGGCCGTCATGGTTGAAATGCATGATGCCATGACATCACGATGGTCTGGTGAACCACAAGCACTCCTTCCGTGTCTCCTCCGCCCACCGCACCTCGGAGGGCGTCGTGCGCTACCTCGCGTGCTCCTGCGGCGTCCGTCGCATCGACCTCGACGAGACGGCGATCGCGCTCCGCGTGGCGCCGCTGGCGGTCGAGCTCCGCGCCTGATCGCGTTGATAGCGTCGGGGCTCCCCGCCACCGAGGAGCCCCGTGCGCACGCTCGTCTACCTGATCGCGACCACCCTCGACGGCTTCATCGCCGACGTCGGTGCCGGTGATCCGTCGGGCACCGTCTTCGCGCTCGACGGCGATCACACCGCCGCCCAGGTCGAGGAGTACCCCCAGATGCTGCCGTTCGCGGCGCGAGCGTTCCTCGGGGTGCCCGAGGACCTGCCGGCGCGGCGCTTCGACACGGTGCTCGAGGGGCGCGGCAGCTACGAGATCGGGCTGGCCGCCGGGACCCCCAACGCCTATCCGCACCTGCGCCATCTCGTGTTCTCCAGCACCATGACGAGCATCGACGACCCGGGTGTCGAGCTCGTCGGCACCGACGCCGTCGAGCGCGTGCGGGCGCTCAAGGCCGAGGAGGGTCGCGACATCTGGCTCTGCGGCGGCGGCACCCTCGCGGGCGCGCTGCGTGACGAGATCGACGAGATCCACCTCAAGATCAACCCCGTGGTGCTGGGCGACGGCATCCCGCTGTTCGGCCGCACGGGCGGTGCGGTCGACGACGGCCCGCAGATCGACCGGTACCGGCTGCGCGAGAGCCGCACGTTCGACAGCGGGGTCGCGCTGCTCGTCTACGAGCGCCGGCGGTGAGCCGGGCGCGTTCGATTGCACTTGGGTGCGTCAGACGGGCAGTGGGCGGAACTATCAGCGTGCTGGCGGTGTCCGTGACACCCGGGCACGCTCCTGCCGCTGTGAAAGCAACCTTCTGCACGCCTCGAGCGTGGTAGACGCTGACGAGAGGGGGGCTGCTGGTGGATCACAGTCAGGACGACGACGAGTTCAGGCGGTTCGTCGAACGGGAGGCCCATCGTCTCGGACGGCTGGCCTGGGCGGTGACGAACGATGCGGACGCCGTCGACGACCTGGTGCAGGCCGCTCTGGTGAAGACGTTCACGCACTGGACACGTGCCCAGGCGACTGACCCCTATGCGTACGCGCGGGCGGCATTGTTGACCACCGTTATCGATGAGCGTCGACGGCAGCAACGTTGGGGGCGGATCGCGCCGCTGCTGAGACTGGACGCCGTCCAGCCGAAAGACACCGATATGGACCGTGTCGAACTCAGATCGGACCTGGTCCGAGCGATGCAGCGGCTGACCATCCGCCAGCGCACGATCGTTGCGCTGAGGTATCTGGAAGACATGAGCGAGGCCGACGTAGCGCGAGCCGTGGGCGTCTCGCTCGGAACCATCAAGTCCACGACGTCACGCGCATTGAGGCTGCTGCGCCCATCGCTGAGCGCGCCCAACAGGAACTGAGGTCCGGTCATGAGCACACAGGCAATGAAGGATGCGCTGACCCGAGAAGCCAGCGCGCGGCCGGTCAATGTTGATGTCGAGAATGTCATGCGCCTCGGTCGACGTGCTCGCCGCCGCCGGCAGACCGCGGCGGCCGTGGCGTCGCTCGTCGCCATCGGCCTTGTCGGAACTGTGGCCGTGAATGCGATCGACAACTCAGTCCAGCGGCTAGCTGGCGGGTCGGAGGCGGCCGAAGCCACCACGGCCACGTCCGAAGGGAGCAGGAACGATCCCAGCCCGGGAGACCCGAACTACGCATGGCCAACCTCGACCGTTCCGACAACCGTGGCCGGCTGGTGGAATTCTCCAGAGTCGGAGCAAGCGATCGAGACCGCGGAGGCCCACCCCATGATCACTGTCGTCGATACCAGCACGATGACGGTGGTCGAGCTGATCCAGTTGGCTCCGGTCTTCCACGAGCAGACACCCGTCGATCCAGTTCCCGTCGGCGGTGACTGGCCAACCGACGCGCTGGTCATCCTGGATGCCGAGACCTTCGACGTGCTCGACACTGCAGAGCTGCCACCGTCGCAGGACCCGAACATCTACTGGCCGCTCGAGCCGGACCCGACGCCAGTCGCCCCCGACGTCGAGCTGGCGTGGTCTGACCTCGTTCCCGGTTATACGCTCGAGGCCACCAGCGCGGGCGCCTACGGGAGCGACCAGGACCTTTTCCTGTACAGCAACGGCACTACTGCTGCGGTCCTCATCGTCGTCGACGACAGCGAGAACCAGAGCTTGCCGCCAGAGCCTGGCAATGGCCTGGACCTCGACGAGCTCGAGCAGGTGGAGGTCGCCGGACTAGCCGATGCCGCGTGGGGGGAAAGCATCTACGGTGCGACCGCGGTAGGTGTGAACTCGATTGGCGACTGCGGGCTGATCGTCACACACCAGCAGACGGCCGCTCCGGTCGTCGCGCTCTCTCAGGCGCAGGTCGATGAGCTTGTCCAGGTGGTCCTACCGGCTGCGGCGGGTCTTGCCTGCCAGTGATCCTCTACAGCGCAGGGGACTAGAGGGCCCCCGTTGTATAGACGATCACCAGGCCAGCCGCGACGACGAGCGCCGTCGCGATGGGGGCGACGGCCCGATGCCATCCGGCCTTCCTGCGCAGGGTCAAGGTGCCGATCACCACCGGCGTCGATGCCACGAGCAGCAGCAACGCTCCTAACAGGGCGAAGGCCCACGCCGGGAGGTCTTCGAAGGTGTCAACGACGGCGATCGGACGCCAGATGGTCATCGACGCCAATAACAGGAACAGCGAAGGGACGAGCGCTAGCAGACCCGACGCGAGGCAGCACATGGCCAACCCGAGACCGGCCAGCCAGCGACCGGCCCTGCTCGCCGCGGTCGGCGGTATCGAGACCGGGTGCTCCACACCAGAGGGTCTCATCTACCGCAGGCCGGCGTTGTCGTACTCAGCGGGCGATCGGGGGGCGGGACCGTTCCAGCCAGCACCACGTGGGCCCGGCCCTGTTGTGGTGCGCCGGTCGCGTTACCTTCTAAGACAGTCGAGCGTGTAAGAGGGCATGGAGGCTGTTGAGCACGCGCAACTCTCGCAAGGCGGGGCGCGTTCGATCTCGCGGGGTGGCTTGATGAGCAGCGACCGCGCCAGAGACGCCGCGTTCGAGGACTTCGTGGCCGCGGCCGGGCAAGATCTAGGACGACTGGCCTGGATTCTCACCCTGGACCAGGAGGATGCCGCCGAGCTCGTGCAAGAGGCGCTGGCCAGGACCTACGCCCGTTGGACCGTGATCCGGAACAACGGGGGAGACGACCCGTTCCCGTACGTGCGCAGGACGCTGGTGAATCTGCGGACCGATCGATGGCGCAGACGGGGTCGTCGCCATGACGCCGAGACGTTGTGGAGCGCTCGGCCCGAACGGGCGGTCTCGGATTGGCAAGAACTGCGCACGTTCGACGTCGCCCCAGGCACGCTGCGGGCGGCACTGGCCCGCTGACGCATCGCCAACGGCAGGCCGTGGCGTTGCGCTACCTCGAGGACCTGTCGGTGGAGGAGGCGGCGTCGGTGCTGGGTGTCAGTCGGGCCGCCGTCAAGATGGCGACCGCCCGTAGGCTGGAGCAACTCCGCAGCGCTCTTGAAGGAGTCGAACGATGACGAGGCACGGCAACGCCGCCAGGCCCGAATCTGCGCTCTGGAGGGCAATCCCACCTGTCGAGATCGACGTCCTAGAAGTGCGGAAGCGTGGAAGACGGCTGCGATTGCGACGCCGCGCGATTGCGACGTCTGCTTGTGTCGCGGCACTGGCGCTCGCAGGTGGCCTCGCGCTCGGAGTCTCTCAGCTGCCCGGGCCGCCCGTCGCGCCTGCCGCTACCGAAGACGCCAGCGCAACAGCCTCAGATCCGCCCAGTGACGAGTCTCCCAGCACCCCCACCCAGGCCACGAACGACACTGAGCCCACGACCAGCACCACTGAGGAACAGCCATCAGGCAGCCAGGCACCGGAGATCATCGAGCCACGCCTGACCGAGAGCGCACTGCGTGCCCTGGCGATCGACGCCGGGCTCTCGACCGAGTGGGTCAACGCGGAAGGCAACATGCTCGACGCCGGACTCGCTGACTCCGCCGGCACGCAGATCTCCGTCACCATCACCGCGGCGAGCCCAGATCAGGTGATCGGCGCTATCGAGAACGCCCTGGCCAAACGCACCTACCAGGAGGGCCAACTCGGCGACGTGACCATCTACTTCAAGCCTGCCTCAGGTCCCGGCGATTCAGCCCAATGGATCTTCGCCAGCCCCGACGGCACCGAGATGTTCTCGGTCATCGCTGCTCCACCGGGTACCGCAGCCGATGCCAACTCTTTGTCGGAGACCAGCATCCGCGTCGTCGACGAGCAGCTCCTGCCTTTGCTCGCAGCGTCCTGAGTCGGGAGCACGAAGACCAACGTGCGCGCGTTCCCGCCTGAGTCCGCTGACTCGACTGAGGCAGGTGGCTACCGTTGCGGGACCGTTCCGTCGGGCCACCGCGGTGGCGAATAGATCGCCCTTGCACGAGAACTTGTCACGGAGTCTGCTGTTACAACAGCTCACGAGAGGAGAGTGATGTCGATCATGATGGTCGGCATGGCGAGTGATCGCACGGAGTTCGATCTCCCGGTGCTGGCGGATGTGATGAGCGATGCCAAGGGGGACCTGCTGGGTCTCTACCTCGAGCGCTGGGATCAGAGCCAGGACCAGCCGGCAGAGGCGGCGCGATGGCTTGAGCTCGCCAATCGACTCGAGGACGAGCTCAGGACCGTCGACGTGACGTCGCTGGCAGCAGTGGAGGCGGCGACGTCGGAGTTCCGGCGTCGGCTCGCCGAGGCCGAGGGCCAGGCGTTGTCGAGGCGAAAGATCTGACGTCGAGGAAAGCCGTCCCGTCGGTTCGACGCCACTCGCGACACCATGGCAGCTGAGCCCGCGAGATGGCGACCAGCTACCTGTTGTCTCCCTCCGCACCGGGGATCTGGCGCGGCTTGCCGTGGGATGCGATCCGTCGCACCGCGGCCGCGATGACCGGCGAACCGATCGCCGATGGTCTCGTCGGCGGTGAGCCGGGCGCGTTCCTTTGGTCGCCACCGTTCCGACCAACTAGGTTGGGCGCGATGAGCACCGACGACGAGGACCAGGACGCCGCGCGCGACTTCCCGGTTCCGGCACCGCTGTCGTCGCACGGCCCTGCGCGCATCATCGCGATGTGCAACCAGAAGGGCGGCGTCGGCAAGACGACGACGACGATCAACCTCGGCGCCGCGCTGGCGATGTACGGCCGCAAGGTGCTGCTGGTCGACTTCGACCCGCAGGGTGCCGCCTCCGCCGGGCTCGGCGTCAACGCGCACGAGCTCGACGCCACCATCTACACCGAGCTGATGAAGCAGCGGCCGGACATCCGGGAGATCATCCACCCGACCTCGATCGACGGTCTCGACCTGGCGCCCGCCAACATCGACCTGTCGGCGGCCGAGGTGCAGCTGGTCAACGAGGTCGCCCGTGAGCAGGTGCTGGCACGTGTGCTGCGCACCGTCTCCGACGACTACGACGTCATCCTCATCGACTGCCAGCCCTCGCTCGGCCTGCTCACCGTCAACGCCCTGACGGCGGCCCACGGCGTCATCATCCCGCTGGAGACCGAGTTCTTCGCGCTCCGCGGCGTCGCGCTGCTGATCGAGACCATCGACAAGGTGCGGGACAGGCTCAACCCGCGCCTGCAGACCGATGGCATCCTCGCCACGATGTACGACGGCCGCACGCTGCACTCGCGCGAGGTGCTCACGCGGGTCCGGGAGGCGTTCGGCGACCAGGTCTTCTCGACCGTCATCGGCCGCACGGTGAAGTTCCCGGACGCCTCCGTCGCCACCGAGTCGATCCTCACCTACGCCCCCAACCACGCGGGGGCCTACGCCTACTCCAAGCTCGCGCGCGAGCTGATCGCCCGCGGTGAATCCGCCTGAGGCGTCGGCCGACGTCGTTGCCGATCCCGCGGACGCCGGGGTCGCGATCACCAGGCCGGGACGCTTCGAGGTCACGCTCACGAACTTCAGCGGGCCGTTCGACCTGTTGCTGTCGCTGATCGCCAAGCATCAGATGGACGTCACCGAGGTGGCGCTCGCCGTCGTGACCGACGAGTTCATCTCCTACATCAAGGGCCAGCAGGACTGGGACCTGGG
>JBMDXU010000020.1:0-12173 GCA_048594485.1 Pseudactinotalea sp. | reverse complement strand
GGGGATGCCGGTGGGGACGTTGAGGCCGGCGATGGTGTCGTCGTCGATGCCGTCGAGGTGCTTGATGATCGCGCGGAGCGAGTTGCCGTGGGCCGCGACGAGGACGGTCTTGCCCGCCGTCAGGTCGGGCACGATCGAACCGTCCCAGTAGGGCAGCGCGCGCTCGAGGACGTCCTTGAGGCACTCGGTGGTCGGGATCGGCTCGCCGGTGTAACGGGGGTCGCCGTCCTGGCTGAACTCCGAGCCGGGCTCGATCGGGGGCGGCGGCACGTCGTAGCTGCGACGCCACGTCATGAACTGCTCCTCGCCGAACTCGTCGCGGATCTGCTTCTTGTCCTTGCCCTGCAGCGCGCCGTAGTGGCGCTCGTTGAGGCGCCAGTCCCGCTTGACCGGGATCCAGTGACGGTCGGCCGAGTCGAGCGCGAGGTTGGCCGTCATGATCGCGCGACGCAGCAGCGAGGTGTGCACGACGTCGGGAAGCATGCCCGCCTCCTGCAGCATGCCGCCGCCACGCGCGGCCTCCTCGCGGCCCTTCGCGGACAGCGGCACGTCCACCCAGCCGGTGAACAGGTTCAGGGCGTTCCACTCGCTCTCGCCGTGGCGGAGCAGCACCAGGGTGTAGGTCATGCGGCCAGTCTGCCGCATCGACGACGGCGACCGGACCGCCGTCTCGGAGCCCGATCTCAGCGTTCGGGCAGCAGGCACATCGGCGCTGTCGCGGCCACCGTCGTCGCGAGCTCGCCCACCGTCATGGCACCGTCGGCGCCCGTCGCGATGGGGTGGGACCCGATGAGATCGGCGCGCTCGCCTGCGACGAGCACGACGCCGTCGACCACGGTGAGGTGACGCGGCCAGGCCACCGTCAGCACCTCCGCGACGAGGGTGCTGGCGACGCCGTCGACGAGGCCGACGACGGCGAGCGAGTCGGCACCGCGGACACCGACCACCAGCACCTCGTCCACCTTCTCCAGGTGCGAGAGCGTGTTCTCGTCGCCGGAGCGCGGCGGCAGCGTCACCACGCCGACGGTGCCGATCACCTCTCCGGTACCGCTCGTCTCGTCCCACCGCACGGTGAGCACCTCGCAGCTCAGCTCGCCCGCGACGTAGAGCAGGTCGCCGTCGACGGCGACGTGGCGCGGACCGGTCCCGGGTGGCAATGCCGTGATGGACGGGGTCGGCTGCGGGCGGCCATCGGGCTCGAGCCGGTACGCGCGCAGCTCGTCGGTGCCGAGGTCGGCCGCGACCAGCCAGCCGCCGCCGGGCGAGACCCAGGTCGAGTGGGCGTGCGCACGCTCCTGCCGGTCGGCCCGGGGACCGCTGCCGGTGTGCGGCAGCTCCACGCGCTCACCCGTCGGGTCGCCTGCGCCGTCGAGCGCGAGAGCGCTGACCACACCGTCGCCGTAGTTGGCGGTGTAGACCCACCCACCGGCCGGGTGCACGAACAGGTGGCACGGGCTCGAGCCTCCGCTCCCCACCGTGGCGGTGGGCGTGAGCGTGGCCCCGTCGATCTCGAAAGCGCCGACCGAACCGCTGCCGGTTTCCTCGACCGCGTACAGCCGCGGCAGCGCCGGGTGACGCGCCAGGAACGCCGGACTACGGGCGTCGACGACGGCCGTGAGATCGTCGTCCTCGAGGCGCGAGATCGCCGGGCTCGAGCTCCCGACCCAGATCGGTCGCATCTCGACGATCAGTTCGCGGCGGCGTACGCCTCGCGGATCTCGGCGGAGACGCGGCCGCGGTCGCTCACCTTGTACCCGTTCGCGCGTGCCCACTCGCGAATCGCGCCGGTGTCACCACCCGAGGCGGACCCGGCGCTGCGACGCGCGGGGGCGCGGCGCCCACCCGACTTGCGGGCGTGACCGATCCACTTCGCGAACGCGTCACGAAGGTCGGAGGCGTTGCTGCTGCTGAGGTCGATCTCGTACGAGACGCCGTCGACGGCGAACGAGACGGTCTCATCGGCGTCCGAACCATCGAGATCGTCGATGAGCAGAACCTTGACCTTTTGTGCCATGGCAGATGAACCTCACAGAAAGAGATGACGACATGGTGGCCGGCGTGCGGCACCGGATATCGAGCACCACGAACGCGCGGACAATTGTTTCATCGCGTCCGCGTCGATGTCAAAGCTCGGTCCGGTCCTCGCTCGAGGACTCCCGGTTTCGAGCGATCTCGGCGTCGATCTTCGCCCGCGCCGCACGCTCACGCCGATCGGCCGAGACGATCGTACGGATGACGAGAACGAACAGGATGAGCACACCGATCGGCGGAAGCAGCGCCGCGAGATTCTCGTTCATCGCGGCTTCACCAACGGGAACAGGATCGTCTCGCGAATACCGGAACCGGTCAGCGCCATGAGCAGCCGGTCTATTCCCATACCCATGCCACCCATCGGAGGAGTCCCGTATTCCATCGCCTCGAGAAACTCCTCGTCGACCTTCATCGCCTCGGGGTCGCCCTGGGCGGCCAGCAGCGCCTGCGCCTCGAAGCGCTCGCGCTGGATGACGGGGTCCACCAGCTCGGAGTACCCGGTGCCCAGCTCGAAGCCGCGGACGTAGAGGTCCCACTTCTCCACCACGCCGGGCTTGCTGCGATGCGCCCGCACCAGCGGAGACGTGTCCACGGGGAAGTCGATGACGAACGTCGGCTCCCACAGGTGGTCGCCCACGTAGTGCTCGAAGAGCAGCTCGGCGACCTTGCCGGCGATGACGTGCTTGGGGTCGATCACCAGCCCGGCGGCATCGGCGTGAGCGAGCAGCTCGGGCAGCGGGGTGTCGGGCGTGATGGTCGCCCCCATGGCCTGAGACGTCGCCGAGTAGAGGTCGATCATCGGCCATTCGCCGCCGACCTCGTAGGAGGTGCCGTCGGACAGCGTCACCTCGGTGCCGCCGAATGCCGCGCGCGCCGATGCCTGCACGAGATCGCGGGTCAGAGCGGCGATGCTCATGTAGTCGCCATAGGCCTGGTAGGCCTCGAGCATGACGAACTCCGGCGAGTGCGAAGAATCCGCGCCCTCGTTCCGGAAATTCCTGCTGAGCTCGAAGACTCGCTCGATTCCTCCGACCACGGCGCGCTTGAGGAACAGCTCCGGTGCGATTCGCATGTAGAGATCGATGTCGTACGCATTGATGTGCGTGACGAACGGTCGAGCATTCGCCCCACCTGCCTGCGTCTGCAGCACCGGGGTGTCGATCTCGGTGAATCCGCGCGCGGTGAGCTCGGCCCGGACCGCACCGACGACGGCGGCCCGCGTGGCCACCATCTCGCGTGCCGCAGGACGCGCGATGAGGTCGAGGTAGCGCCGACGGACCCGGCTCTCCTCCGAGGACTCCTTGTGCAGGGTGGGCAACGGTCGCAACGACTTCGCGGCCAGCTGCCAGGAGTCCGCGAGCACCGAGAGCTCACCCCGGCGCGAGCTGATGACGCGTCCGCGGGCGAACAGGTGGTCTCCGAGATCGACGTCGGCCTTGAACTCCTCCAGCGACGACTCGCCGACCTCGGCGAGCGACAGCATCACTTGGAGCCGCTCCCCCGCGCCGTCGGTCAGCGTGACGAAGCAGAGCTTGCCGGTGTTGCGCAGATGGACGACGCGACCCGCCACGCCCACGACGTCGTCGGTCTCCGCCCCGGGCTCGAGGGCGGGGTGGTCGGCGCGGACCTGAGCGATCGTGTGCGTGACCGGGACGGCGACGGGATACGGCTCCCGACCCTGCTCGAGCAGACGGTCCCGCTTCGCGCGGCGGATCCGGTACTGCTCGGGAAGGTCGAGGTCGTCGTCGTGCTCGGGCTCGCTACTCACCGGGATAGTCAATCACCGCATTGTCGATCAGTCGTGCCGGGCCCACCCGGGCGGCGACGGCGAGCAAGGTCGCGCTCAGCGGGTTCTCGGGCTCGGCGGGTCGCATCGTCGCCGGGTCGACGAGCGCGAGGTAGTCGAGCGCGAGCGAGGTGCCTGCGGCGTCGATCACCGCGCGTGCGGCGGCGAGCACGGCGTCGGGCCCCTGCGCGGCCGCGGCCACCCCGGCATCCAGGGCGCGCGACAGCGCGAGGGCGGCCTCGCGGTGCTCCGCTCCCAGATAGGCGTTCCTGCTCGACATCGCGAGCCCGTCGGGCTCGCGCACGGTCGGGACGCCCACGATCTCGACACCCAGGTCGAGATCGTTCACCATCCGTCGGATCAGCGCGAGCTGCTGCGCGTCCTTGCGGCCGAACAGCGCCACGTCGGGGCGGGTGAGGTGGAGCAGCTTGGCGACGACCGTCAGCATGCCGTCGAAGTGACCGGGTCGCGCGGCGCCTTCCAGCACCTCGCCGAGGCTGCCGGCGCTGATCCGGACGAGCGGTTCGCCGTCGGGGTACATCTGCGCCTCGGTCGGCGCGAACACGAGGTCGACCACGCCGAGCCCGGCGAGCTTGTCGACGTCGGAGTCGAGGGTGCGGGGGTAGCGGTCCAGGTCCTCGGTCGCACCGAACTGCAGCGGGTTGACGAAGATCGTCACCACGACCTCCTCCGCGAGCTGTGCGGCGCGGCGCACCAGCTCGAGGTGGCCCTCGTGCAGCGCGCCCATCGTCATGACGACGGCACGACGGCGGGGGGTGAGCGCAGCCTGCAGGTCGGCGACCGTGGTGGCCACGCGCGGTCGTGCGCCCGCCCGCGTCGGGCTGCGGCCCGCGAGAGCCGTGCGGACGTCCGCCGCGGCGGCGGCGTCGAGCCGTCCGCTGCGCAGGGCGCGGCTGACGGTGGCCTCGGCCATCGCGCGATAGGCCGGCAGGACGTCGTCGTCGACACCGCGGAGCACCGCCACGTGCTCCGCGACGGTGCCGGCGTCGCCGCGCGAGACGGGCCCGGTCAGGGCGGCGTCGCCACGAGACACCGCGCCGTCGAGGGCGGCCTGGGCGATCGGGCCGATCATCGAACCGGGCTCGCCGACGTCGAGACCGGCGAGCAGCGAGCGCGACTGGGCGACAAGCGTCACGAGATGGTTCGAGACGTGCGCGAGGGCGGCGTGGTACAGCGCCCGATCGTCCTCCTCGACGACGACCGGCTCGCCGCCGAGCTCGACCACGAGCGCCAGCGCGATCGGCAGCGCGTCGGCCTCCGCGGTGACCGCGAAGGGTGCGCCGGCGAGGCGTGCCAGATCCACCGAGGTGCCGGTGAAGGTCATGGCCGGGTGGATCGCGAGAGGGATGGCGCCGGCGGCGCGAGCGGGCTCCAGCACCGCGGTCCCGTGGCGTCCGGCAGTGTGCACCACGATCTGACCCTCGTGGAACCGCCCGAGGCGCGCGAGCCCGCCGACCAGATCCGCGAGCGCGTCGTCGGGGACGGTGAGCAGCACCACCTCGGCCCGCTCGACGACCTGCTCGACCTCGAGCACCGGCACACCCGGCAGCATCTCGGCGACACGATCACGGCTGGCCTGCGAGACCGCGCTGGCCCCGACCACCGCGTGACCGGTCTGCCGCAGGGCGTGCGCCAGCACGGCACCGACGCGCCCCGCACCGACGACGCCGACCCCGAGCCGCGCGGGTCGGTCGGTCACGGGCGGGGTCCGGGCGTCGGGAGCACGCCGCCGGCGTCGGAGGGCGGTCCGGTCGGGTCCACCGGGGAGTCCGCGACCGTCGCGGGCTCCGGCCTGCGCATCCACTGCTCCGGCCCGGCGTGCCGCCGGGCTGCCCGCGCGCGCTCGGCCTGCTCGAGAAGGAAGTCCCGCGCGACCTCGAGGTCGAGATGGCTGATCTGCGGCGTCACCCGGCCGGGGGTGGAGTGCAGCACGACGCCGGCAAGCCCCAGCCGACGCTCGATCGGCCCCTGGGTCAGGGCGAGCGACTGGGTGCGCTCGTGGGGGACGAGCACCAGCGAGCGCCACCACCGCCCGGTCCGCAGCATCACCGCCGTGTCCGTCACGCGGAACCCGGTGCGCTGCCAGACCAACGGGTCGATGCGGCGGGCCCGCCGGGAGCTGGTGACGAAGCCCTCGTCCGAGCCAGTCCCGGTGAGGCCCGCGTGCAGCACCTCCAGCGGCCGGTCGGTGCCGAGATCCGGCAGCACGAGCGGCAGGATCCGGGCGACCTCCGCCGTCGTCGCGACCGGGAAGAGCACGCTCGAGGTCTCCTCGGTCGGCCCGTACCCGGCGATGTTGACCTGCAGCCGCCACCAGCCGAACCGGCGCCACAGCGGCGGCTGGGTGATCGAGATCGCCTGCACACGGCCGGGCGGCACGGTCCGGGCCTTGGCCTCCAGCAGCCCGTGCCGCAGCCGGACGCCGTCGGCCGAGAGACCGATCCGGAAGGCGAACTCGCCCGCGAACCGCTGCCACACGTAGCCGCCGGCGCCGAGGACCATGGGGAGCGCACCACCGATCGCGCGCAGGCTCTGCGTGACGACGAGGACGACGACGAACGCCACCAGCGCGAGCACGGCGAGCATGACGCCGATGGAGAGCACGAGCGAAGCGATCAGGCGCGAGGGGGCCAGCTCGAGAACGGGGCGTTCGGGGGCCTCGACAGCGACCACCGGCGGAGCGGGCGAGGTGCCCGAGGCCGTGCCCTCGGGTGGGGGCACCGCCGCGGTCGCGGCGCTCGGACGCACCCCCGCCGCCCGGGCGAGGATCTCGTTCCGGAGGCGTTGCGCCTCCTCCTCGGTGAGGTAGGACAGCGTGATGTTGGACTCGCCACCGCCGGCCGACTCGATCTTGAGCGAGGCGAAGCCGAACAGGCGCGCCAGCAGCGGCTGGGTGACATCGACGGCCTGCAGCCGCGCGAGCCGGACGTGCCGCTGCTGCCGCCACAGCACACCCGAGTGCAGCACGATGCTGTCGTCGCTGATCCCGTAGCGGGTGCGGCGCCAGGCGATCGCGCTGTAGACCAGCCCGACGAGCGCGCCCAGCACGAGCACGCCGACGACGATCAGCGCCTTGACGCCGACCGACGCCTCGAGCTGGGCCAGCTCGTCGGCCTGGTTCCACACCGCGATGCCGAGCAGCACCGCGGCCACCTTCCACGCGTTGAGCAGCGGCGTGATCCGGTGGAGGTGGTGCCAGTCGACATCGGACTCGGCCGGTGTGGCATCGCCCGGCGGCTCGGTCGGCTCACCCGGGATCGGTGCCGGTGCGGGTGAGGGCGCCGCCGCCTGCTGCTCGGTCGGTGGCGGGTCCCAGGGGGCGCTCACAGGCCCGCCAACCTCGCCTCGCCCGCCTGCGTCAGGCGGTCACGCAGTCGGGACGCCTCGGCCTCCGGCAGACCCGGGATCGACGCGTCGGTGCCGGCGGAAGCGGTGTGCAGCTGCACCTGGGCGATGCCGACCTTGCGCGTGAGCGGCCCGGCCTGGACGTCGACGTACTGCATGCGGCCGTACGGGACCACCGACAGGCTGCGGAACAGCACACCCTTGCGGATCAGCAGGTCGTCCTCCAGCTCGGCGTACCCGATCGCGCGCACCTGCCGGGGGATGAGCCAGAGCGCCCAGACGAGCAGCACCGCCAGCACGGCGGGCGTGATCCAGACAGCGCCTCCGAACAGGAACCCGAGCACCAGACCGCCGAGCAGCGGCACGCCCAACCAGATGCCCGCGGTGATCCAGCGGACCGTGATCAGCCTGTCCGAGACGCTGGTCCACGTCACGCCGGGCACGTCGAAGGCGGTCGAGTCCATGGCTCTCATTCTTCCCCCTCGCGCCGTCACCGCCCACCACCGCGCGGATGAGGTCGCTCCTCCTCTCGGATGACGACACGCCACCCGCCGCGGGCCGTCAGCCCGGGAGAGGGCGGTCGTCGCTCGGGTCGTCGCTCGGCGGGACGCGGCAGCACCACTGCGCGAGCATCCCCGCGGCGCTCGCCGCCAGGGCGGCGACCAGACCGACCGCGGCGTGGAGGGCGACCTCGCGGGGCTCGGGCGCGTCGAACCTCGGCAGCGCGAGACCGGCCAGGGCCGTCAGGTAACCCGCCACCGCGGCACCCGCCACCGCCGCGCTCTGACCGAGCACCAGGGTCCGGGTGGCGCCCAGGCCGTCGACGGGATCACCCCGTCGCACCCAGCGGCGCACCCGCAGTCCCAACGCTGCTGTCGCGACGGCGACCCCGAGCATCAGGACCGCGAGCATCAACGGCGGGGACGGCAGATCACGTCCGGCGCTCTGCCACCACCGGAGCGCGACGGCGCTCACCGTGCCGACCACGAGCCATGTCGCGCCGACGGCGGTCCACGGGACCTGCAGGCGCCGCTGCTCGGGAGCCGGCCCGCTCGGCACGCTCACCGCTCGGTGTCGCGCCGCAACGGCTCCCAGCGCGGTCGGATCCGGGTGCCGGAGTCCCCGGTCTCCGCCGGCCGGTCCCACGGCTCGGAAGAGTGGCCGCGCTCCGGCTCGGTGCCGGGTACGACACCGGTCTCCGGTGCGGGCGCAGCGACCGGCGGTGCCGGCTCGACCGCCGGTCCGGGCTCGACCGGCTCGACCGCCGGTTCAGACTCGACCGGCTCGGCCGGCTCGACCGGCTCGACCGCCGGTTCAGACTCGGCCGGCTCGGCAGGCTCGGCAGGCTCGGCCGGCTCGACGGGCGCGGCAGGCTCGACCGGCTTGACGGGCGCCGCGGGCTCGACCGGCTCAACCGGCTCGACCGCCGCGGGCTCGAGGGACGCAGCCGCCGCGGACGCAGCCGGTGCGGTCGCCGGAGGGCGGAACCGGGTGTCGTCGTCGGGCTCCGGCTCGAGGAGCGAGGGGAGGTCCTCGCGCGCGGCGAACGAGTCGTCAGGGACCTCGCCGGGCACGGCCGAGGCGTCCGGGGCGTGATCGGACACGACGGCGACGGGTGCCGCCGCGGCCTCGCGCTCAGCCCCGGTGAGCACGCGGGAGGTCGACCGGTGCTCGGCGGGCGGCTCCGGCGTCGACGGCGCGGGGGCCGCTGGTCGCGGCCGCTCCCCCAGCTCGTACCAGTCGAGCGCGTGCCACCGCACGCCGTCGCGGTCCGGGGCCGTCTCGGCGAGCGCGGCGACCGGGCCGCCGCCGAGCCCGGGGAGGAACGCATCGGGCTCGAGCTGCGCCCACGGCACCAGGACGAAGGCACGCTCGTTCGCGCGCGGGTGCGGCAGGCTCAGCTCCGGGTCCGAGCTCGCCACCGAGCCGTAGGTGATGACGTCGACGTCGAGCGTCCGCTCACCCCACCGCTGGGTGCGCGTGCGCCCGTGCGCGGCCTCGACGGACTGCGCGAGCTCGAGCACCGCGCGCGGCGAGGCCGTGGTGCGGGCGACGACGACGGCGTTGAGGAAGTCGGGCTGCGCGACGGCGTCGGGCTGCAGCACGGCGGCCGTCTTCGCCAGCGGCGAGACACCGACGACCTCGAGGATGTCGGACGCGGCGAGCTCGTCGATCGCCTGCCGCAACGCGGCGCGGACGTCCCCGATGTTGCCGCCGAGCGCGAGCACCACCTCGACCGGTACCTCGGACTCGGCATCGAGATCAGCGGCGGCCGCCGCGGCCGGCTCCTCCGGCTCGGGCTCGGGACCGGGAACGCCCTCGTCCTCGGGCTCGGCGTCCGCGACGGGCAGCGGGAGCGCCGGCGCTGCGGCCATCGGCGGTGCCGCAGCGATCGCCTCCGCCGCCGAGGCGACCGGCGACTCGGGCTCCGCGGACGCCGTGGCAGCATCGCGCACGATGGTGATCTGGACGTCGGAGAACGGGACGCCGACCGGCGCCTCCGGCTTGTGCACGGTGACCTCGACCCGCTGCACCGCGGGTCGGGCGAGCACGGCGTCGGCCACCCGCGCGGCGAGGGTTTCCACGAGGTTGACGGGCTCGCCCTCGATGATCGCCACGACGTCGGCAGCGACGGCGGCGTAGTCGACCGCGTGGGCGAGGTCGTCCGTGTCGGCGGCGGTGCGGGAGTCCAGGTGCATCTGCACGTCGACCTTGAAGGTCTGGCCGTTGCGGCGCTCCTCGGGCAGCACCCCGTGCCGCCCGACACCGCCGAGCCCGATCAGCCTGATGACGTCCAGTGTCATGTCGCTGCCCCCCTCATCGCTTGTCCGTCGTCGTTCGTGCGTGCTCCAGCCGCGGGAGATCGACGGTGCGAGCCTCCCGCACCGCCGCCGCCACCCGGACCGCGTCCACCGAGCCTGCCACGTCGTGGACGCGGACGGCCCACACGCCACGGTCGGCCGCCAGGGCGGTGATCGCCGCGGTGGCGCGGTCGCGATAGGTCGGCAGCGCGTGGACGCCGTCGCGCGCCAGCAGCTCGCCGAGGAACCGCTTGCGCGAGGCTCCGACGAGCACCCGCAGCCCGGTCGCGACCAGGATGTCGAGATGGGCCAGCAGCTGCCAGTTCGCCGTCCCCTCCTTGGCGAAGCCCAGGCCCGGATCCAGGACGATGCGGTCCTCGTCGACGCCGGCCGCCGTCAGCTCCTCGACCCGCTGCATGAGCTCCCGGTGCACCTCGGTCACGACGTCGTCGTAGGTGGCGAGCGAGGTCATGACGTCCGCGTGCCCGCGCCAGTGGTTGACGACGACGTCGCACCCGCGATCGGCGACCAGCTCGGCCATCTCCGGGTCGGCCAGACCACCCGACACGTCGTTGACGACACTCGCTCCGCCGTCGAGCGCGACGGCCGCGACCGAGGCGCGCATGGTGTCGATGCTCACGACCGCGTCGAGCGCGACCAGACCCTCGACGACGGGCATCACCCGGTCGAGCTCCTCGCTCTCGGACACCCGGACCGCGCCGGGCCGGGTGGACTCGCCACCGACGTCGAGCAGATCGGCTCCCTGGGCGAGCATGTGCTGCCCGTGCGCGATCGCGACCTCCGGCACCAGCCACTGGCCGCCGTCGCTGAAGGAGTCGGGCGTCACGTTCACGACACCCATCACCTTCGTGCGCTCCGCGCCCGCCGGATCAGTCACGGGGCAACCCTAGAACAGGCGTCAGGTGCGGGTGATGAGGCTCATGGCCTCGGCCCGCGTGGTGGGGTTGAGCATGAGGCCGCGCACGGCGGACGTGACGGTGCGCGAGCCGGGCTTGCGCACCCCCCGCATCGACATGCACAGGTGCTCGCACTCGACGACCACGATCGCGCCCCGTGCCCCGAGCTCGCCCATGAGGGCGTCCGCGACCTGCGTGGTCAACCGCTCCTGCACCTGCGGACGCTTCGCGAACACGTCGACCAGGCGGGCGAGCTTGCTCAGCCCGGTCACGCGGCCGTCCTCCGCGGGGATGTAGCCGACGTGCGCGACGCCGTGGAACGGCAGCAGGTGGTGCTCGCAGGTCGAGTACACCTCGATGTCGCGGACGAGCACGAGCTCCTCGTGCCCGATCTCGAAGAACGTCTGCAGGACCTCCGACGGCGACTGCCCCAGTCCCGAGAACGCCTCGCGGTAGGCGCGGGCCACCCGCCGGGGTGTGTCGAGCAGGCCGTCGCGATCGGGGTCCTCCCCGAGCGCGCGCAGCAGCGCACGCACGGCGTCGACGGCCGCCTCCTCGTCGTACCGGGGCGGTGCGGTGCTCTCCTGGGTGGTCACGGCCTGTCCGAGCTCACTGACCGTCGCCGTCGACGGTGGCGTCCGGAGGCAGCTCCCGGACCTCCTGCGCCGGGCTCTCCTCCGAGCCAGCCGCGGCGGCCTCGTCCTGCGGGAGCATCGCGGGCGCGCCCGTAGCGATCTCCTTGGGTGAGCGGACCGGCGGGATCTCGCTCACCGTGCGGTGGTCGCTGGACAGCCACACCGGCCGCGGCGACCGCTTCTCCACGCTCTCGAACACCTCGGCGAGCTCGGACTGGTTGAGCGTCTCCCGCTCGAGCAGGGCGAACGCCAGACCTTCGAGCACGTCGCGGGACCGGGTGAGGATCTCCCACGCCTCGTCGTGCGCGGCGTCGATGAGCCGGCGCACCTCGTCGTCCACGAGGCCGGCGACATCCTCGGAGTATTCGCGCTGGTGCCCCATGTCGCGCCCGAGGAAGACCTCGCCGTCGGCCTGACCGAGCCGCAGCGCGCCGACACGCTCGCTCATGCCGTACTCCTTGACCATCTTGCGCGCGGTCGCCGTGGCCTTCTCGAGGTCGTTGCTGGCGCCGGTGCTCGGGTCGTGGAAGACGATCTCCTCGGCGACACGGCCGCCCATCGCGTAGGCGAGCTGGTCGAGGAGCTCGTTGCGGGTGACCGAGTACTTGTCCTCGGCGGGCATCACCATCGTGTAGCC
>JBMDXU010000002.1:0-12889 GCA_048594485.1 Pseudactinotalea sp. | reverse complement strand
GAGCCGTTCGGCGAGGTCGAGCGTGTCGACCGTCTGCACGCACGACACCCAGCGGGAGACCTGGTTGACCTTGTTCGACTGCAGGTGCCCGATGAAGTGGGTGGCGTGGGGAAGGTCGGCGATCCGGGGTTCGACCGCCACCAGCTCCTGCGCGCGGTTCTGGCCGAGCAGAGCGCCACCGGCGGCGATCGCCGTGCGGACGCGGTCCGCCGTGAGGGTCTTGATCGCGAGGAGCATCGTGACCTCGGAGGGGTCGCGACCGGCCGCGCGTGCCGCCTCGTCGATGCGCCCCCGGACCTGCGCGAGGCGGCTCGTGATCGCGTCGTGGTCGTCGATGGTCACGGGGTCGAGCCTAGGTGCCCTGCTCGTCGAGGACGGTGATCCCGAGCTCGGTGGCGAGGGAGCCGAGGAGACTGATGGCGTCGGATCGTCCGAGGGTCGCGCCGCGCAGCCCCGCGGGTCCGGTGGCGCCGTCGAGGTCGCACCCCGTGAACGTGACGTCCGAGCAGCGCATCCCGGCGAACCGTGCCCCGCGCAGATCGCAGTCCACGAACCCGACACGCTCGAGCCGGGCGTCCGACAGGTCGAGCGCCGTGAGGCGGCTCTCCCGGAGGACCACGTCGGTCCAGGAGCTCCCGTGCGCCGAGACCGAGCCGGCGACGACGTCCGAGGCCGTGATGCCGCGCCATCGCGACCGCAGCCACTGCGATCCCGTGAGTCGGGCGCCGTCGATCGTGGTCCTCACCAGAGAGCTGTCGGCGGTGACGAGGCCGGCGAGATCCGCTCCGTCGAGCGCGCAGTCGATCAGCGTCACCCGCGTCCACGTCCCACCCGCGGCCCGCAACCGCCGCATCGACGACGACTCCAGCGCCACCTCGTCCAGCTCGGCGCCGATCCACACACCCCCGTCGTGATCGGCGTCCGCCGTCGTGGTGCCCGGCTCCGGCAGCGACGTCATCCGGCGCCGGCCGTCACCGTGATGTCGACGGGGTCGCCGTAGTACTCCGCGACCACGAGCACCCAGGTCCCCGCGACGAGGTCGTCCTGCAGCAGCGGGTCGAACTCGTCCTGGCCGCGGTCGTCGCTGACCAGACGGTCGCCGTCGGGTCCGAAGGCCACCAGCACCGGGTCGGCCGTGCCGGCACCCGATCCTTCCGTGCTCACGTCGATCGTGTAGTCCCCGTCGGAGGGCACCTCGAGCGAGGCGAACCAGCCGCCGTCCTCGGGCACGGACCCGCTGACGGGGGAGTCCAGCGTCAGCGCCGTCGACACCTGCGTGACGCTCGCGTCGAAGTCCAGCCGCTCGCCGCGGCGCTCGGACGTGCGCACCTCGTACGTCCCGGCGTCCAACGGCACGACGACGAGCGGGTTGAGCGCACTCCCGCCGATCCGGGAGAGCTGGCTGCCGCGGTCGTCGTTGCTCGCGACGACGTCGTCAGTCCCGGCTGCGACCACCTCGATGGCCGGGTCGTCGCCGCCGCCCGTGCTGCGCACATCGATCACCACGACGACATCCGAGTCCAGCGTGAGCTCGCCGACCCAGAGCCCTCCCTCGGCGACCTCGCCACCCGTGGTGTCGCCCAGCGCGAGCGTCCCGGTGCTCGTGGGCCCGTCGCTGGGCGGGGGCGTCGACGTCGCCGACCCGCCGCCACCCGGATCGGCGACACGTCCACGGATCGCCCACCAACCGACCCCGACGACGAGCATCACCACCAGGATCGATGCGGCCACCATCGCCCACAGGCCCGCCGACGACCGTTTGCCACCGCCGCTGAACTCCAGCGTCTCGCCGTCGGCCGACCCGCCCGGCACGCCCGAGGTGGGCCAGCCGCGCTGCGCCGGTCCCGTCGGGATCACCACCTCGTGGTGGGCGGCGGTGCGGGCGTTCGCGAGGTACGGATAGTCCTGCGTGGCACTCGCGGCCCCGTGCACCTCGGGAGGCGCCGTCACGAGCGGTGCGTAGTAGTCCGACCAGCTGTCGCCGTCCCAGAACCGCTGGCGGTTCTCGCCATCGGGATCCGGGTACCAGCCGGCCGCCTTGTCGCTCACCCGACCATCGTAGGTCGACGGCGAACCGGATCCGTCGGCACGGGCAGGGCTGCCCAGGCGGGCTACCGACCCGTCGCCGGGCCGAGGCCGTCGATGCGCAGCACCGGCTCCGCGGCCTCGGCGCTCGCCGCGAGATCGACGACGGCGACCAGTCGCCAGTCGCGGTCGCCGGCCGGGTCGTCGAGCACCTGGGTGACCACCCACGCGTCGGGCCGCTCCTCGATGCTCACCATCGCCGTCGATCGTGCGTCGGGACCGATGCCGAGGTCGGCGTACTCGTCCCAGTACCCGCGCGCGGCGTCCTGCCAGGCACGGGCGTCCCACCCCTGCGCCCCGTCGAGATCGCCCAGCTCGCCGTACGCCTCCCGCGCCAGCAGCTCCACCCGCCGGAACATCGCGTTCCTCACCATCACGCGGAACGCGCGGGTGTTCTCGGTGACCGGTCGCACGGGAGGCGCGGCCTCGACGAGGTCACGACCGCCGTCGGCCGACGACCCGGCCGTCGAACCACCGGACGCCAGCGCCTCCCACTCGTCCAGGAGCGAGGAGTCGATGCCGCGCACGGTCGCCCCCAACCACTCGACGAGGTCCTCGAGCTCGGGGGTGCGCAGGTGCGGCGGCACGAGCCGGCGCAGTGCGCGGTAGGCGTCCGAGAGATAGCGCAGCAGCACGCCCTCGCTGCGCGCGAGCCCGTACACGGAGACCAGCTCGCTGAAGGTCATCGCACGCTCGACCATCTCGCGCACCACCGACTTCGGCCGCCGCTCGTGATCGCGCCCCCCGGGGTGCGCGCCGGCGTACTCGGCGAGCGCGGCGGTGAGCAGCTCCTCCAGCGGTCGCGGGTAGGTGACCTCCTCGAGCGCGTTCATCCGGTCGAGGTACTCCATGCCCTCGGCCTTCATCGCCGCCACGGCCTCGCCCCGCGCCTGCTTCTCCTGCGCGACCAGCAGCGGCCGCGGGTCCTCGAGCGTCGCCTCGATCACGGAGATCTGGTCGAGCACGTACGTCGGCGACTCGGGCTCCAGCAGCTCCAGCGCCGCCAGCGCGAACGGCGACAGCGGTGCGTCCAGGGCCACGTCGAGCGGCACCTCGGTGGCGAGCCGGAGCGTGCGTCGCTGCGCGTCGGGGGTAATCAGGCGCTCGACGATGCCCGCCGCGCGCAGCGACCGGTAGATGCCGACGGCGTCCCGCACCAGCCGGTTCCTGGGCGTCGGCGGCTCGTGGTTGTCGGTGAGCAGCGCACGCATCGCCGCGACCGGGTCGCCCCAGCGCTGCAGCACGTTCAGGACCATCGCGTGCGAGACCCGCATCTGCGACGTCAGCGGCTCGGGGGGCGAGTCGCGGAGCCGCTCGAACGTCTTGTCCGTCCAGTTGACCTGCCCCTCGGGCGCCTTCTTGCGCACGATCTTGCGCCGTTTGCGCTCGTCGTCGCCCGCCTTGGCCAACGCCTTCGCGTTCTCGATCACGTGGTCCGGCGCCTGCACGATCACCTCGCCGGTCGTGTCGTACCCCGCGCGGCCGGCGCGGCCCGCGACCTGGTGGAACTCGCGCGCCGACAGGTGGCGCTGCCGGACGCCGTCGAACTTGACGAGCGAGGTGAGCACGACGGTCCGGATGGGCACGTTGATGCCGACGCCGAGGGTGTCGGTGCCGCAGATCACCGGGAGCAGACCCGCCTGGGTGAGCCGCTCCACGAGCCGTCGGTAGCGCGGCAGCATGCCGGCGTGGTGGACGCCGATCCCGTGCCGGAGCAACCGCGAGAGCGTCAGCCCGAAACCGCGCGAGAACTGGACCTTCTGCGCGTCGAGAGCGGCCACGATCGCGTCGCGCTGCGCGCGTGTCGCCACCGGGGTGGAGGTGAGCGCCTGCGCCGTCTCGACGGCGGCCTTCTGACTGGTGTGCACGACGTACACCGGGGCCCGGTGGGTCTGCACGAGCTCGGTGAGCAGGTCGGGCAGCGGCTCGAGGGAGTAGGTGTAGGTGAGAGGGACGGGCCGCACGGCGTCGTCGACGACGGCGGTGGGTCGACCGGTCCGTCGGGTGAGGTCGGCCGCGATGCCGGCGACATCGCCCAGCGTGGCCGACAGCAGCACGAACTGCGCCTGACGCAGCTCCAGCAGCGGTACCTGCCACGCCCAGCCGCGCTGCGGGTCCGCGTAGTAGTGGAACTCGTCGGCCACGACCTGCCCGACGTCGGCCAGCTCACCCTCGCGCAGCGCGAGGTTCGCGAGGATCTCGGCGGTGCAGCAGATGATCGGCGCGTCGGCGTTGACCGCGACGTCTCCTGTGACCATCCCGACGAGATCGGCACCGAAGACGTCGACGAGGTCGAAGAACTTCTCGCTCACCAGCGCCTTGAGAGGCGCGGTGTAGTACGTGCGGCGGCCCTCGGCGAGTGCGACCGTGTGCGCCGCCATCGCGATGAGCGACTTCCCGGAGCCCGTCGGGGTTGAGCAGATGACGTTGCTCCCGGAGGCGACCTCGAGCAGCGCGGTCTCCTGGTGCTCGTACAGCTCCAGACCCCGCGCCTGCGCCCAGGCCTCGACCGCGGTGACAGCGCGGTCTGCGGCGTCGGCCGGGTCGCCGTCACGGACCTCGGCGAGACTCACGTGGCCAGCACCGAGACCACGGTCGCGACCGTGACCGCGTTGTAGACGAACGCGATGACGGCGTTGAAGGCGACGGTGCGCCGCATCTCGTCCGAGAGCACGTCGACGTCGGTCGTCCCGAACGTCGTCATCACCGAGACGGCGAAGTACAGGTAGCCGGACCAGCCGGCGCTGCCGCCCGGGAACGCGAGCGCCTTGCGGTCCTCGACGAGGTCGTCGGCGAGGAAGGTGAGCGCGAACGACACCAGCACGCAGACCCAGCCGACCACGACGAGCACCACGGCGACCAGCACCCGCGCGGTGTCGGGGAAGGAGTCACCCCCGCGACCGGGGAGCCAGATGACCGCCACCACGAGAGCAGCGGCCGCGATGAACAGCGAGACGCCGGGACCGGGCGCCGACCCGAGGACGTACCGCTGCAGGAACGTGCCGCGTGCTTCCCGCTCGGCCCAGGCCGCGACCTGCTCCTCGCTCGCGTTCGCGAACGCTGCGACCGTGAGCACGAGGTAGGTCAGCAGGTAGGCGAGCAGCACGAGCACGCTCGCGTCCGGGACGGTGAGCGGCTCCGGGGCGATCCGTGCGATCGCCATCGCCGCCGCCAGCACCAGCGCCGCCACGAGCCCGGCACCGGAACGACGGCGCTCCAGCAGCCAGCTGGAGTGCCGGTGTGCGGTCATGCGGCGAGGTCCGATCGATCGAAGGGCTGGTCAGCATTCTGCCCGGTGCGAGGCGGACGGCAGCGCCGCGTCAGACCAGCTCGGACAGCGCCAGCCACCGCTCCTCGGCCTGGCCGGTCTCGGTCTCGAGGGCGCGCAGCCGGGTGGTGAGCGCGGCCAGGCCCTCGTAGTCGGACTGGTCGTGGGCGGCGATCTCGGCGTGGAGGTCGTCGGTCTGTGTCGCGAGGCGCTCCATCCGCCGCTCCAGGGCGGCGATCTCCTTCTTGGTCGTCCGCAGCTCGGCGCCCGACAGTCCGGGCGACGTCGACTCGGCAGCGGCGGACGTCGGGGACGGTGCGGTCGCCGATGCCGACGTGGTCGAGCGGCTCCGGAGCTGCAGGTACTCGTCGACCCCGCCGGGCAGGTGGCGCAATCGTCCGTCGAGGATCGCGTGCTGGGTGTCGGTGACACGCTCGAGCAGGTAGCGGTCGTGCGAGATCACGATCATCGTCCCGGGCCAGGTGTCCAGCAGGTCCTCCATCGCCGCGAGCGTGTCGGTGTCGACGTCGTTGGTCGGCTCGTCGAGCAGCAGCACGTTCGGCTCGTCCAGCAGGACGAGCAGGAGCTGGAGTCGCCGGCGCTGGCCACCCGACAGATCACCGACGCGGGCCGAGAGCAGCTCTCGTCGGAATCCCAGTCGTTCGAGCAGCTGGGCCGGCGTCACCTCGGACCCGTCGATGACGTAGCTGGTCGGGTAGCGGGCGAGGACGTCGCGCACACGGTCGTCGGCGATCTGGGCCAGCTCGGCGAACTGCTGGTCCAGACGCCCGACCCGCACCGTCTTGCCGTGCTTGACGCGCCCCACGGTGGGCGCGAGGTCGCCCGCGATCAGTGCCATGAGCGTCGACTTGCCGGATCCGTTGCCGCCCACGATGCCGGTGCGCTCGCCGGGCGCGAGCCGCCACTCGATGTCGCGCAGCACCACGTGGTCGCCGAAGCTCACGCCCGCACCGTGCAGATCGACGACGTCCTTGCCCAGCCGGGCGGTCGCCATCCGGGAGAGCTCGACGCGGTCCCGCAGCGGCGGGACGTCGGCGATGAGGCGGTTGGCCGCATCGATCCGGAACCGCGGCTTCGACGTCCGGGCCGGCGCTCCCCGTCGGAGCCACGCCAGCTCCTTGCGCATCATGTTCTGGCGTTTGTTCTCGGCGACGGCGGCCTGTCGGTCGCGCTCGACCCGTTGCAGCACGTAGGCGGCGTACCCACCCTCGAACGGGTCGATGACGCCGTCGTGCACCTCCCAGGTCGTGGTCGCGACCTCGTCGAGGAACCACCGATCGTGCGTGACGAGCAGCAGCGCGCCCTCGTCGCGTCCCCACCGGTTCTTCAGATGGTCGGCGAGCCACGTGATCGCGTCGACGTCGAGATGGTTGGTGGGCTCGTCGAGCACCAGGACATCCCAGTCGCCCAGCAGCAGCGCCGCCAGCGCCGCACGCCGTCGTTGACCACCGGACAGGGTGCCGATGCGCACCTGCAGGTCGAGGTCGCCGACCAGCGACTCGACGGCCTCGCGGGAGCGTCGATCGCCGGCCCACTCGTGGTCCTCGCGGTCGCCGAGCACCGCCTGCGCGAGGGTGGCGGCGTCGTCGAGGTCGTCGGTCTGACCGAGCATCCCGACACGCAGGCCGCCGCGGTGGGTGACCCGGCCGCCGTCGGGCTCCTGCACGCGCGCGAGGACCCGGAGCAGCGTCGACTTGCCGTCGCCGTTGCGGCCGACGATCCCGATCCGCATGCCCTCGTCGACGCCGATCGTCACGCCGTCGAGAACGGTCGCCGTCGGGTACGACACGCTCACCGCTTCTGCGCCGAGGAGATGAGCCACGGGAGACCAGTCTACGGAGCGGTGCGGCAGCTGCCGCGACGCTACCTCTCGACGAGGGTCATCTCGAAGGAGTAGAGGTCGGGGGAGTAGCAGTGACGACCCAGCTCGATGACGAGGCCGGAGCTGTCGAACGCCGTGCGCTGGAGCGCGAGCACGGGCGAGGTCCGCGGCAGGGACAGCAGAGACCGTTCCCGCGCGGTCGCCGCACGGGCGCTGATCCGTTGCTTCGCGACCCGGATGGTGACGCCGCGCGCGCGGAGCAGCTGGTAGAGCCCGTGCTCGGTCAGGTCGGCATCCGTGAGGTCGCCGAACTCCTGCGGCAGGGTGTTGTCGAGGACGGCGATCGGGGTGCCGTCGGCCAGCCGCCGCCGCACGAGATTCAGCACGGGGGTGCCCGGTGCGATGTCGAGAGCGGCGGCGATCTCGGCGCTCGCGGGGCGGACCTCGCGTTCGACCACCTCGGTGGTGGGCGCCTTGCCGGCGCGCTGCAGATCCTCGAAGAGGCTGGTCAGCTCGACGTCGCGCGTCACCTGCCCGCGCACCACCTGCGTGCCGATGCCACGGCGGCGCACCAGCAGACCCTTGTCGACGAGCTCCTCGATGGCGCGCCGCACCGTGGGCCGCGAGAGGCCGAACCGGTGACCGATCGAGATCTCGCTCTCCAACCGCGAGCCGGGCGGCAACCGGTTGTCGCGCACGGCGGACTCGAGCAGCACCGCGACCTGGTGGTAGAGCGGTATCGGGCTCGAGCGGTCGACCTCCACGAAGAAGTCGTGCGGCAGCAAGCGTTCGTCCACGGTGGCCCCCCGGGCTGACAACGTGTCACGACAATAGCGGAAAGCGCTTCATCCGCTGCACGCCGACGCCGGGTTGCGCCCCCTGGTTCCGTGGCTCAGGCGGTGGCCGACCCGACGCGCGTGCTCATCGGCTCCGCGGGCCCGGGTCTGAGGCCGTGCAGGGTCTCGACGGCGGCGAGCACCTCGTCCAGCCGCCCCTCCGCCGCCAGCGTGTGCGCACGGGTGGTCGGGCCGTGCACGAGCACGCCGGCGAAGTGCCGCAGCGCGCGCTCGGTGGCCTCGCGGGTCTCGTCCGACACACCGGGTCGGGACTGCATCCGCGTCAGCTCGGTCTCCAGGAGCCGCTGGACGTGATCGCGATAGGCCGTGATGACGGGCCCGGCTGCGGCGCTGGCGTCGAACGCGCCCGCCGCCGACTCCACCAGGTCGTGGGCGCGTGCGCTGGCCTGCAGCTCGGGTACCGGGGCGTGCAGCCCGATCGTGGGCAGGTCGAGCAGATCGATGCCCGGCAGCTCGGAGACCGCCGGGTCGACGTTCGCCGGCATCCCGAGGTCGACGACGAGCGTCGACTGCGCGGTGCGGCCGCGTGCGAGCGCCAGTCGCGTCGTCGTCAGCGACTGGCCGTTGGTCGAGGTGACGATGAGGTCGGCCGCGCCCAGCTCGCGGTTGAGGGCGGCACCCGAGACCATCCGCACCGCGGGGTGGGGGAGCACCCGACCCGACGGCGACCAGGCGGCCATGGCCGGGACACCCCGCTCGACGAGAGCGCCGCACAGTGCTCTGGCGTGGCTGCCGGAGCCGACGACGAGGACGCGCGCGGTGCGCCAGTCGCGGACCCGGCTCGCGGCGAGGTCGAGCGCGAGCTGGACGATCGACTGCCCGCCCTCGCCGATACCGCTCAGCGCGCGCACCTCGCGCGAGGTCGCCGTGGCGCCCTGGAACAGCCGCTCCAGCGACGGCGTGGTGACACGCTCGCGCTGGGCGTCCGCGAGGGCGCGGCGCACCTGACCGGTGATCTCCCGCTCGCCGAAGACCATCGAGTCCAGACCGGACGCCACCGCGAACAGGTGCGCGCTCACCCGGCTCCCGGTGATCGTGCGCATCCCGCCGGCCAGCTCGTCCGGATCGATGCCCGCGGCGCGCGCGACGTCGTGGACGAGCGTGGCGACGTCCGGTGCCTCGTCGTCGAGATCGAGATAGAGCTCGTACCTGTTGCAGGTCGCGAGCGTCACCCGGCCGCGCGCAGCGGCGGGCGCCGCGACGTCCGCGAGCCCCGTGGCGAGCCGCTCGAGAAGCTCGAACGTCGCCGTGCGGTGGCTCGCTCCCAGGCAGACCAGCACGAGATCCAGGTTAAGCCTGTGATGATGACACCGACGTGACGCCCCGTCACGTCCCAGTGGTTGGGATCGACGTGGCTAGGGTCGGGTGATGGTGCGCACCGACCCTCCGACCGCCGGGACGGAGGTCGAGATCCTCACCGGCTTCGTCGACTTCCTGCGCGAGACCGTCGCGCTCACGACCAGCGGCCTGGACGCGGCCGGGTTGCGCGCCTCTCACCCCCGTCGACGACCTGGACCGGCTCAGCGTCGGGGAGGTCCGCGGCGAACGCGTCACGGCACGGTGGGTGCTCGTCCACCTTCTGGAGGAGTACGGACGCCACGCCGGTCATGCCGACCTTCTCAGGGAAGCCGTCGACGGCGAGACCGGGGAGTGACCGGCCCGCTGCCCGTGCGGTGAAGGAGGCTACCCACGCACGGGCGCGCCGCCCGCTGCCGTCCGCCACGCCTGTGCGAGTGCGGCGATCGAGGGCCACCGCCGGGTCCGGTCGGGGTCGACGGCGCGTGTCGCGATGGCGAGCTGCTCCGGGGTGCCGGTCCACGCCGTCGGGTCCTGGGTGGCGTCGTCGCCGAGGAAGGTGTGGGCGAACGCGCCGAGGGTGACGACGGTCGAGACCTCGTCGATCTCCGCGCCGAGCCGGTACTCCTCCGGGGACATGAAGCGCGACGACCCCCACATGCGACCCATGTCGTTGACGACCGGGGCGCGGCGGTAGACGTCGAGGTCGCAGAGCGTGACACGGCCGGTGTGCAGGTCGATCATCACCGACCCGTCGTAGAGGTCGATCGCGACCCAGCCGCGCGCCGCCGTGTGCGCGGCGAAGTCGTAGATCTGCTGCACCGCGTCGACCCGCGACGCGGTCGGCAGCGACGCCAGCTCGCGGCGGCGGTCGTACTGACGGCCGACCGGTGTCGCATCGGTCCAGTCGAAGACCAGTGCCGTGCCGTGGGCGAGATCGGCCACCTCGCGCAGACGCACCAGCGTGGGGTGCCCGAGCGCGCGGTAGACCTCCGCGGCGGCGCGCAACCGATCGACGGCGTCGGCCGGCTCGCCGTCGTAGCGCACCGGCGCCGCGCCGGCGTACTTGACGAAGACCCGGCCCCGGTCGCCGTCCACCCCGAAGCAGAGGTTGCCGGAGTCCTGGTCGTCGAGCACGGCGAACACCCGGCCCCAGCGCGCCAGGAAGGTGAGGTCGTGCCGCTCGCGCAACCGGACCTCGCGACCGTCCACCGTCGTCGTGATCACGACCTCACCCAACCACCGCTCTCCGCCGCGTGCTCGTCGCCCGGTCGGCGGGTGGCAGGATCGTGCAGTGCCCGATCAGAGCCTTGCCACCACCGCCCCCCTGCTGAGCGCCTACGCCGGCACCCGCCCGGAGCGGTTGCCCGTGTGGTTCATGAGGCAGGCGGGCCGGTCGCTGCCGGAGTACCGGGAGCTCCGGGTCGGGACCCGGATGCTCGACGCCTGCCTCGATCCCGCGCTCGCCGCCGAGATCACCCTGCAACCGGTGCGACGCCACGGCGTCGACGCCGCGATCCTGTTCAGCGACATCGTGGTCCCGCTCAAGCTGGTCGGCGTCGACGTCGAGATCGTGCCGGGCAAGGGCCCGGTGCTCGCCAGCCCGGTCCGGACCGCGGGCGACGTCGCCGATCTTGTCGCCCACGCGCCCGACGGCGTCGCGGAGGACGCGTTCGACGCCGTCGCCCAGGCCGTGTGGATCGTGGTCGACGAGCTCGGCCCGACCCCGCTCATCGGGTTCGCCGGCGCCCCGTTCACGCTCGCGGCGTATCTCGTCGAGGGTGGTCCGAGCAAGGATCAGCTGGCGGCGCGGACCCTCATGCACGCCGACCCGGGGGCATGGGAGGAGCTGATGCGGTGGACGGCGCAGCTGTCCGGCGCGTTCCTGCGGGCGCAGGTCGCCGCCGGTGCGCGCGCCGCGCAGCTCTTCGACTCCTGGGCCGGGTCGCTCAGCCGCGCCGACTACGAGCGTGCCGTCCTGCCGGCCTCGACCACCGCGTTGGCCGCGGTCCGCGGCTCCGTGCCGACGGTCCACTTCGGGACCGCGACCGGCCACCTGCTGAGCGCGATGGCCACGGCGAGCGACGTCGTCGGCGTCGATCACCGCACCCCGCTGGACGAGGCCGCCGCCCTGGTCCCGGGCGTCCCGTTGCAGGGCAACATCGACCCCGCGCTGCTCGGCGCTCCGTGGGAGGTGCTCGAGGCGCACGTCCGCGACGTCGTCGATCGTGGCCGCGCCGCCCCCGCGCACGTGGTCAACCTCGGCCACGGCGTCCCGCCCGACACCGACCCCACCGTCCTCACCCGCCTCGTCGAGCTCGTGCACACCCTCTGACACCGCGCGGGACCAAGGCACGCGACCGTCCGACCTCGGCCCATCCGATCTCGGCCGGGGGCGGCGTGAGCGCCTTGGGCCGGTCAGGGGGCGTCCGGCGTGCAGCAGCCGTCGCTGCAGGGAGTTTCGGCGGCGTCGCCGGTGAGCTCGGACACCGGCGTGCAGCAGGGGCGGCCGCGCCAGGCCGCGACGCCCTCCTTGACCGCGACCGCCGCGATGACGAGCGCCGCGACCGGGTCGGCCCAGGACCAGCCGAGGGTCGCGTTGACGAGCAGGCCGAGGAGCAGCACCCCGGAGAGGTAGGCGCAGAGCAGGGTCTGCTTGGAGTCGGCGACGGCGCTCGCCGATCCGAGCTCGCGACCGGTTCGTCGCTCCGCCCAGGAGAGCAGGGGCATGACGGCGAGGCTCAGTGCCGCGAGAGCGATCCCGACCGAGGACGGAGCGGGCTCGTCGCCGCCGGTCAGCGCGCGCACGGAGTCGACCATGACGAACGCCGCCAGACCCAGGAACGACACGGCGATCAGGCCCATCGCTGCGCGTTCGCGCCGGTGCGGGTCACGTCCGCTGAACTGCCAGGCGACCGCCCCGGCCGACAGCACCTCCACGATCGAGTCCAGACCGAACGCGATCAGGGCGCCCGAGGAGGCGACCCGGCCGGCACTGATCGCGACGACCGCCTCGATCACGTTGTACGCGATGGTCCCGGCGACGATCCACCGCACCCGGGTGACGAGGACGGATCGCCGTCGGGCGCTGAGCGGTCGTGGCGTGCCTGGCGCGAGCGGGAGCGCGGTCACGTGCAGGCGCAGCCGGAGTCGGTGCAGCAGGTGGGGTCGACGGCGACCACGAGCTGGACGAGCTCGCCCAGCGCGGGCGCGAGGTGCGGGTCGGACAGCCGGTACCAGGTGCGCCGCCCGTCGCGCGCAGCCTCGACCAGGCCGCACCCCCGCAGGCACGCGAGCTGGTTGGACATCACCTGCCGCGAGACCCCGAGATCGTCGGCAAGGGCCGAGGGCGTCGCCGCCCCCTCGCGCAGGGCGAGCAGCACCCGCGCCCGTGTCTCGTCGGCGAGCGCCCACCCGAGCCTGGCCACCGCGGCGGCGTGGGTCAGCGTGACGCGACCAGGCGGTGACGGTGGGGCAAGGGATGTCGACATCGCTCAAAAGTACACGATTGCCTGTATCGACGAGGCGTCGACTCCGAGG
>JBMDXU010000199.1:0-16108 GCA_048594485.1 Pseudactinotalea sp. | reverse complement strand
CCCGCTCGGGTGCGCTCGCCCTCGGGCTCGACGACGTGGGCCACCTCGGCGAGGGCATGTCCTTCGACGCCGTCCTGATCCGGCCGCCGTCGGGCTCGACGCTCGAGGTGACGCTGCGTCACGCGGTCGACGCCGAGGACGCGCTCGCCAAGGTGTTCGTCCTCGGCACCCCGGCCGACATCGGGCGCGTGTGGGTGGCGGGCGAGACACCGAACGTCACGCGGACCCCTGCCGGTGCCACTAGGTTTCCGGTGTCCGAACCCGTCTGAGCCTCGAGGACCCATCCGTGAGCGCGAGCGCACCCACCCCGACGACGGCGAGCGAGCGGCCCCGCTCCGCCGTCGACCGCTACTTCGAGATCAGCGCGAACGGCTCGACCATCCCACGGGAGCTCCGTGCGGGTCTGACGACGTTCCTGGCGATGAGCTACATCATCTTCGTCAACCCCGACGTGCTCGGGAACGCGATCGTCATCGACGGCGTCGACAACGTCTTCCAGCAGCTCGTCATCGTCACGTGCATCGCGGCCGCGTTCGGCTCGATCGTCATGGGTGTGGTGGCGCGGTACCCGTTCGCGCAGGCGCCGGGCATGGGCCTCAACGCGTTCTTCGCGTTCACGGTGGTCCTGACGCTGGGGTACTCGTGGCAGCAGGCGCTCGCCGCCGTGTTCATCTCGGGTGTGCTGTTCGTGGTGCTGAGCGTCGTCGGAGCGCGCAAGGCGATCGTGCAGGCGCTGCCGATGTCGCTCAAGCTCGCCATCACGGCGGGGATCGGCGCGTTCCTCGCCCTCATCGGCATGAAGAACGCGGGCATCGTCATCACGAGCGAGGCGACGTCGGTCGCGCTGGGCGACTTCAGGTCGCCGACCGTGTGGCTCGCGCTGCTCGGGCTGGTGCTCACCGCGATCCTCATGAAGCTGCGGGTGACCGGCGCGATCCTGTGGGGGATCCTCGCCACCACGCTGGTCGCGATCGTGTTCCGGCTGGCGGTCTACCCGGGCGGCGAGCCGGGTGCGATGGCGCTGTTCGCCGGGTTCGACGGGTTCCCGATCGCCCTCCCGTTCTGGCCCGGTGACCTGGCGTTCCAGATGGACTTCGCGGGGCTGTTCAGCAGCGCCGAGGGCGCCACGCACTCGGTGCTCGCCGGCGCGATCACGGTGATCCTCACGTTCTTCGTCGTGGACTTCTTCGACGCGACCGGCACCCTCACCGGTCTGGCGCAGCGCGCCGGCTTCGTCGACGAGCGCGGCGAGATGCCGCGCGCCAAGCGGCTGTTCTCCATGGACGGCCTCGCGGCGATCGTCGGGGCCGCGATGGGCACGTCGACGACGACGGCGTACGTCGAGTCGGCCGCCGGCGTCGAGGAGGGTGGCCGCACGGGTCTCACCGCGATCACGACCGGTGGTCTGTTCGTGGTGGCGATGTTCTTCTGGCCGCTGGTCGGCGCGGTGCCGAGCGCGGCGACCGCGCCCGCGCTCATCCTCGTCGGCGCGCTGATGATGGAGGGTGTCAAGAACATCGAGTGGGGCGACGTCGGCGAGGGGGTGCCCGCGTTCCTCACGATCGTGTCCATGCCGTTCACGTACTCGATCGCCAACGGCGTCTCGTTCGGGATCATCTCCTACGCGCTCATCAAGCTCTTCACCGGCCGTGTGAAGGAGTCGAGCTGGCTGCTGTACCTGCTCGCCCTGCTGCTGGTCGCCCGGTACGCCTTCCTGCAGTAGCCCGGAGGGCCGTCAGCTCAGCACGCCCTCGCCCCCGCCCCCTCGCCCCCGCCCCCTCGCCGAGATCGTAGGTCTGCGGCGACCTCGTAGTTCCAGACGTACGGTCTCGCCGCAGACCTACGATCTCGGCGGGGTCGGGGAGCCGAGGGTGACGGCGGTGCGGGTGGCCGCCAGCCCTCCCGCCGTGCGGAGGAAACGTGCGAGCCCGTGCCGCCCCGGCCCCAGCGAACGGCCATGCGTTGAGGAACATCACCGGGCTGATGGCGGCCAGCAGCGCCACCGGGAGCACGTGGGCGAGCAGCGCGCCCATGGTCAGCCGCGGGCGAGCGTCGACAGCGCGATGCCGTCGAGGATGTCGTGCTCGCTCGTGCGCACCTGGTCGACGCCGGCCTCGGACGCGACCCGTCGCACGACCTCCGACCACACCAGCGCTCCGGCACCGATGACGTCGACACGGCCGGGGTGCATGTAGGGCAGGGCGGCCCGCTGCTCGCGCGTCATCGTCAGCAGCTCGTCGCAGGCGGCGAGCACCTGCGCGACCCCCAGCCGGGCGCCGTCGATCTCCTCGGGGCGGTAGCGGTCGAGCCGGAGGGCGTGCGCGGTCACCGTCGTGACCGACCCCGCGACCCCGACGAGGGTCCCGACGGACGCGATCGGCACGACCGCCGCGGCGCGGTCGAGCGCCGCGCGGATGTCGGCCCGCGCCGCGTCGACCTCGGCTGCGGTCGCGGGGTCGCCGTCGAGGTGCCGCTCGGTCATCCGAACGCAGCCGACGTCGAGCGAGATCGCTGCCGACGGCGTCGGCACCGTCGCGGTGGCGTCGCCCGAGACGAGCTCGGTCGAGCCGCCCCCGAAGTCGACGACCATCGCCGGGCTCGGGTCGGCGGCGTCAAGGATCCGGATCGCGCCGGCGAAGCTGAGCGAGGCCTCCTCGGTCCCCGAGATCACCTCGGGCTCGACACCGAGACGCGTCCGGACGCCGTCGATGAACTCGTCCCGGTTGCGGGCGTCACGCGTGGCCGAGGTCGCGACGAACCGGATCGCCGTCACCCCGTGCTCGCGACACAGCGCCGCGTACCGGTCCGTCGCCGCCAGGGTCCGCTCCAGCGCCTCGGGCGCGAACCGACCGGTCCGGTCGACCCCCTGTCCGAGCCGGACCACCTCCATGAGGCGCACCACGTCGGTGAGGTCCGCGCCGCCGCCGGGCCGCTCCGCGGCGTCGGCGATGAGCAGCCGGATCGAGTTCGTCCCGCAGTCGATGGCGGCCACACGTGTCACGGGTCGACTCTATGCCGACGCGGATGTGTCGCCCGCCGTCGCGATCAGCAGGTGCAGCGGTCGGGCCGCCACGAGTCGGCGATGATCGCGAGCGCCTCGTCGCCGATGGGGTTGACGCCCGGTCCCGCGGCGAGGGCGTGACCGACGAGCACGTGCAGGCACTTGACGCGGTCGGGCATGCCACCGGCGCTGATGCCCTCGATCTCGGGCACCTCGCCCAGCTCGGCGCGACGGCGCATGTAGTCCTCGTGCGCCGCGCGGTGGCCGGCGGCGAGCGTCTCGTCCTGCGTCAGCCGCGCCGTCATCTCCTTCATGACGCCGCTCGCCTCGAGCGTGCTGACGGCGGCAACGGCAGGTGGGCAGGTGAGGTAGTACGTGGTGGGGAACGGGGTGCCGTCGGGCAGGCGCGGCGCCGTGCGCACGACCAGCGGTCGCCCGCAGACGCAGCGCGCCGCGATCCCGACGACGCCGCGCGGCGGGCGACCGAGCTGGTCGGTCAGCACCTCCAGGTCGCGGTCGGTCACCTGATCCGCGAGCGCCATCAGTCGTCGACCTCGCCCGCGACCTGCACGGAGTCCCACACCGTCAGGTACCAGGGCCCGGTCCGGGGCATGGTCACGGGACCCGGGTCCTCGGTGTCGGCCGGCTCCTGCCCCGTCACAGTCTCCGGGTCGACCACGATGTACGGCGTCTCGCCCGGCATCACGAACCCGAGTCGATCGCGGGCCCGCGCCTGGACGTAGGCGGGGTCGCTCCAGCGGTCGATCGACGCCTGGAGCGCGTCATTGCGATCCTGCGCCGCGGCGATCGCCTCGTCGAGGTCGCGCAGCTGCTCCTGCTGCGTGACGTAGGCCCGCAAGGTCGGAGCCAGCACGACGAACGCGACGAGGATGACGACGAACAGCATCACCGAGCGGACCGTGACCTGGCGTGGCTCCTGGGGACGCTCGACGGCGGGGCGAGCCTGCGCGCCGGCACGCCGTGCGCTCGTCGACGGCTTGCGGGACGGCTTGCTCACCGGCTTCGCCGTGCCCTTGCCCTGCGAGGCACGGCTCGACGACGCCCGCGCCGCCGATCCTCGCGCCGTGCCCGGCGTCGTGGTCGGGGTCTGCGCCCGCGAGGTGGCGGCCGACCGGGTCGAACGCACCGATCGCGCCGCCGTCGACGACGGGCGAGGGGCCCGGGGCGCAACGGGACGACGACTGCTCACGACCCCATCGTCTCCCAGAACCGACCCGATCCCCGTGAAGCACCCCAGCGCGCGTCGCGGGCACCTCTCCCCCGCCCCGCACGAGCGGTGAGTGAGCGTCCACCGAGGCACCTCGGGTGGACGCTCACCCACCGCTCCCGGACAGGGGGCGACCCCGGTGGGCCGAGGCTCACCGGGGTCGCGGGGTGTTGCGTGAGGTGTCGGACGGTGCTCAGGCGGTCGGCTTCCAGCGGGGGAAGGCCGTGGCGCCGGCGTAGACACCGGAGGTGTCGAGCTCGTCCTCGATGCGCAGGAGCTGGTTGTACTTGTTGATGCGCTCGCCACGGGCGGGCGCGCCGGTCTTGATCTGGCCGGTGTTGAGCGCGACGGCCAGGTCGGCGATCGTGGTGTCCTCGGTCTCACCCGACCGGTGCGAGACCATCGCGGTGAACCCGGAGCGCTGCGCGAGCTCGACGGCGTCGAGCGTCTCGGTCAGCGACCCGATCTGGTTGAGCTTGACGAGCAGCGAGTTGGCCGCGCGCATCTCGATGCCCTTCGCGAGACGCTCGGGGTTCGTCACGAACAGGTCGTCACCGACGATCTGGACCTTGTCGCCCACCTCGCCCACCAGCTGCGCCCACGAGTCCCACTCGTCCTCGCTCAGCGGGTCCTCGATCGAGACCAGCGGGTAGTCGGCGACGAGCTGGGAGTAGTAGGCGATCATCTCGTCCGGGCTCGTGGCGCGGCCCTCGAACTGGTACGCGGCGTCCGAGAAGAACTCGGTCGAGGCGACGTCGAGGGCGAGGGCTACGTCGGTCCCGGCGGTGAAGCCCGCCTTGCCGATCGCGTCGAGGATCAGGTCGAGCGCGGCGCGGTTGCTCTCGAGGTTCGGGGCGAAGCCGCCCTCGTCGCCGAGGCCCGTCGCCAGACCGCGGTCCTTGAGCACCGACTTGAGGGCGTGGTAGACCTCCGCGCCCCAGCGCAGCGCCTCCTTGAACGTGGCGGCGCCGATCGGCGCGACCATGAACTCCTGGATGTCGACGTTGGAGTCGGCGTGGCTGCCGCCGTTGAGGATGTTCATCATCGGCACCGGCAGCACGTGCGCGTTCGGTCCGCCGATATAGCGGAACAGCGACAGGTCCGAGCTCTCGGCCGAGGCCCGAGCCGCGGCCAGCGACACGCCGAGGATGGCGTTGGCGCCGAGCTTGCCCTTGTTCGAGGTGCCGTCGAGCTCGATGAGGGTGGCGTCGAGGTGGCGCTGGTCGGCGGCGTCGAGGCCCAGGATCGCGGGAGCGATCACCTCGGTCACGGCTGCGACCGCCTCGCTGACGCCCTTGCCGAGATAGCGCGCCTTGTCGCCGTCGCGACGCTCGACCGCCTCGAAGGCACCCGTCGACGCACCCGAGGGCACCGCTGCACGGGCGAACGACCCGTCCTCGAGCGCCATCTCGACCTCGACGGTGGGGTTGCCGCGGGAGTCGAGAATCTCCCGGGCGCCGACGGCCTCGATCGTGGCCATGTGGACTCCTTGTCAGTTGGGGTTCTGGTCTGCAGGTCGCACCGCCCGGCCGCCTGCCGGACCCGTGCGACGGGTCAAGATCCGCGCACCACCCTAGACCCGCTCCAGCACCGCGAGCGCGGGGCATCCGCCGCGCCCCGCACGGCCGATCCACCAGCACGGACCGGTGCGCGACGACGACGGCGCTCAGTCCGTCGTCGGCGTCCATCCCCGTCGCACCGGCGGATCACCCACGACCGGCTGGTACCCGTCGACCTCGGACTCCAGCACGCCCTCGCCACCCGTCAGGTCCGGCAGCTGGTGCTGGAGCTCGTGGAGGCGCGAGGCGACGAGCCGAGCCTGGATCCGACTGAGGTCGCCCATGGAGGTCTGGCCGGTGATCTGCGCGCCCCACCGCGCCAGCAGGTGGTGCACCGTGGCGGCGTCGGCCGTCGGGATCTCCAGCCGGACCAGCACCACCGGCTCGCACACGCGTGTGCCGGCGCGCGCGAGCGCCCGCCGCGCGACCCGCGGGGTGACCATGCGGTAGTCGGCGGCGGTGCTCGTCGGACCGCGCCGGGACGGCGGTCCGTCGGCCACGCTGTACGCGACCTCCACCAACCTCACCTCGCAGTCGGTGACCGGCCAGCCGAGCTCGCCGTGCTCGAACGTCGCCCGCACGTGCCGCTCGATCGCACCCGCGAACATCTCGGCGCTCCGGTAGGTGTAGAGCGGCATGTCGCGCGAGGCGACGTCGGTCCCGAACCGCAGCCCGGACCCCGGAGGCCCGGGGACGATCCGGAGCCCGATCGTCGCCTGGTAGGGGTTCTCGTCGGTGTTGAGGCGGATGACGGCGTGCGCGGCCCGGCGCGGCCGCTCCACGTGCAGCACGCTGGCCTCGGAGAACTCGACCTCGATGCCGTACTCGTCCGCCAAGGTGGCCCCCAGGACCTCCTGCTGCACCCGCCCGTAGAGCGACACCGTGGGCCGCCCGGCCTCGTCGATCCGGGTCGCGATCAGCGGGTCCTGGTCGGCGAGCTGCAGCAGAGCGGCGCGAAGCGCCGGGCGCTGACCGACCTCGAGGGCCTCGACGGAGGCTTCGAGGGTCGGGGCAGGGAACGCCGCCGCGCCGGCCGTCGCTCCGTCGCCGAAGCCGTCTCCCACCCGCACGGTCGTGAGCCCGTGCACCCGGCCGATCCGACCCGACGCGAGCTCGTCGGCACGAGCCCATCGTCCTCCGCTGAACGTCTCGATCCCGGCGATCGTCGCGGGTCCGGCGGGAAGGTCGACCCGGTCGCGGGTGCGGAGCCGGCCACCGATCACCCGGACGTAGGCGACCTTCTCCCCCGCCGTGCCGCGCTCGACCTTGAACACCCTGCCGGAGACGACGCCGTCGTCGTGCTGCGGCGCCGTCGGGAGGTAGTCCGCGATGCCCGCCATCAGCTCGCGCACCCCGGCGCCGGTGGCGGCCGACCCGGCGAACACCGGGTGCAGCAGCCCGGCCCGGGTCTGGGCGATCACCGCCTCGTGCAGCTGACCCGAGGTGCGGTCGCGCCCGTCGACGAAGTCGGCCAGCACGGTGTCGTCGTGCTCCGCGAGCGCGAGGGTCTCACGTTCGCGGAAGGCGGCGTCGTCGTCGTAGCCATGGAAGACGGCCGATCGCGATCCCTGTCCACGCGCCGATCCGGTCACCAGCAGATCGGGTGTCAACCGCCGTCGCATGGCGTCGAGCACCCGGTCGACGTCGGCGCCGGAGCGGTCGATCTTGTTGACGAAGAAGAGTGTCGGCACGCGCAGGCGCTGCAGCGCGCGCGTCAGGATGCGGGTCTGAGGCTGCACACCCTCGACCGCCGAGAGCACGACGACGGCGCCGTCGAGCACGCCGAGCACCCGTTCGACCTCGGCGATGAAGTCGGGATGCCCCGGGGTGTCGACGACGTTGACGGCGATGTCGTCGATCTCGAGCGCGACGACGGCGGCCTTGACGGTGATGCCGCGACGACGTTCGACGGCGAGCGTGTCGGTGCGGGTGGTGCCGGTGTCGACCGAGCCGGGTTCGTCGATCACTCCGGCGAGGTGCAGGAGCCGCTCGGTGAGCGTGGTCTTACCGGCGTCGACGTGGGCGAGGATGCCGAGGTTGAGCGAACGTGCGGGCACGCAGGATCCCTTCGAGGTGGCGGAGCGGGGCGAGGGCGTGCGCTGCTCGCATCGCTGTGCCTCCTCTCGTGGATCGGTGCGGCGGACGGGGGATCGGCACCCGGGACCGGGCGGCCGTCGAGACTCGACGCTAGTCAGGCGGCAGCCGACGGGGCCAGGCCTTTTCGAGCCGGTCGCGGCTCAGTCGCGGTGCTCGGCTTCCAGACGCCGGGTGGCGGCGCGCAAGGACGCCTCGGCGTCGACGCCGGCGGCGTCGGCCTCGATGACGAGCGCGAGGAGGTCGGCGCCGATCCGCTCGGCGGGACCGGCGTCTGCGGTCGCCTCGGTCATCGACGGCGGCTCGCCCGCCTTGCGCAGCCTGCTCGCGACCTTCTGCGCCCGGACGAGCGCGGGGAGCGAGACGGGAAGGCCGTCGAGGACGTGGGCGCGACGGTGCTCGGCCGCCTTCACCGCGTCGTAGAGCTCGTGCACCTCGTCGACGGTGTCGGCGCGCGCGTCGCCGAACACGTGCGGGTTGCGACGCACCATCTTGGCGACGAGCGTGCGCGCGACGTCGTCGATGTCGAAGCGCCCGGCCCCGGCCTCCTCCTGAGCGATCCGTGCGTGGATCAGCACCTGGAGCAGCAGGTCGCCGAGCTCGTCGACGAGGGCGGCTCCGTCGCCGGCCTCAGCGGCGTCGGCCACCTCGTGCGCCTCCTCGATGGCGTACGGCGCCAGTGAGGCGTGGGTCTGCTCGGCGTACCACGGGCAGCCGTCGGGCGAACGGAGGCGGTCGATGACCGCCACGGCGTCGAGGAGCGCCGCACCTGGCTCGCTGAGCTCGGTGGGCTCGACGGGATCGCCCGGTCGGCTCACGCCTGCTCGGGTGCCGGGACCAGCTGCCAGTCGTAGGTCGGAGCCTGCAGCAGGGCGTCCGGGTCCCACGTGCCGTAGCGCGGGCTGACGGTGACGTCGAGCGCGGCGACCTGCGCTGCGTAATCCGCGAGCAGGTCCGCGCCGGAGGGGTCGCCCTGGAGACCGGCGGTGATCAGCGCGCCCTTGACGAAGAGCAGGGTCGAGTCGCTGAGATCCGGGTCGAGCGGAGGGTCGATGCCGTTCTGGGCGGCCACGTTGTCCAGGGCCGAGACGGCGTCGTCGTCGGAGACGCCGTAGCCGGTGTCGGAGCCGACATCGACCAGTGTCGGCGCCGTGATGAGGCCGACGAGCGCCTGGCTCGGCGTGACCGGCAGCCCGTACAGGCCCAGGTCCTCGACCACCGAGGCGACCTCGTCCTGCCCGATGACATCGCCGTCGACGGTGGCGGCGGCACCGGGGGCGGGGCCGCAACCGGCTGCGAACGCCACCACCAGGGCCAGGCTCGCGAGCGGGCCGAGCAGTCGCTTCCTCATTCGGGTGAGTCCTCATCGTCGAGCGGGACACGGGCATCGCCATCGTAGGCCCGACCGGCGCGCTCCCTCGACCCCGCCGCCGCGGTCGGAAGGGGCGGTCGGAGCGGGCACCGTCCGCACACCGGCGACGACCCCAGCGTGCCGGTGATCGAGGCCGACCGCGCACCGCTCGAGCGCGTGCGAGCCGGCGCGAGGACGGTCGCCACGGCATCGGCCCGCCGCCGAGTTGTGTTCTGGTCATAGTGACACTAAGGTCGTCATCGAGTTCAGGTCAGATCGACTCGAAGGGTGCGCGGATGAGCGGGTCGCCGACGGTCGCCGTCTCGACGGTGATCTTCGCGCTGCGCCCAGGTCCGGACGGCCGGCCCGAGCTCTCGCTGCCTCTCGTCGTACGCACCCGCGAGCCGTACGACGGCATGTGGGCGCTCCCCGGGGGCCCGCTGGGCGACGAGACGCTCGAGGACGCCGCGCGTCGCACCCTCGCCGCCACCACCGGCCTCGCGCCGGCGTATCTCGAGCAGATGTACACCTTCGGCGACCCCGACCGCTCGGGCGAGGGCGGTCGTGTGGTCTCCGTCGTCTACTGGGCTCTCGTCCGCGCCGACGAGGTCGCCGGCGCCCGCCCGCAGCAGAACGTCCGCTGGCTCGCCGCCGACGATCTCCCGACCCTGGCGTTCGATCACAACCTCGTCGTCGAGTACGCGCTCTGGCGACTCCGGACCAAGCTCTCCTACAGCCACATCGCGCACGCCCTCCTCGGCGAGACGTTCACGTTGCGCGAGCTGCGCGAGGTGCACGAGATCGTCGGCCAGCGGCGGCTCGACCCCGCCAACTTCCGACGCCAGGTCCTCGCCGACGGCGCCGTCGTCCCCACCGACCGCATGCGCTCCACCGGTGCGCACCGACCCGCACGTCTGTACCGCGACAACAGCGGGGTCGAACCCGTCGACCTCGGCCCCCTCGGTCGGCCGCGACCCCAGCAAGGAGAGACCCCATGACCACCACCGCCTCGGTCGACCTGCGCATCCGCAGCATCGACGCCGGCACCGCCCCCGGCAGCACCTGCTCGTCCTCGCTCGCCGAGGGTCCGTGGAGCTACGACGCGCACACGACCGGCTACGGGCCGGGCGCGTCCCAGTACGACGTCCTCCCCCGCACGGCGCCCCGCCAGGGCACGCTGCCCGACCGGTACCGCGAGGCCAGCCCCGAGCAGATCGACGCCTGGATCCAGGAGGCTCGGCGCACGCTCGGCCCGCGCGCCGTCGTCCTCGGCCACTTCTACCAGCGCGACGAGGTCATTGCCTACGCGGACTACGTTGGCGACTCCTACCAGCTCGCGCAGGCGACCAAGGAGCACCCCGACGCCGAGACCATCGTCTTCTGCGGCGTCCACTTCATGGCCGAGACGGCGGACCTGCTCTCCGGACCGGACCAGCGTGTGGTCCTGCCCAACCTCGCGGCGGGGTGCTCGATGGCCGACATGGCGAACCTCGATCAGGTCGAGGAGTGCTGGGAGCAGCTCACCGAGGTCTACGGCCGCGACCCTGCGTCGCCGGGCGAGGACGGGCTCGCCGAGGTCGTCCCCGTGACGTACATGAACTCGTCCGCGGCGCTCAAGGCCTTCTGCGGCCGCCACGGCGGCATCGTCTGCACCTCCTCCAACGCGGCCACCGTGCTCGAGTGGGCGTTCGAGCGCGGCAAGCGTGTGCTGTTCTTCCCCGACCAGCACCTCGGCCGCAACACCGCGAAGGCGATGGGGGTGCCGCTGGAGCAGATGCCGACGTGGAACCCCAACAAGCCGCTCGGCGGCAACGACGAGCAGGCCGTCCTCGACGCGCGTGTGCTCCTGTGGCACGGCTTCTGCTCGGTGCACAAGCGCTTCACGGTGGCGCAGATCGAGCAGGCGCGGGCGGAGCACCCCGGCGTGCGCGTGATCGTCCACCCCGAGTGCCCGATGCCGGTGGTCGACGCCGCCGACGAGTCCGGTTCGACCGACTACATCCGCCGCGCGATCGAGGGAGCCACCGAGCCGACGACGTTCGCGATCGGCACCGAGATCAACCTGGTCCAGCGCCTCGCCGCCCAGCACCCGCAGCACACGATCTTCTGCCTCGACCCGGTCGTGTGCCCGTGCTCGACGATGTACCGGATCCATCCCGGATACCTCGCCTGGGTGCTGGAGTCGATGGTCGACGGCGAGATCGTCAACCAGGTGGCGGTGCCCGACGACGTCACCCGCGAGGCCCGTATCGCGCTCGAGCGCATGCTCGACGCCCGGCCTCGCCCCACGCAGCCGGTGATCGGAGACTGACCATGACCCGCGTGCTCGTCATCGGCTCCGGCATCGCCGGGCTCTCGGTCGCGCTCGACGCCGTCGGCGCCGGTCACGACGTCACCGTCGTCACCAAGGGCTCCCTCGGGCAGTCGAACACCCGCTACGCCCAGGGTGGCATCGCGGCCGCCGTCTTCCCCGAGGACTCGGTCGACGCGCACGTCGCGGACACCCTGGCGGCGGGCGCCGGCCTGTGCGACCCGGACGCCGTCCGCGTGCTGTGCTCGGAGGGTCCCGACCGGATCCGCGAGCTGATCGACCTCGGCGTCGCGTTCGACACCGAGGGCGGCGAGCTCGCCCACGGGCTCGAGGCGGCGCACTCCTACGCGCGTGTGCTGCACGCCGGGGGTGACGCCACCGGCGCCGTCATCGAGGCGGCGCTCGTCGCGCGCCTGCGCGAGTCGGGGGTGAGCATCCACGAGCACGCGTTCCTGCTCGCGCTCCGCTCGGACGACGGCGTCGGGTCGGCGGTCGTGGGTGCGGAGGTCGAGCTGAGCGACGGCGAGCGCGTCACGCTCGCCGCGGACGCCGTCGTGCTCGCCACGGGTGGCGCCGGACAGCTGTACCCGGCCACCTCGAACCCGGCCGCGGCCACCGGGGACGGCGTCGCGTGCGCCGCCCGGGTCGGCGCCCGGCTCGCCGACACCGAGTTCTACCAGTTCCACCCGACGACCCTCGCGCGTCCCGGCAACTTCCTGGTGTCGGAGGCCGTCCGCGGTGAGGGCGCCGTGCTGCGCGACTCAGGCGGCCACCGGTTCATGCTGGGCGTCCCGGGCGAGGAGCTCGCGCCTCGCGACGTCGTGGCGCGCGCGGTCGCGGCCGAGATGGCCCGCCAGGGCGGCGAGCCGGTCGTCCTCGACGCGACCGCCCTCGGTGGCGACTTCCTCGCGCGGCGGTTCCCCAGCATCGACACCGGTGTCCGTGCCGCGGGCCTGGACTGGGGCACGACCCCGATCCCGATCACCCCCGCGGCGCACTACTGGATGGGCGGCATCGCCACCGACCTCTGGGGGCGCACCAGCGTGCCCGGCCTGTTCGCGATCGGCGAGTGCGCGAGGACCGGCGTGCACGGCGCCAACCGGCTGGCCTCGAACTCGCTGCTCGAGGGCGCGGTGTTCGGCGACCGTGTCGCCCGCCTGCTGTCGGGAGCCGCGCCCGAGGCCGGCGACTGGCCGGCGCCCGACGCCCTCCCCGGCGTCACTGCCCTCACCGCTCTCCCCCAGGGGGAACGAGGCCGCCCGGAGGGAACGGTGAGCCCGTCCCTCTCGGCGGAGTCGTTCCCCGTCGAGGGGGGCGGCCCCGCACACGGGCCGTTCTCGCGCCGCGCGCTGCAGCGGCTGATGTGGGACGCGGTGGGTCTCGCACGCGACGCCGAGGGGCTCACGGACGCGATCGCCGCGTTCGACGACTGGTCCGTCCGCCTCCCGGCGCCCGCGGACCGGGCCGCGCACGAGGACGCCAACCTGCTGCTGCTGGCGCGTGTGTGCGCACGGGCGGCGCTCGCCCGGACGGCGTCGGTGGGCGCGCACTTCCGCCGCGACGACCCGGTCGCAGCCCTGCAGGCGCAGGTGCTCACCCAGGCGATGATGTCGGCATGAGCGGCACCCAGGACACGGTCGTCACCGCCTCGCGCACGGTCCGCGCCTCCCCCGAGGTCGTCTTCGAGCTCATCGCCGATCCCGCACGGCAGCCCGAGTGGGACGGCAACGACAACCTCGCGGAAGCCGCGCCGGGTCAGCGCGTCCGTGGCGTCGGGGACGTCTTCGCCGTCACGCTCACCACCGGGACCCTCCGGCCCAACCGGGTGGTGGCGTTCGAGGAGGGCCGCCTGATCGCCTGGCGCCCCGCCCCGCCCGGTGAGCCCGAGCCCGGCCACGAGTGGCGATGGGAGCTCGAGCCCATCGAGGGCGGCACCGTGGTCCGGCACGTCTACGACTGGTCCGAGCTGACCGACCCCAAGCGCTTCGAGAAGGCGCGGAGGACGACCAGCGCGCACCTGGCCGCCTCGATCGACCGGCTCGCCGCGCTCGCCGAGGGCAGCTGAGATGAGCATGCTCACGCCGTCCGTCCTGGACGACATCGTCCGGCGCGCGCTGCGCGAGGACGCCCCGTGGGGCGACCTCACCGGCGCGGCCCTCGTCCCGCCGTCCGCGCGCGCCACCGCCCAGCTCGTCGCCCGCGAGCCCGGCACCTTCGCCGGCGGCGCGGCCGTGGCCGCGGCGTTCCGGTTGACCGACCCCGCGGTCGCCGTCGAGCTCGCCGTCGACGACGGCGAGCCCTTCGACGAGAGCACGGTGCTCGCCCGGGTCTCGGGGCCGGCGACGGCGGTGCTGCAGGCGGAGCGGATCGCGCTCAACTTCGCCCAGCGGATGAGCGGGATCGCGACGGCGACAGCCGCGTACGTGGCCGCCGTCGCCGGCACCCGTGCCCGCATCGCCGACACCCGCAAGACGACGCCGGGGCTCCGCGTCCTGGAGCGGCACGCGGTGCGCGCCGGAGGCGGCCACAACCACCGGTTCAGCCTCTCCGACGCCGTGCTCGTCAAGGACAACCACCTCGCGGTGCTGCTCGCCGCCGGTGCCGACCTCACCACGACCCTGCGCGAGCTGCGCGAGCGGATCCCGCACACCGCGACCGTCGAGGTGGAGGTGGACCGTCTCGAGCAGCTCGAGCCCGTCCTGGCCGCCGGTGTCGACGTGGTGATGCTCGACAACTTCACGCTCCCCCAGCTGCGCGAGGGTGTCGCGACGGTCGCCGGTCGGGCGGTCGTCGAGGCGAGCGGCACCGTGCGCCTGGACGGCGTGCGGGCCGTGGCCGAGACAGGTGTCGACGTCATCAGCGTCGGCGCCCTGACGCACAGCGTGCGCTCGATCGACCTCGGGCTCGACATCGAGGTCGGCTGAGCACCCGTGGCCCTGTACCTCGACGTCGCGGCCACCGCTCCCGTGCGCCGAGAGGCGCTGGAGGCGATGTGGCCCTATCTCACCGCCGAGTTCGGGAACCCCTCGAGCACGCACGAGCCGGGCGAGCGGGCGGCCTCCGCCCTTGCCGACGCCCGAGCCCGGGTGGCGGCCGTGCTCGGGTGCCGGGCGAGCGAGGTCGTGTTCACCTCCGGAGGCACCGAGGGCGCCAACCTGGCGATCAAGGGCCTGTCGCTGGGGCGCCCGCGCGGACGGCACGTGGTGACCACGCCGATCGAGCACGAAGCCGTCCTCGGCTCGGTCGAGCACCTGCACCGTTGGCACAGGTTCGAGGTCGCGACGACCGCCGTCGAGGGTGACGGGTCGGTCGGCCGCGACAGCCTGCGCGACCTGCTCCGCGACGACACCACCCTCGTCAGCATCGGGTACGCCAACAACGAGATCGGCACCGTGCAGGCGATCGGTGAGCTGGCGGCGATCGCCCGTGATCAGGGGGCGCTCGTGCACACCGACGCCGTGCAGGCCGCGGGCTGCCTCCCGCTCGACGTCGCCGAGCTCGGCGTCGACGCGTTGAGCATCTCCGGGCACAAGGTCGGCGCCCCCAAGGGCATCGGTGCCGTGTTCCTGCGGGGGCGGCTGGCGGTCGTGCCGCTGATCGACGGCGGAGGCCAGGAGCGCGAGCGACGATCCGGGACGGAGAACGTCGCCGGGGCCGTGGCGCTGGCCACCGCTCTCGAGCTGGCCGAGGCCGAGCGCGCGCGTCGTGGTGGGGCCACCGCCGCGCTGCGCGACGAGCTGATCGCCGCCGTCCTGCACCGGGTGCCGACGGCGATGCTCACGGGATCCGCGCAGCACCGCCTCGACCACCACGCGTCCTTCTGCTTCCCGGGCACGAGCGGTGAGGCCGTGCTGCTGGAGCTGGAACGCCGTGGCGTGATCGTGTCGTCGGGCTCGGCGTGCGCCTCGGGTCGTGACGAGCCCTCTCACGTGCTGCTGGCGGTCGGGCTCGACGCGGAGACGGCGAGCACCGCCGTCCGTCTCACCTTCGGGCACGACGCGACGCGCGAGCAGCTGGAGACGGCCGGCATCGCCGTCGCGCAGGCGGTCGACGTCGTGGCGGGGCGGACGTAGAGTGGATCGGCCGGTGAGCACCGGCGACGGAAGTGGTGGACGAGGAGTCGCGGTGGCAGTCATCGCAGGGAGCGGGGTGGCCGTCTTGGCCTGCCCATCGCTGCACGAGGCCTCCGCCCGCCCCTCCTGAGACTGTCCTCGGGTGGACGGGCGTCCTGATGCTGCCCCTGAACCCACCACCGTCGAGGACTCCGCATGACCCCGCTCACCGAGGCGCAGATCCGCGCCTGCTTCGTCAACACCACCCGCCGCGAGACGGCGGTCGCCACCCTGCCCGATCTCGCGCCTCTGCGCTGGGACCGGTTGGACTACCTCGGCTGGCGCGACCGCCGCGCACCGCTGACCGCCTACGTCGTCGTCGAGATCGACGAGGTCCCCACCGGGATCGCTCTCCGCGCGGCCGAGCGCGGCGGTGGACCTCGTCGCCGCACGATGTGCGCCTGGTGCGAGGACGTCGTCGAGACCGAGTCCGTCCAGCTGTTCACCGCGCG
>JBMDXU010000198.1:0-4183 GCA_048594485.1 Pseudactinotalea sp. | reverse complement strand
CGCCACCTCGAGACCCTCAGCCAGGAGCCGCCGTCATGATCACCAGCGCACCGCTCCCGGCGGACCCCACGCTGCGGAGCACCACTGATCTGCTGCTGCACCGCGAGCGTGTCGCGGCCGGCCACGTCGCCTTCGACGTCGCAGCCGACGGCGGCGGCTGGCGCCCGGTGACGACCGCCGAGTTCGCCGAGCAGGTGCGTGGGACGGCGCGCGGCCTGATCGCCGCCGGGGTCGCGGCCGGGGACCGCGTCGTGGTGATGGCTGCGACACGCTACGACTGGACCGTCGTCGATCTCGCGGCGTGGTGGGCGGGCGCGGTCGTCGTGCCGATCTACGAGACCTCGTCGGTCGGTCAGGTCGCGCAGGTCCTCGCCGACAGCGCACCGGCGCTCGCCGTCGGCGGCGGCGAGCTGGAGCGCACCGTGCTCGCAGAGGCCGCCGAGAAGGCGGGACTCGCCCTGAGGGTCTGGACGATGGACGACGGAGAGCGCGACCTCGCGCAGCTGCGAGCCGGCGGCGAGGACGTGGCTGACGACACGCTCGAGAGTCGACGCGCCGAGGTCGGGCCGGACGACGTCGCGACGGTCGTCTACACCTCGGGCACGACGGGCCGTCCCCGTGGCGTGAGGATCACGCACGGCAACCTGGTCGGCGTCGTGCGCAGCGTGCAGTCCGCCTACCACGAGGTCATCCACGAGCAGGCACGGACGGTGATCTTCCTGCCCCTGGCGCACGTGCTCGCCCGCGGGCTGCAGCTGGTCGCGATCGCCGCGGGGATGCGCACGGCGCACCTGTCCGACCCGCGCGCCGTCGTGGCCACCCTGCCGGTCCTGCAGCCGACGTTCCTCGTGGTCGCCCCGCGTGTGCTGCAACGGATTCGCGCCGCCGTCGCGGCCAAGGCGGAGGCGGCCGGGCTGGGCAGGGTCTACGCCGCGGCCGACGCGACCGCGGTCGCCTGGGGTGCGCACCTGGAGCGGCGGCAGGACGACCCGCGCGCGGTCGCCCCGCTGGGCCTGCGTGTGCGGCACCGCCTCTTCGAGGCGCTGTTCTACCGACGTATCCGTGCGCTGCTCGGAGGGCGCATCGGCTACCTGCTCTCCGGGGCGGCGACCCTCGGTGCCGATCTCTCCCTCTACTTCCGCGGCGTCGGCGTCGGCGTCATCGAGGGCTACGGACTCACCGAGACCACGGCTCCCGCGGCCGGCCAGCTCCCGGGCGACATCCGCGCCGGAACGGTCGGGGTCCCGATCCCGGGAACCAGCATCCGGATCGCCGAGGACGGCGAGATCCAGGTCCGCGGCGTCGGCGTCAGCGTGTGGTACACCGACCCGGCCGACGACGCCACGTCGTTCACCGAGGACGGCTGGTTCCGCACCGGCGACCTCGGCACGATCGACGACCGTGGTCACCTGAGTGTCGTCGGCCGGCTCAAGGACACGATCGTGACGTCGGCGGGCAAGAACATCGAACCGGGCCAGTGGGAGGCGACGGTGGGAGCCCATCCGCTCGTCGCGCACGCCGTGATGGTCGGGACCGACCGCCCGTACGCCGGCGCGCTCCTGCTGCTCGAGCGCGACGAGCTGCGGGCGTGGGCCGAGCGCCACGACCGTGCGGAGCTCGTCTCCGCTCTGGACCGGCCGGCGTCGTCACCGGGCGACGCCCTGCACGACCCGGCGCTGGACGCCGAGCTGCAGGCCGCCGTCGACCGGGCCAACGACGCGATCTCGCGGGCGGAGCAGGTCCGCCGGTTCCGCGCGGTCGTCGCCGACCTCGCCGAGCACACGACGCCGTCGCTCAAGCTGCGCCGCGCGGCCTACCTCGAGACCGCGCGGCCGCTCGTGGACGACCTCTACGCCTGACCGCCCTCCGTCAGCCAGATCTCGACCACCGGCACGGCGACCGACGGCGGCCGGACCGGGAGCGTCAGGGTGACGGTGCCCGCCTCCTGCCCGCCCGGGGTGGTGTTCTGCGCCTGCTGGTGCGGGTCGGCCTCGGTGAAGGCGATCTCCGACGCGTCGTTCATCAGCTGTGCGTAGCGCACCCGGCCGGAGAGCCCGGTCAGGTGCACGTGCCGCATCGGCCACGCGAACAGATGGAGGTAGAGCCGGTCACCCTTCGCCGTGTAGACGCCGCCGGGCGGCGGCGTCAGATCCGACGGCCCGGCGCCGTAGATCGACTCCGAGTGCAGATCCATCCACTCGCCGATCTCCGCCAGGCGAGCGGCGTCGGGCGGGTCGATCTCGCCGCGGCCGTTCGGACCGACGTTGAGCAGCAGGTTGCCGTTCTTGGAGACGCCGTCGACGAGCATCCGGATCAGCAGATCGACCGGCTTGGCGTCGAGGTTATCGCGGTCGTAGCCCCAGCTGCCGTTGATCGTCTGGCACGCCTCCCACCGCACGAGCTCGCCGTTGCGGCGCATCGGCCCGGAGGGCTGGTACTGCTCCGGGGTCACGAGGTCGCCGGGGATGTCGAGCCGGTCGTTGACGAGGATGCCCGGCTGCAGCTCGCGGGTCAGGCGCATCAGCTCCTCGGAGTTCCAGTCGTCCTTGCCCTTGCCCGGCAGCCCGTTCCGCTCACCGGGGTAGGAGAAGTCGTAGAACAGGTAGGAGATCTCGCCGTAGTTGGTGAGCAGCTCGGTGACCTGGCCGTGCAGGTACTCGGCGTAACGTGCCTGGACGCGGTCGGCGTTGAGCCCGGCGATGTCCTCGTGCTCGCGCAGCGGGTGGATGCCGTCGACGAGGAAGTCCGGATGGTGCCAGTCGATCACCGAGTGGTAGAACCCGACCTTGAGCCCCTCGCCCCGCACCGCCTCCACGAACTCGGCGATCGCGTCACGGCCGAACGGGGTGTTGGTCGACTTGAAGTCGGTGAGCGCGGAGTCCCACAGCGCGAAGCCCTCGTGGTGCTTGGTGGTGAGGACGACGTACTTCATGCCGGCGCCTGCCGCGTGCGCGGCCCACGCCTTCGGGTCGTAGCGGTCGGCGACGAAGAACTGGGTGTACCTGGCGTAGGCGTCCGGGTCGATCTGCTCCCGGTGCTGCACCCACTCGTGCCGCCCCAGCAGGCTGTACAGGCCCCAGTGGACGAACATCCCGAAGCGGTCGTGGTCGAACCAGGCGTGCGGGTCGGTCGACATCGTTGTCACAGGCTCCTTCGCTGGAGCACGGCATCCGCGCTCCTGTGAGATTCGGATGAGTCGGGCCAAAACGTCCGACGTGTCGAGTCTAGCGACGCGAGGGCTGCTGTCCATGGCATCGACCCCAGGAATGGCGGAAATTCGCGATACGACAGGCGTACCCGGTCCAGTGCGACCAGAGACGTCATGAAGTCGTGACGCAGAAGTGGTTGCGCGGACGATCGATACATCACATCATTTGTCCATCCGGGGTGCACGCCGAAGTCCACCCACGTCGCTCAGAGGGGAGCGCACCACCATGAAGGCACCGAAGGCACTGAACCCGTCCGCCGCCGGTCAACCGAGGAAGCTCAGCCGCCGGAGCCTGCTGATGTGGGCCGGTGTCGGAGCGGTCGGTGCGCCGCTGCTCGCGGCGTGCGGAGGCAACGACGGCGGCGGTGGCGGCGGTGGCGGGCCGGCCGAGGGCGTCGACTCGATCGAGCTGGGCGCCGACCTCGACGGGCCCGTCTACAAGGACGGGTACATCGGGCCCCGGGCCCGCGAGTACAGCGCCTTCGGCGATGGTGAGACCGTCTTCAAGGTCGTCGTGCCCCAGGACTAGACGGTCGTCGGAGACTGGAGCACCAACCAGGCCACCGCGTGGTTCGAGGAGGCGACCGGCGTCAAGGTCGAGTTCCAGTCCGTGCTGATCACGGCGGCCGACGGCTCGACCGACCTGACCAAGGTGAACGCGATCCTCGCCAGCGGCGACCTGCCCGATGCGTTCATGGGCATCCCTCTGACGGTCGCCCAGATCTCCCTCTACGGCCAGCAGGGCCTGTTCCAGCCGGTCGACGACTACATCGAGATCTACGCGCCGGAGACCCGGCAGATGATGGCCGACTACCCCGACCTGCGCTCGCTGCGCGTCGGCACCGACGACAGGCTCTACGAGATGCCTGCCGTCAACGACTGCTTCCACTGCAACAGCAGCCAGGGTCGCGCGTGGATCAACCAGGACTACCTCGACGCGATCGGCATGGACGTGCCGACCACCACCGAGGAGCT
>JBMDXU010000197.1:0-7461 GCA_048594485.1 Pseudactinotalea sp. | reverse complement strand
CAGACCGCGCGAGGCGAGCGCCGCGAGCATCTTCTCCCGCTGCCGACGCGCCTCCAGGCGGACCTGCGCGATCGGCTCGGTGAGCAGGCCCAGCCGGTTGCGCAGATCGACGTGCTCCTCGGCGAGATAGCCGGCGGTGGGGGGCAGGTCGTGCGTGGTGACGCTCGCGAGCACGAGCCGCCGGTAGTCCTCCGGCGGTCGCGGGTCGCCGCTGTCGGTGTTCTCGAACCACAGCACCGAGGTGCCGAGGATCCCGCGGCGCTCGAGGTACTCGCGCACCCACGGCTCGACGGTCCCGAGATCCTCCCCGATGACGACGGCGCCCGCCCGGTGCGCCTCGAGGGCGAGCACGCCGATCATCGCGTCGTGGTCGTAGCGGACGTACGTGCCCTCCGTCGGCGCGACCCCGTTCGGGATCCACCAGAGCCGGAAGAACCCGATGATGTGGTCGACCCGGAGCGCGCCGGCGTGACGCAGCACGGTGCGCACCATGTCGCGCACCGGGGCGTACCCGGACTCGGCGAGGGCATCGGGGCGCCAGGGCGGCTGGCTCCAGTCCTGGCCCTGCTGGTTGTAGAAGTCGGGCGGGGCACCGACCGAGATGCCGCGCGCGAGCACGTCGCGCAGCGACCACGCATCGGCACCCTCGGGGTGCACGCCCACCGCGAGATCGTGCATGATCCCGATCCGCATGCCGTTCGCCGTCGCCGAGGCCTGGGCGCGTGCGAGCTGCTCGTCGGCCACCCACTGCAACCAGACGTGGAAGTCGATGCGGTCGGCGAGCTCACGGCGCAGTCGGGCCAGCGTGCCGCTCGTCGCGTTCTCGACGGTGAGCGGCCAGTTCGTCTCGTCGTACTTCTCGTGCACCGCGCACCAGAGCGCGAAGTCCTCCAGGCCCTGACCCTGCTCGCGCCGGAACGTGTCGAGCTGGCGCTGCCGCGACCGCGATCGCCCGACGGCGAAGATCGTCTCGAGCGCGGGCTTCTTGGCGTCCCAGACGGCGTCGCGGTCGATCGGACCGGCGTCCGCGTTCTGCGGGGCGACGCCGTCCCATGCCCACTCCACCAGCGTGCGCTGGCTCGTCGGCAGGTACCCGATCTCGGTGATCTCCTCCGGACGGATGTAGAGCGGGTTCACGAACCGTCGGGTGGCGGGCAGGTAGGGCGACGGCGTGATCGGCGTCGTCGGCTCGGCCGCGTGGATGGGGTTGACCAGCAGGAAGTCCGCACCGAGCTCGCCGCTCAGGGTGGTCAGCTCGGCGAGGTCGGAGAAGTCGCCGAAGCCCCACGAGCGCGCGGACCGCACGGAGTACAGCTGGGCCATGAGCCCCCAGGCGCGCTCACCCAGCTCGGGCCGCAGCGCCGGGAGGCCGAGTCGGCCCGGCGTGACGGCCAGCGGCACCTCCGCGCTCCGCTCGCCGCAGCGTGCCCGGATCGTGTGCCACCCCAGCGGCAGATCGGCGGGGAGCTCGAAGACCGCTCGGCCGACCGGCGCGCCGTCGATCTCGCGCGAGGGCGACCACTCGTCGAGCTGCGCCACCCCGACGGTGCCGCCGTCCTCCAGGACGACCTCGACCTCGACGGCGGCGCCGTCGGGCACATGGACCGGGACCCTCGTCGGTGCGCCCTCCGTCGTGACGACGCTGGGCGGCAGCATGCGCCGCCACGGAGCCAGGTCCGCGGTGCGCAGCGAGGCGGCGATCTCGGCGTCGTTGCCGGCCGGGACCTCCATCGCGGCGAGAACCTTGCGGATGGTGTCGGCCTCGACGCGACGCAGCACACCCTGGATGTCCCAGTACTCGGTCGCGACGTCGTAGGCACGCGCCAGGGCCAGCAGGTCGTCGCCGACGGCGGGTCCGGTGTCGGTCACGGCGGTGCGCTCTCCTCGTCGCGGCATCCCCGCGGTTCGGGGGCGACTCGATCTTGCCAGAGCCGGACGCGCCACGGTGCCCAGGCCGACCACTGGGACGTCCGGGCGTGTCCGTCGGTCATTACCCTGGCTGCGTGCCGACCGCCGACGACATCGCCGCCTCCCCCTACGCCCTGCCGCTGCGCATCGCGCTCATCGTCCTCATCGGCCTCGCGCTCGTCGTGGCCCTGCGCTTCGTCGTGGCCCGGGTGATCCGACGCCTGGAGAAGCTGCCGTCGCGACGGCTCGACATCAGCGACTCCGCGACGATCGTGCTCGGCGCACCGACGCGAGCCAGCCAGCGGCTGCGCACGTTCCAGTCGGTGCTCAACTCGACGATCGCCGTCGTCATCGGCTCGGTCGCCGTCTTCATGGTGCTGGCCGAGCTCGGCATCAACATCGGGCCGCTGATCGCGTCGGCCGGCGTGCTCGGCGTCGCGCTCGCGTTCGGGGCGCAGTCGCTCGTGCGCGACGTGATCAGCGGCGTCTTCATGCTCGTGGAGGATCAGTTCGGCGTCGGCGACCGGGTCGAGCTCGGCGCCACCGGCACGGTGATGGCGACGGGCACGGTCGAGCAGGTCGCGCTCCGGATCACGACGCTGCGCGACGACGACGGCCGCGTGTGGCACGTCCGCAACGGCGAGATCATGCGGGTCTCGAACGAGTCGCAGGGATGGGCGCAGGCGGTCGCGCAGGTGCAGGTGCTCCCGGACTCCGACATCGCGGCCGCGCGCGAGGCGATGCTCGGCGTCATCGAGCAGATGCGTGCCGACGAGGCGTACTCCAGCTCGATCCTCGGAGACCCCGAGGTGCGGGTCGAGGAGATCACCGGCTCGGGCATCACGCTGCGCTGGAGCGTGCGGACCTCGCCCGGTCAGCAGTGGCGCGTGGCGAGCGCCATGCGCCGCAGGATCACCGGCGAGCTCGCCGGCCGCGGGATCTCGCTCGCGGGCTGACGCCGGCCGCCGCGTCCCGCCGGGGCTGCGTCCGCTGACGCGCGACGTCAGGAGTGGCGCAGGGTGTCGAGCTCGGCGGCGAGGTCGTCGGCCTCGGGGCCGACGACGACCTGGACGACGCGGCCCGAGCGGACGACGCCGAACGCGCCGTTGCTGCGTAGCGTCTCCTCGTCGACGAGGGCCGGGTCGGTGACCTCGACGCGTAGCCGGGTGATGCACGGCTCCAGATCGACGACGTTCTCGTTGCCCCCGAGTGCCGCGAGGATGTCCTCGGCCTTGCCCACAGCTGCTCCTCGTGTCCGCACCCGGCCGGTTCCGGGAAAGCATGCCCAGCATACGCGGGCGCCCTCCGACGCGGCGGGGCGGACGCCGAGTTCCGCCGTCGGCGATCAGCGCACCGGTCGACGGCGTGGCGCGGACGCCGTCGCACCTACCCTGGAGGGGTGAGCGCATCCCCACCTGCACCAGGAGCCTCGGGCGGGCCGGCGGCGATCCCGCTGCGTGGCGCCGGCGCCGGCCCGAACCGCCCAGGGTCGTTCTACGAGGCGGTCGGCGGCGAGCCGAGGTTCCGCGCGATCGTGCACCGCTTCTACGAGCTGGTCGCGACCGACGACCTGCTGCGTCCGATGTACCCGGAGGAGGATCTCGGGCCGGCCGAGGACCGGCTGCGGATGTTCCTCGAGCAGTACTGGGGCGGTCCGACGACGTACTCCGAGCAGCGCGGCCACCCGCGGCTGCGGATGAGGCACGCTCCCTACCCGGTGGGGCCGCAGGCCCGCGACCGCTGGCTCGCGCACATGCGGGTCGCCGTGACCGAGGCCGGCCTCGCGCCGCAGCACGAGGCGACGTTGTGGGACTACCTCGAACGCGCCGCGCACTCGATGCTCAACACGCTCGAGGACGGGCGATGAGCGACGCCGAGCCGCAGCCCCTGGAGGCGGTGCTCGCCGTTCTCGACCTGGACCCGGTCGGCGAGGACACGTTCGTGGGACGGTCGCTGCACCAGCTGCACGGTCGTGTGTACGGCGGCCAGGTGCTCGCGCAGGGGATCGTCGCTGCCGAGCGGACGCTCGACGGAGACCTCGGGCGCCGTCTCATCCACTCCCTGCACGGCTACTTCCTGCGGCCGGGCGACCTCGCGGCACCGATCACGTTCGCCGTCGAGCGACTGCGCGACGGCGGGTCCTTCAGCGCCCGCCGCACGCACGCGCTGCAGAACGACAAGCCCATCCTGTCCATGATCGTCTCGTTCCAGGACGTGCAGGACGGCGTCGAGCACACCGAGCCGATGCCGGACGTGCCCGATCCCGACGGCCTCCCCAGCTCGGTCGCGCTGTTCGCGTCGATCGACCACCCGGCCGCACGGTTCTTCTACGAGACCGCCGGGTTCGACATCCGCCACACCGAGACGTCGCTGTTCGTCGGACCCGCGCCCGAGCGGTCGGCGACGCAGTCGCTCTGGATGCGCGCACGCGGGCACGTCCCCGGCGGCCAGCCTGAGCACCGTGCTCTTCTCGCCTTCGCGTGCGACCAGGTGATGCTCGAGCCCGTGCTGCGCGCTCACGGCGCCCACTGGCGTCAGCCCGGGGCCAGCATCGCCTCGCTGGACCACGCGATGTGGTGGCACCGCGACGTCGACTGCAACGACTGGCTGCTGTACGTCCAGGACTCGCCGACCGCGCAGGGGGGCCGGGGTCTCGGTCTCGCGCGCGTGTTCTCCCGCGACGGTCACCTCGTCGCCACCATCGCCCAGGAAGGCATGGTCCGCTTCCCTGCCTGACCGGCGCTGACCGTCGCCCCGGGACCCGGTGACGAGACCCGGCTCTGCGCTGCCCGGCCCGTCGCGACCGGATCAGGGGGGTTGCGAGCGACCGCGGGGTGACGCTACCGTCGTCATGTAAGCGCATACATCGGCCCTGATCTCCCGATCGCCCGGTGCGACGCGCGACCAACGACAGCGACGTCCGAGGAGGAACGACCGTGGTCCGAGCCACCCGGCCGACGGTGTACACCGTCGCCGAGCACGCCGGCGTCTCGGTCGCGACGGTGTCGCGGACGCTCGCGACGCCGCAGAAGGTGTCCGAGCGCACGCGCGAACGCGTGCTCGCCGCCGTCAAGGAGCTCGGCTACGTGCCGCACAGCGGTGCCCGATCGCTGGCGGCCGACACCCATCGGGCCCACGGCCTCGTGCTCCCCGAGCTGACCGGCCCCTACTACTCCGACCTGCTGCTCGGGTACGAGCGGGAGGCGGCCACCGGTGGCGACGCCGTCGTCATCTCGCTCACGACCGGCGAGGACCGCGCGTCCAAGATCCTGCGTCTGGCGGGCAGCGTCGACGGCATCGTCGTCATGGGTGTCCCCGCCCTCGCCCCGACGGTGCTGACCGCGATCCGTCAGATGGTGCCGGTCATCGGACTCACCGACGGCGCCGACGCCGGTCTCGAGGTCATCGGGACGCAGAACGTCGACAGCGCCGTCGCGCTGACCCTCCACCTGCGGGATCACCACCGGCGTCGCCGGCTGCGGTTCGTCGGCGACCCCGATCTCGCGGGCGACATCCGGTCCCGCTACCAGGGCTTCGTCCAGGCGCACGGCGAGGACGCGCCCGAGCCCGTCCGCGTGCGGCCGCGGGAGGCGGAGGGTGCCGCCGTCGCCCAACGCATCATCGACGGCGACCTCGTCGTCGACGGTCTCGTCTGCGCCAACGACGAGCTGGCCCTCGCCGTCATCGACCGGCTCACCGCCGCCGGTCGCGACGTGCCCGGCGAGGTCGCCGTCGTCGGCTGGGACGACGTCATGGCCGCCCGCTACGTGCGCCCCGCCCTCACCACCGTGCGCCAGCCCGTGATCGAGCTCGGCGCCGCTGTCGCCCGGCGGCTGCGCGAGCACATCGCCGCCGCCCGCGCCGGGACCCAGCCCGAGAACGACGCTCCCCCGCGTCTGCCCACCACCGTGATCTACCGCCGTTCGTGCGGTTGCACGAGCACCCCCACCACCGAACAGGAGCTGTCATGACCCTCCGACGAACACAGGCTGCGGTCGCCCTCGGGCTCGCCGCCGCGCTCGCCCTGACCGCCTGCGGTCGCCCCGACACGCCGTCAGGCGGCGACGGTGGCGCCGAGGCCGAGGACTTCTCGACCGAGGACCTCTCGGGCGAGATCGAGATGTGGGCCATGGGCACCGAGGGCGAGAAGCTGCCCGAGCTCGCCGAGGCGTTCGAGGCCGAGCACCCCGGTACCACGATCAACATCACCGCGATCCCCTGGGACTCCGCCTACGACAAGTTCGCGAACGCGATCACCGCCGGGACCACTCCCGACGTCGCCATGATCGGCAGCACCTGGTCGGGCGACTTCGCCGGTCAGGGTGCGCTCGAGCCGCTGCCGGAGTCCTTCGACACCAGCGGCTTCTTCGAGGGCGCCGTCGGCACCACGATGATCGACGACGTCGCGTATGGCGTGCCGTGGTACGTCGAGACCCGCATGGTCTACTACCGCACCGACATCGCCGCCGCGGCCGGCTACGACGAGGTCCCCGCCGACTGGGACGGGTTCCGGCAGATGGCGCTCGACCTGCAGTCCCAGCCCGAGGTCGAGTGGGGCATCAACCTCCAGCCGGGCGGCGACGGCTCGTGGCAGCAGGTGCTGCCGCTCGCCTGGAGCGCGGGCGCGCAGACCGACGACGCCGACGGCTACCAGCTCGACAGCCCCGAGGTCCTCGAGGCCGTGAAGTACTACCAGAGCTTCTTCACCGACGGCATCAGCGACCCCAACCCGCCCGAGGGCCAGACCGAGGCCGACTTCGCCTCCGGCCGGATCCCGATGTTCATCTCGGGCCCCTGGATGATGGGGCTCGTCGAGGAGAGCGGCGGTGAGGGCTTCGAGGACTCCTACGACGTCGCCCCGATCCCCGCGCCCGACGGCGGCACCTCGCACTCCTTCGTGGGCGGCTCGAACCTCGGCGTCTTCACCACCACCGAGAACCGCGACCTGGCCTGGACGTGGGTCCAGTACCTGAGCGACCCCGCCACCCAGGTCGAGTGGTACGGCATCTCGAGCGACCTGCCCGCGGTCCAGAGCGCCTGGGACGACCCGGCCCTCACCGAGGACGCCAAGCTCGCGGCCTTCGGGGTCCAGCTCGAGACCGCGCTCGCCCCGGCGAGCTACCCCAGCTGGACCCAGGTCGCGGCGTCGTTCGACGGCGAGATGGAGAAGGTCGCCAAGAGCGGCGCCGACCCCGCGGAGGCGTTGGCGACCGTCCAGGCGACCGCCGACGAGCTCGGAACCGGCCAGGGCTGAGCGTGTCCGCCCCGGCTCGGCAGCCGCACGCCGCGCCTCTGGCCCGCCGCCGCTCGGCGGGCCAGGGGCGGCAGGCGCGTGCCGCATGGCTGCTCGCGACGCCGTTCCTGGTGCTGTTCCTGGCGTTCACGGCCTGGCCGGTCATCCAGTCGGTGTTCCTGGCGTTCACCGACGCCACGCGCCGCGACCGGCGCCCCCCGTTCGCGCTGAACTTCATCGGTCTGGAGAACTTCCTCGACGCCCTCGGCGACGAGCGGTTCCGCAAGGCCGCCGCGAACACGGTCTACGTCGTGCTCGTC
>JBMDXU010000196.1:0-2946 GCA_048594485.1 Pseudactinotalea sp. | reverse complement strand
GCGGGCCAGCTCGGTCGCGGCGGCCGCCAACCGCTCCGGATCGGTGGTGAACGACAGCAGCGTCTTGGCGCCCCGCTCGAGGTACAGCACGGGCACGCCGCCGACGAGCACGACGCTCGCGCCGATCTTGCGCCCCGGGCGATGACCGCTGCGCTCCTCGACGAGTGCCACCGGCTCGGGCCAGGGAAGGGCCGCTCCGTAGGGGTTCGCCGGGTCCGTCGCGGCCAGCAGCATCGCCGGGGCGCTCGTGTGCTCGCGCGCCTGCGTCCGCAGCGTCTCGACGGCGTCCGGCAGGGCGAACTGCGCTGCGCCGAGACCCTCGACGAAGTAGCCGCGGCGCACCTGTCCGTTCTCCTCGGCGCGGGACAGCACCGTGTAGACGGTCGAGAAGCCGCCCTCGAGGCCATCGGGGACGGTTCCTCGCACGACCACGCCGTCACGATCGAGCATGGTGAGGACGCTCGCCGCGCGCCGGCGGGCGTCGTCGGCGCGTTCGCCCACCAGGCTCCAGCGGCCGACGGCGTCGTCCGGTGTCGCGATGCGGCTCCCCACCGCTCGTGACGTCGTGGCGTCGGCTCGGCCCAGGGCTGCCGTCCGCAACGCCGTGGTGCGCAGGGCCGACGAACGCAGGGAGCGCGGTCGCGCGCGGCGGCGTGCCCCGGTCCCGGGCCGTGCCGCGGCGCCGAGCCGGGCACGCAGCGGTGCGAGCGTGTCGTTCGTGACCCACCCGGCCCACACGAGGTCCCACAGACCGTCGATGACCGCGGTGCCGGACGGCGGGTCGCCATCGCCCGCCCACCCCGACTGCACCTGCGCCACCACGTCGCGTGCGAACCGCCCCCCGCCCGTGCCGAGTGCGTCGAGGACGTGCTGGTGCAGGTCGGTGAGCGGGAGATCGCCGAGATCGGGCGCGAGATCGGCGACCGCGTCCGCGGGCAGCAGCGTGATCCAGCCATCGGCGCCCGGCCCGCCGCCGGCGCCCACCCAGACGACCTCGCCCGCGCTGGTGAGCTCGTCGAGCAGGTCGGGGGAGTAGTCGCGCACGCGCGCAGGCAGGATGAGGGACTCCAGCGCCGAGGCCGCGACCGGTGTTCCGGCCAGGGACTCGACCGCCGCGGCCACACCGTCGACGCCGCGCAACCGGCCGACATCGTGCCACCGGGGAAGGAACACGCCGAGCGCCGCCGGAGGCACCGCCTCCACCTCCGCCCGCAGGGCCGCGAGCGAGCGGCGTCGGATCCGGCGCAGCACATCGGCGTCGCAGTAGTCGGGCCCGGCCATCGCCGCGGTGGCCGCGGTGTGCGCATCGGCCGGTCGGAGAGTCCCCGATGCGAGCAGCCCCCGGTCGACGAGGCCGGCGAGCACCGGGAGGACGGCGCCGACGCCGAGCCCGAATCTCGCGGCCACCTCGCCGGCCCGGAACGGCCCGTTGGCGCGCGCGTGACGGCGCAGCAGATCGACGAGCGCCGTGGGCACGGGCGCCAAGAACGCCTCGGGAAGACCGACCGGTAGCGGCACCCCGAGGGCGTCACGCAGCCGCCCGGCGTCCTCGACGACCGCCCACTGCTGCTCGCCCGCGACGCGGACGGCGATCACCCGCCGCGCGGCGGCGAGGTCGATCAGCGCGCCCTCGACCGCATCCGGGTCCAGGCTGCGCTCGGCCAGCTCCGCCGTCGAGATCGGCCCGAGAAGTCGGACGAGATCGAGGACGCCCTCGGCATCCTTCGCGCGCCTGGACTCGGTCCGGAGACCGACCTCCTCCTCGACCGACACGAGCGCTCCGATGTCGAGAAGATCGGCGACATCGGTCAGTCCCTCGCCGAGCAGGTCCGACAGCAGGCTCGGGTCGAGCGTGAGGGCAGCCGCGCGGCGCTCGGCGAGCGGGGCGTCGCCCTCGTAGAGGAACTCGGCGACGTACCCGAACAGCAGCGACTGCGCGAACGGCGACGGCGTCGGGGTGCTGACCTCGACGAGCCGCACCTTGCGCGAGCGGATGTCGGACATCAGCCGCACCAGAGCGGGCACGTCGAAGTCGTCCTGGAGGCACTCGCGCACGGCCTCCAGCACGACGGGGAAGTCGGGGTACTCGGCGGCGACGGCGAGCAGCTGCGCCGACCGCTGCCGCTGCTGCCACAGCGGCTGGCGCTTGTCCGGTCGACGGCGGGGCAGCAGCAGCGACCGCGCCGCGGCCTCCCGGAACCGCGCCCCGAAGTGCGCCGACCCACCCAGCGCAGCCACCACCTCGGCGCTGAGAGTCTCGGGGTCGAGCACGAGGTCCTCGGCGGTGATCAGCCCCTCAACCGCGGGAGCGGCATCGGCCTCGCCCTGCTGCCATGCCCCGACCGGGTCCCACGAGGTGTCGGAGTCGGGCAGTCGCAGCACGATGCCGTCGTCGGAGTGCATCGCGGCCACGTCCATGCCGTGCCGGTCGCGCAGCCGCGCACCGAGCGCGAGCGCCCACGGTGCGTGCACCTGCGCGCCGAACGGCGAGTGGATGACGACGCGCCAGTCGCCGAGCTCGTCGCGGAACCGCTCGACCACGACCACCTGGTCGGTCGCCAGGCGGCCGGTCGCGGCCTGCTGGTCGCGCAGGAACGTGAGCAGGTTGTCCCGTGCCCAGTCGTCCAGGCCCCACCCCTGCAGCGACTCCTCGGTGAACCGGTTGTTCTCGACCTCGCGCAGCATCGCGCCCATCGCCGCGCCGAGCTCGGCCGGGCGCGCAGGCGCGTCACCCTTCCAGAACGGAAGCCGCCCGGGCAGCCCCGGTGCGGGGGAGACGAGCACCCGGTCAGGGGTGATGTCCTCGATGCGCCATGTCGAGGATCCGAGCGTGAACGTGTCTCCCACGCGCGACTCGTAGACCATCTCCTCGTCGAGCTCGCCCACGCGGCGACCACCGCGTGCGGCGGCGCCGTCGGTTCCGACGACGTAGACCCCGAACAGACC
>JBMDXU010000195.1:0-23866 GCA_048594485.1 Pseudactinotalea sp. | reverse complement strand
TAGCCGCCGTCGCCGACGAGCGCGTACACCTCGGCGTCCGGTCGTGCGAGCTTGACGCCGATCGCCGCCGGCAGCTCGTAGCCCATGCAGGAGTAGCCGTACTCGAGGTGGTACTGCCCGGGGGCGCTCGCGCGGAACAGCTGCTGCAGGTCGCCCGGCGCGGAGCCGGCGGCGTTGATGAGCACGTCGTCGGCCGTGACGACGTCGTTGAGGACGCCGAGCACCGCGGTCTGCGCCGGCAGCGGGCCGTGCTCGACCGTGTAGCAGGCGTCGGTCGTCGCGCTCGCCTCCGCACGCAACCGCGCGATCTCGTCGGCGTAGGCGGGGTCGACGGCGTGACCGGCCAGCGCATCGGTGAGCGCCGTGAGCGTCTCGCGGGCGTCGGCCACGACCATCTCGCCACCGTGCTTGGCGGCGTCGAACCCCGCGACGTTCACGTTGACGAACCGGACGTCCGGGCCGAAGACCGTGTGGGACGCCGTCGTGAAGTCGGTGTACCGGGTGCCGACGCCGATGACGAGATCGGCCTGTGCGGCCAACGCGTTGGCCGCGCTCGACCCGGTCGAGCCGAGACCGCCGACGGCGGCCGGGTGGTCCCATGCCAGCGCACCCTTGCCCGCCTGGGTGTCCGCGACCGGGATGCCCGTCGCGTCGGCGAAGGCGGTGAGCGCCGCGGACCCGCCGGAGTAGACGGTGCCGCCGCCGGAGACCAGCAGCGGGCGTCGCGCGCCGCGGATCGCCTCGACGGCGCGGGCGAGAGCATCGGGTTGCGGCACCGGTCGGCTGATGTGCCAGACACGGTCGGCGAAGAACTCGACCGGCCAGTCGAACGCCTGGGCCTGCACGTCCTGCGGCAGCGCCAGCGTGACCGCGCCGGTCTCGGCGGGGTCAGCGAGCACACGCATCGCCTGCGGGGCGCTCGCGATGAGCTGCTCCGGTCGCCAGATGCGGTCGAAGTAGCGCGAGAGCGGCCGGAACGCGTCGTTGACGGTGATGTCCGGCCCGGTCGGCAGCTCCAGCTGCTGGAGCACCGGGTCGGGGACGCGGTTGGCGAAGACGTCCGACGGGAGCAGCAGCACGGGGATGTGGTCGATGCTCGCGAGCGCGGCGCCGGTGAGCATGTTCGTGGAGCCCGGCCCGATCGACGCGGTGCACGCCATCATGCGGGTGCGTCCCGCGGCGCGGGCGAACCCGACGGCGCTGTGCACCATGTTCTGCTCGTTGCGCGCCAGGTAGTACGGCAGCTCGTCGGGGCCGCGCTCGCCGACGGCGACACCCTGGTCGCGCGCCTCGTGGAACGACTGCAGCAGCGCCTGCCCGAACCCGGCGACGTTGCCGTGCCCGAAGATGCCGAAGCATCCGGCGAACATGCGCTCGCGCACCCGGGCGCCGTCGACGTCGTGCTCGGTCCACTGGTGCGCGAGGAAGCGCACCAGCGCCTGCCCGGTGGTCAGTCGGATCGTAGGGGTGGTCATCATCGACTCCTTCCGAACGGCAGCCGCGGGTCGACCGGGTGGTCCTCCCAGCTCTGCCGCAGCCATGCCCACGCGGGGTCGTCGGTCATCAGCCACTCGCCGTCGGTCGCCGGACCCGCCATCACGTTGAGGTAGTACAGATCGACGCCGGGGAGCGTCATCGACGGGCCGTGGTAGCCGTGCGGCACGAGGGCGACGTCGCCGCTCCGAACCTCGGCGAGCACGTCGATCGGGCGCTCGGGCGTGCCGTAGTTGCGGTGGTACGCCATGCCCGGCCCGCCGGGGGTGTCGGCGATCTCGAAGTAGTAGATCTCCTCGAGCTCGCGCTCGACGTCGCTGTGGGTGTCGTGCTTGTGCGGCGGGTAGCCCGAGGTGTTGCCGCCGGGCGTGTAGACCTCGCACAGCAGCAGCCGCTCGACGTCGATGGCGCTGCCGATCGTGTAGTTGTGCACCTGGCGCGAGCAGGCGCCCGTGCCGCGCAGCACGACGGGGACGTCGGCCGCGCGCAGCACCTGGACATCCCGCACGGACTCGGCCCGAGCGCGACCGAGCGCGACGCGCGCACCGTCCGCGCCCGCGCGTACCTCGACCCGGCTGCCCACCGGCAGGTAGGCGGCGTCGACCGGGCCGTCCCAGATCCGCTGCCGGCCGGCGAGCTCGATCTCGACCTGCTCGCCGTCGGCGGTGACGACGGTGGCGCTCACGTCGCCGACCAACGGCAGCAGCCCGCCCTCGTCGGTGGAGAGCTCGAAGACGCGGCTCGCCCCGCCGTCGAGCCGGACGACGTCGAGGCCGGAGTAACCCCAACCGGCCGACTCGGGCGTGATCGCGGTGACGACGTCGCCGCTGCCGGCGCGCACGACGTACTCACGTGAGGGTGTGCTCACAGCAGCGTCACCGCCTCGTCGACGGCGGCGGCGACATCGCCGTCGGGCGGGTAGAGCAGCGAGCGGCCGACGGCGAGACCGGTGACGCCGGGTGCGGTGGCCGCCGTGCGCCACTGCGGCTCGGTGCCGGTGAGGACCTCGCCGCCGAGCAGCAGCACGGGCAGCGTGGTGGCCCCGAGCACCCGGTCCATCTCGGCGACGGCGGGGATCTTCAGCCAGGTGTACGCGGACGTGCGGCCCAGACCCGCCGCGATCGCGATCGAGCGGATCACGGCATCGGGGGAGAGGTCGTTGCGCACGCGCCCGTTCACGCGTGTGCTCCAGAACGGCTCGACCAGGGCGATGAGGCCGCGCTCGGCGAGCTCGTCGACCGCGTGCGCGCACGCCTGCATGGTGGCCACGCTGGCCGGGTCCTCGGGATCGATCCGGAGCAGCATCTTGCCGCCGTCGAGCCCGGCCTCGGCGATCCCGCGGGCGTCGTAACCGGTGAACCGGTCGTCGAGCTCGAAGCTGGCGCCGGCGATCCCGCCGCGGTTCATCGACCCGAGCACGAGCTTGTGGTCGAGCGCGCCGAGCAGTGCCAGGTCCTCGACGAGATCGGCGGTGCCGAGGAAGCCGTGCACCCCCGGGCGGGCCAGAGCGATCTGCAGGCGCTGCAGCAGATCGGTGCGAGAGGCCATCGCGCGGGCGTCGTCCGCGACCGCGAGGGCGCCTCGGGCCGGGTGGTCGGCGGCGATGACGAGCAGCTTCTCGCCGGGGGCGCCGACGAACCGGGGCCGGGCGAGCAGGCGCTCCCGGATGGCACCGGGGCTCTCGCGGCGGATGGCCGCCAGGTCGGCGACGGTCGGGTCCGTGGTGGGGGCGCTCACGCGACGCCCGCGTTCATGAGCTCGACGACCTCGTCGGTGGAGGGCATCGCCGTCGAGCACTCGAGCCGGGAGGCCACGATCGCGCCGGCCGCGCTCGCGAACGCGATGGTGCGGTGCAGGTCCCAGCCGCTGAGCAGGCCGTGGCAGAGGGCGCCGCCGAATCCGTCGCCCGCACCGAGACCGTTGAGCACCTCGACCCTGCTCGGCTCGACGGCGACACGCTCGTCGGCCGTGGCCGCGAGCACGCCGCGAGGGCCCATCTTGACGACCGCGAGCTCGACACCCGTCGCGAGCAGCGCGTCGGCCGCCCGGTCCGGTTCGGTCTCGCCGATCGCCATCGCGCACTCCTCCCGGTTGCCGACGGCGACCGTCACCTGGCCGAGGATCTCGCCGACGGCGTCGCGAGCGGCCTGCTCGGACTCCCAGAGCGTGGGCCGGTAGTCGAGGTCGAGAACCGTGTGGGTGCGCCGGCCGCGCGCGGCGAGAGCGGCGTGGTGCGCGGCCCGGCTGGGTTCGACGGACAACCCGGTCACGGTCAGCCAGAACAGGTCGGCCCCGGCGACGGCGTCGGTCGGGATGTCGGCGGGTGTCACCTGCAGGTCCGGCGCGCTCGGCTCCCGGTAGAACCAGAGCGGGAAGTCGTCCGGCGGGTGGATCTCGCAGAACGTGATCGGGGTGTGGAGGGTGGGATGGACGACGACGAACTCGTCCGACACCCCCAGCTCACGCATCTGCCGCCGCACGTAGACACCGAAGGGGTCGTCACCGACGCCGGTGATGACGGCGGAGGACCGGCCGTGCCGCGCCGCCGCGACGGCGACGTTGGTCGGGCTGCCGCCGAGGAACTTGCCGAACGAGGTCACGTCCTCCAGGCCGACGTCGATCTGCAGCGGGTACAGGTCGACGCCGCTGCGTCCGATCGTGACGACCTCGTGGCCGTGCGCGTCCGTCGTCATCGTGAGGCTCCCTTGCTGCGCCGGGCTCGACCCGGCGAGGCGTGCGGTGTCGGTGGGCGTGGCGGCATGGTCGAACGGGCATCGAACCACCACAGCTGCGAGCAGTATATGTCAGGACATTTGACCCCTGGGTGTCGGCCGGAACCTGGACGCCAACGGGATCAGCCCCAGCACGAGGACCATCGGTACCGCGAAACCCCACCGCAGGTCGGCGGCGCCGACGACGCCGGTCAGCACGGCGCCCAGCAGCGCACCGAGGTAGTTGAACTGGTTGAAGCGGGCGATGACGGCGTCGACGCGCGCGCGGCGGGTGGCTGGATCGAGGTCCTGACCGCCGGCGATCGCGGCCGCCGCCGAGAAGCTGAGCGGCGCGACCACCCCGACACCCAGGCCCAGCAGCGTGAACCCGGCGACGGCGACCTCCCACGAGGGCGCGAGAGCCACCAGCCCGAGGGCGACCGCGGCGACGACGGCGCCGGCACGCAGCAGCAGCGGTGCCCCGAGGCGCGCCACGAGCCGGTCCCCGGCCCAGCGCTGGAGGCCGCTGGCCACCAGGTACGGCAGGGTCGCGAGCGCGACGAGCGAGGCGGGTGCGGATGCGCGGTCGAGATAGGTGGGTCCCCACGTCGTCGCGGCGGTGTCGACCATGTAGAACAGCACGAGCGCCAGCCCGACGACGGCGATCGCGCGCCAGGGCACGGCGGTGTCGGAGGAGTCGGCGCGGTCGATACGTGGCTCACGGTCCAGCAGCGGCGCCGCCGCGGCCAGCAGCGGGACGAGGGCGACGGTCGTGATCGCGGCGAGCGGGACCTCCGCCGTCGCGATCGCGATGACCGACGCCACGATGCCGCCGAGCGTCCAGGCCGCGTGGAACGACGGGAGCATCGGCCGCCCCGCGGCGGTCTCCGCCGCGACCGCCTGCATGTTGCTGGCCGCGTCGACGCCGCCGAGACCGAGCCCGTAGACCACCAGCGCCGGGGCCAGCCACGGGATCGTCGGTGCCAGCACGATGGCGGCGACGCCGACCGCGACGAGGGCGAGCGCCATGCGCAGCGTGGTCCGGCTGCTCAGCCGCACGGCCGCCCGCTCCGCCAGCAGCGAGCCGACACCGGCCAGCAGCACGATCGTGAGCAGCACCAGCGACTGCCCGAGCGTGCCGATCTCGAGACGCCCCATCAGCTGCGGCAGCCGAGTGGTCAGGCTGATGAACACCAGCCCCTGCGCGAAGAACGCCGACGCGATCGCCGGCCGCGCGCGGCGCGGCAGGGGCGGGGTCATCGATCGGTCTCACGAGGTGCAGGCGCGAGCCGGGCGCGTGCAGCTGGCACGCGCCGATCCTGGCACGCGGACCAGACTCGCGTGCAGCGCACGGCCCGCTCATGGCCGGCGGGATCCGCCCCCGTCGCGTGGGACGCCGGCCTGCGGCGGCCGAGTGGTGAGCCAGCGCCCATCGGACGGCACGCGATGGACGCTGACGACCCCTGACGGGCGCGCAGCCACGGCGACCCAGGGGCGAGGTGAGGCTTGCGGTCGACTACGTCGTCCCGGGTGCCGGGCCCGTGCTGCCTCGGAGCTCGAGACGCGTGAGGGCCACGCTCGGCGCGGGCGGGTCCTGCTCGCCGCGGATGGCTGCGATCAACCGCTGCATCGCGTGCCTACCCGCAGTCTCCCGGTCCACCACGACCGTCGACAACGGGGGATTCGCGTAGCGGAGCAGCACCAGATCGTCCCAGCCGGTGATGCTGACACGACCCGGCACCGGCCACCCGCGGGCCAGCGAGGCCGAGAGCACGCCCGCGGCGATGTGGTCGCTCGCTGCGACGATGGCGGTCACGGGTGAGTCGTCGGCCAGTGACGTGACCGCCTCGACGCCGTGATCGGGGTGCCAGTCGCCCTCGAGCTCACCGTGGGAGACCAGACCGAGCTCGTCGATCGCGCGCCGGTAGCCCTCTAGGCGTGCCTGGGCCGACGTCCAGCCCTGCGGCCCGGCGACATGAAGGAAGTGCCGGTGGCCCAGCTCGGCGAGGGTGCTCACCAACGCGCCCATCGTGGCGGGGTCTCCAGACACGGCCTCGACCGCGCGCATCCGGTCGTCGTACTCGCCGACGTCGATCACAGCACCGTCGCGATCCGTCGCGGCGGTGATCGGGGCCACCGAGAGCACACCCTCCACCTGACCGCTCGCGAGCAGGTCTCGCGCCCGACCGCTGAGGTCCTCCGCGCTCTCGTCAACGCCGATGATCACCTCGACCCGATATCCGGCGCGACGTGCCTCGTCGACGGCGGCATCGACGGTGCGCTCCGGCCCGCGCATCGTGGGAAGAACGATCGCGACGGCGCCCGAGCGGCGAGTGCGCATCGACCGAGCGGCCAGGTTGGGGCGGTAGCCGAGCGCGTCGACGGCGGCCTGGACCACCTGCCGCGTCTGCGGGCGCAGCGTCGGGTCGTCGCGCAGGAATCGCGACACCGTCTGATGTGACACGCCGGCGCGCGTCGCGACCTCGCGGATCGTCGGACGACGACGTGCCTGGACCATCCCCGCACTGTAGTTGACGCCAAGTGAACGATCACTTACAGTCAAAGTGAACGATCACTCACGGCTCGAGGGAGTGCCAGTGTCGGTACACGCAACCGCGTCGCGCCGCACCGCCGGACCGCGGTGCGACAGATGACGGCGACCACCCGGACCTCCGCGCACCCTGACGAACGAGCGCCCGCACCGCAGCCGTCCGAGAAGGAGCGTCGCCCGGGCCTCGGCTTCTGGTCCCGGCTGCGGCGGGATCACCCGGTGCTGCTGCTGGCCCTGCCGGGCGCGCTGATCATCCTGGTCTTCCAGTACGTCGCGCTGGGTGGCAACGTGATCGCGTTCCAGGACTACCGGCCGTACCTCGGCATCGGTCGCAGCCTGTGGGTCGGGTTCGAGAACTTCCAGATCCTCGCGAACGGTGACCCGGAGTTCATTCAGGCGCTGCGCAATACGCTCTTCATCACGCTGCTGCAGACGATCTTCGTGTTCCCCGCGCCGATCGTGCTGGCGCTGCTGCTCAACAGCCTGGTCTCGAACCGCGTCAAGCAGACCGTGCAGTCCGTGCTCTACCTGCCGCACTTCCTCTCGTGGGTGATCGTGGTCGCCGTCTTCCAACAGGTGCTTGGCGGGGCAGGCATGATCAACAACTTCCTGCGGGGCCATGGCTGGGACACCGTCAGCATCGTCGGCAACCCCGATGCCTTCTACGCACTGATCACCTCCCAGGTGATCTGGAAGGACACCGGCTGGGCCACCATCCTGTTCCTCGCGGTGCTCTCGCAGATCGACCGGTCGCTCTACGAGGCCTCGGCGATGGACGGCGCCAGCCGCTGGCGCCAGATCTGGCACGTCACCCTGCCCGGCATGAAGCCGATCATCGTGCTGCTGCTCATCCTCAAGCTCGGCGACTCGCTCTCGGTCGGCTTCGAGCAGCTGCTGCTGCAGCAGCAGGCCGTGGGCCGGGACGTCTCCCAGGTGCTGGACACCTACGTCTACAACAACGGCGTGATCGGCGGCGAGTGGGGCACGTCGGCCGCCGTCGGCCTGGTCAAGGGTCTGGTCGGGCTGGTGCTGGTCCTGGTCGCCAACAAGATCGCTCACCTGATGGGCGAGGAAGGGGTGTACCGCGCATGAGCACCCTCACCTCCGACACGACCACCGGCGGGCCGGGCACGCGCCGGCCCGGCAAGCCGCGCAAGCCGGGGCGGGGCACCCTGATCGACGGCGTCCCCCGCCCGGGCCGGACCGAGACCGTCATCAAGACCGTCGTCCTGACCATCGCGTGCGCCCTGGTGATCGTGCCGTTCATCGGCATCGTCTCCACCAGCCTCGCCCCGGCCGACCAGGTCAACCGCGCCGGCGGGTTCGTGCTGTTCCCGGAGCGCATCGACCTGACCGCCTACCGCTCGATCCTCACGGGTGGGGTGGTCACCCAGGCGCTGCTGATCAGCGCCACCGTCACCTCCGTCGGCACCACCCTGAGCCTGGCGCTGACCTCCACTCTCGGATGGGCGCTCTCACGCCGGAACACCGTCGGCAACCGGCCGCTGCTGCTGCTGGTCCTGATCAGCCTGCTGTTCAACCCCGGCATCATCCCCAGCTATCTGGTTGTGCAGCAGCTGGGTCTGCTGGACACCCTGTGGGCCATCATCGTCCCGACGTCGGTCTCGGCCTTCAACGTGATCGTGGTGCGCGCCTTCTTCGTGGGGCTGCCGGGCGAGATCATGGACAGCGCCCGCATCGACGGCGCCGGCGAGTGGAAGCTGTTCTGGCACATCGGCATGCCACTGGCTCGCCCCGTGCTCGCCGTCGTCGGACTCTTCTACGGCGTCGGGTACTGGAACGCGTTCTTCAACGCGATGCTCTACCTCTCCGACTCCGCGCTCTGGCCGTTGCAGCTGGTCCTGCGCACCTACGTCGTCGACGGCACCCAGCTCGGCGCCCAGGACCTGGGCGCCGAGACCACGCTGCCGCCGCAGACCACCATCCAGATGGCGATCCTCATGATCTCGGTGATCCCGATCCTGATCGTCTACCCGTTCCTGCAGCGTCACTTCGCCAAAGGCATGCTCACGGGCGCCGTCAAGGGCTGACCCGTCCACGCGCCGCCATCGACCGTGCCGCTGTCGCGGCGCACCTTCGTCACCAAGGAGTTCCTCGTGTCACAGATCCGGATCGCACGCCGTCAGCTGCTGCAGAGCACACTCGCCATCGGGGGCCTGGCCGCGCTCGGCGGCGGCCTGGCCGGCTGCAGCAACGAAGGCCGCGGAGACACCGGCTCGCAAGCCGAGAACAACAGCGTCCTGCTGCCCACCTACATCCCCTACACCGGTCTCACCGCGGACCTGCCGGGCGAGAACGGTGTCAGCGACGCCATGCTCACCTACCCCTCCGACCCCCAGGCGCTCACCGACGGCGCACCCGGAGACGGCAAGGACATCAGCGCCTTCGCGCTCACCAACACGCCGGTGCCGCCGTCGATGGACAAGAACGCGTTCTGGCAGGCGCTCAACGAGAGGCTCGGCGTCACCTACGACGTCTCGCTAGTCCCCAGCGGCGACTACACCGAGAAGTTCCAGACCACCGTCGCCGGCGACCGGCTGCCGGACCTGTTCACCTTCTGGCCCAAGGGCATCCCCGGGCTGCCCTCGCTGCTGCACGAGCGGGCCGCCGACCTGACCGATCTGCTCAGCGGCGACGCCATCGAGCGGTACCCGTTCCTGGCCAACATCCCGACCGAGAGCTGGAAGTCGAGCGTCTACGGCGGCCGCATCTACGGAGTCCCCATCTCGCGCGGCGCCCAGAGCAGCACCGTGCTGTACGGCCGTTACGACCTGCTGGAGGAGGCCGGTATCGACCCGGGCGCCCAGTCGTGGGACGACCTGCACAGCATGTTCGTCGAGCTGACCTCTTCCACCAGCTGGGCGTTGGCCAACGTGCCGATGGCGATCATCCGGCAGTCGCTCGGCATCGCGAACGGCTGGAGCACCGACGGCGGCACCTGGGTCAGCGCGAACGAGGACGAGCGCCAGCTCGACGCCCTCGAGGTCGGCCGCAAGCTCTACGCCGACGGGCTCGTGCACCCCGACACCGCGACCTCGGACAACCAGAAGCGCCAGGCGTGGACGATCGCGGGCACCACCCGGTTCCTCGAGGACACCTTCAGCGCGTGGCCCGCCTTCGCCAACCTCTCCGGCGACCAGGTCGTGGACCTCGACGTCATCCTGCCGCCGAAGGCGGATGGCGGTGGCGTCGCGGACATCCACCTCGCCGGTCCCACCCACAACCTCACCGGGATCAGCCTCAAGTCCGCCGATCGCGCCGAGGGGCTGCTGGACTTCCTCAACTATCTCGCTGCCCCGTTCGGCAGCGCCGAGCACCTCTTCAAGAACTACGGGCTCGAGGGCGTGCACCACGACGTCATCGACGGCGAGCCGGTGCTCAACGACAAGGGCAAGAGCGAGACCCAGCTCAGCCTCAAGTACCTCGGGGAGGGACCGTGGGTGACCTACATGCCCGGTCGTCCCGACATCGCCCAGTCGCTGTACGACGTCCAGAACGAGGCTGTCCCCACCGCGATCCCCAACCCCTCGGCCACGCTCTTCAGCGAGACCGAGTCGCGCAAGGGCACCCAGATCGGGACGACGCTCGGGGACATCCAGGCGGACATCCTCTACGGCCGCAAGCCGGTCTCGGCCTGGACCGACGCGGTTGCCGCGTGGAAGCGGAACGGCGGCGACGCCATGCGCGACGAGTTCGCCGAGGCCGCCGCGGCGAACGCCGAGGGCTGAGATCCCCACCGCGCCGGCCGGTGCGTGCTCAGGGGGCCCGCACCGGCCGGTGGCCACCCCACATCCACGAGGTGAGGACCGATGACGCAGCCGCGGCTGCTGATGACCTTCGACGACGACACGATCGATCACTGGTTCGCTCACCGTGGGGTGTTCGACGGCGGAGCGCGGGTGACGTTCTTCGTCTCGCACGCCGACCGGCTCACCGACGCGCAGGCGGACCGGCTTCTCGAGCTGCAGCGCGACGGGCACACGGTGGCGAGCCACGGTCTGCGGCACCTCGACGGCCCGGAGCACGTGAGCGAGCACGGTCTGGCCGCCTATCTGTCGGACGAGATCGCGCCGTCCATCGACGCGCTCGCGCAGCGCGGTCTCGGCGCGCGCGACTTCGCCTACCCGTTCGGCCGCCGCCGCGCGGACCTCGACGAGGCTCTCACCGGCTGCTTCTCCTGGTTGCGCGGTACGGTGCCCCGGTCCGATGACGACCGTGCGCTCGAGGCGCTGGTGGATCTCGACGACCCGGCGACCTCCCGCGTTCTGCCGGCTCGCGGCATCGACGAAGGCCGACGCGGTGCGATGAGCGAGGATGACGGCGTGGCACTGCTCGCCGTGCTCGACGAGGCCGCACGCACCGGCCGCAGCCTCTGCCTGTTCGCGCACGACATCGCCGAGCGCGAGCAGGGCCTGGCGGAGGGTCGCAACTTCATCACCCCGGAGCGGGTGCAGCGGGTCCTGACGGCTGCACGGCAGCGCGGGCTGGATCCCTGCGGATTCGGGGTGCTCCCCGACTGACCGTTCACCTCGGACCCAGCCGTCAGCCCAGGCGCCACCTATGACTCGCCCGCCCATCCATCTCCGATCGACCGAGGACGTCATGCTCTCCCCCCATCAGGCCACCGACTCGACGACCCGCAGCGTCGTCCCCGACTGGTCCCGTGCGCGCGCTCGCGTCGACGCCGGCGGCTGGCCGTTGGCCACGCTCGACGCCGTGCGCGAGGACTTCGCGTACTGGCGCCGGCACCTGGCCGTGCCCGGCCCGCAGACCACCAGCGCCTGGACCCACCACTACTTCTGCGACGACGACGGCAGCGCCCTGCACTTCGACCCCGCCGCGCCCGAGGCGCACGTCTGCCCGGCGTGCGGTCGGCAGTACACCGGCGAGCCCTGGGACGGGGCCTGGCGCACCAAGATGCACAACCACGCGGCCGCCCAGTCGCAGCGGGCGGCGTTGCTCGCCCGGCTGGAGGATGACGAGGAGACGCGACACGTCGCCGTAGCCGTCCTCGACGAGATCGTGACCGGGTACGCCCGGGACTACACGGCCTACGAGCTGCACGGAGCGAATGTCGGCCAGGGCCGGGTGCTGCCCCAGAACCTCGACGAGTCGATCTGGACGATCAGCCTGCTGCGATCGGTGCGCTGGGCGGGCGAGCTTCTGCCGGAACGCGTGCACGAGGCGGCGCGCAGCCTGGCTGCCGAGGTCGCGACGACCCTGGAGCCGCAGCTCGGGATGATCCACAACATCCACTGCTGGATCGTGGCGGCCCTGGCGGAGTGCGCGGTCGCCACCGGGGACGACAGGTTGCTGGCGGTCGCCACCGAGGGCGATTTCGGAGCGCGTCAGCAGATCCTGCGGGGCCTCCATCGTGAAGGACTGTGGTTCGAGGTGAACCCCAACTACCACTTCTACGCAGTGAACGCGTTGCTGTCGTTCGTGGAGGTGGCGGGGCCGACGGCGCTGGCGCCCGAGGAGAGCGAGCGCCTGCTGCGCGCAGTGCAGGCGCCGGCCGAGCTCGCCTACAGCGACGGCCGCGTGCCGGCCTACGGCGACGGCTGGCCCGACACCTTCCTCGGCACATTCACGCAGACGGCCGAGATCGCCTCCGCGCTGCTGCCGGGCGCCGGGCCGGACCTGGTGGCGCCCTACGTGAGGACCCAGCCGGCCGCCGTCGAGCTGTGGGTCGGCGCGGGACGCGTCGCCGGTCCCTCCCCCTGGCGTTCGGGGCGGTACACGGTGGGTGGGTTGGTGCTCGGGCCGGACCAGCTGCCAGCCGCCGACGGCGGCGCGGGGTCGGGCTCGTTCGTATGGCCGGGCCCGGGCGTCGGGGTGCTGCGGCGCGGGCGGGTGCGTGTGGCGATGCGGTTCGGTCCGGATGCCGGCTGGCACGACCACCACGACAAGCTCGCCGTCGACGCGGAGTGCGGGAGCTGGCGGAGCCTGGATCTCGGCACCACCGGCTACGGCGCCGACATCACTGTGTGGATGCGCTCGCAGGCGGCCCACAACCTGCTCGTGGTCGGCGATCGGCCGCAGCCCAAGCACGCGGGAGAGCTGCTGCATGCCGACGACCGGTCACTGAGCGCGCGGTCGCGGTGGAACGACGCCGAGGTGACCCGGATGCTGGCGCTCACCGACGGCGGCTGGTCCGACGAGGTGGTCGTGACGTGCGAACCGGGAACAGCGCTGGAGTGGCTGTTCCACGGCGACGGCCGCGTGGTCGCGCAGGTGGGAGCGCAGGTGGCGCTGGGGGAGGACGACCTCGGACACGGATGGCTGGTCGACGGTCAGCACGTCGAGCCGGTGGAGGGGATCGTGACGGTGACCTGGGAGCACCCGGACGCGCCCACGATGCGGCTCGAGCTGCCGCCGGGATGGACGGCCTACGGGGCGGAGGGACCGGCGAACCCGTCGGGGCTGCCGCTGGGTGTGATCGCGGTGCGCGGCTCGGCGACGCAGCGGGCGACCACGATCCGGGCGGACTTCGTGGTGCCCGAGAGGTGGGAGCCGCACGACCGATCCGCCGAGGGAGAGCGATGACCACGTGGCGCACCGAGGTGCTCGTCGTCGGGGGTGGCCTGGGCGGGGTCGCGGCCGCGCTGGCCGCCGCCCGTGACGGGCGCACCGTCGTGCTCACCGAGGAGGACCGGTGGATCGGGGGGCAGCTCACCAGCCAGGCCGTCCCCCTCGACGAGCACACGTGGATCGAGCAGTTCGGGTGCTCGCGCTCCTACCGACGGCTGCGGGAGGGCATCCGCGACCACTACCGGCGCTGGTATCCGCTCACCGCCGCGGCCCGGGACGAGACCGCGCTCAACCCCGGGGCCGGGCTGGTCAGCCGGGTGTGCGCGGAACCGAGCGCCGGCGTGGCCGCGATCGCCGGGATGCTGGCGCCCCACCTGGCCTCCGGTCGGATCCGGCTGCTGCAGCCGGTGCAGCCCGTGGCCGCCGAGGTCGATGCCGATACCGTCCGCGCCGTCCGGGTCAGGCGTACGGACAGCGGTGACGACATCGACATCGAGGCCCGTGTCGTCATCGACGCCACCGAGCTGGGCGACCTGCTCCCGCTCACCGGCACCGAGCACGTCACCGGCTCCGAGGCGCGAACCGACACGGGTGAGCCGAGCGCGCCGCAGGTCGCTCAGCCCGAGAACCAGCAAGCGTTCAGCTGGTGCTTCGTCCTCGATCACGTCGAGGAGGACCACACGATCGACCGCCCCGTCGACTACGACTACTGGCGCGCCGTCCAGCCCGACTTCTGGGGCGCTCCGATGATCTCCCTGACCGCGCCGGACCCGCGCACGAGGGAGGCCTACACGCGCACGTTCACCCCGACGATCGACGACGACCCGTTCGCGCGGTCTGCCGACCAGCGCTCCAGCGCCGGCGACTCCGAGCTGTGGACCTTCCGCCGTATCCTCGCGCGCCGCATGTTCGAGCCGGGCGCGTTCGCGAGCGACGTGGTGCTCGTCAACTGGCCCATGATCGACTACCTCGGGGGAACCCTGACGGGTGCCGACCCCGAAGCCCACCTGCGCGCCGCCCGCGCGCAGTCGATGGCGATGCTGTACTGGTTGCAGACCGAGGCGCCCCGGCCCGATGGCGGGACCGGCTGGCCCGGCCTCCGCCTGCGGCCGGACATCGCGGGAACGGACGACGGGCTCGCCCAGGCGCCCTACATCCGCGAGTCGCGGCGCATCCGTGCCGAGCGGACCGTGGTCGAGCAGGATCTGGCGATCGCGGTGCGCGGTCACGGCCGCCCGGCCACGTTCGAGGACGCGGTGGGGGTGGGGATGTACCGGATAGACCTGCACCCGACGACCGGTGGTGACAACTACCTCGACATCGCCTCGGCGCCGTTCGAGATCCCGCTGGGCACGCTCATCCCGCAGCGCATGCGGAACCTGCTCCCCGCGGGCAAGAACATCGGCACCACCCACATCACCAACGGTGCCTTCCGACTGCATCCGGTGGAGTGGGGGATCGGCGAGGCGGTCGGTGCGTTGGCCGCTTTCTGCCTCGACCGGCGGACGATCCCGACGGCCGTGCGCGCTGATCCCGGACTGCTCGCCGACTACCAGGCCCGGCTCGTGCGCCACGGCGTGGAGCTGCACTGGCCGGACGTCGTCGGCTACTGATCGGGCGGGCGACAGGGGTGGAGGGTGTCGCGCGACCTGCGCACGGAAAGCGCTTGCCGAATCGACCCCGCTGAGGCAGGATGGTCAACGGCGGGTCTCCGCCGTCGACCCGTCCGCAAGGAGTTCCCGCGTGCCCAGCGATGCGCCCGTCGCCCTCGTCACCGGAGGCAACCGAGGCATCGGCCTCGGGATCACGACGGCGCTGCTCGAGGAGGGGTACGCCGTCGCCATCCTCGCCACCCGTGAGGAGCCGACCGAGCTGATCGCCGACCTGCGCGAGCGCGGAGAGGTGATCTACGTGCGTGGCTCGGTCGCCGATCTCGACGACCACGACCGTTACGTGCGCACCGCCGTCGAGCGCTGGGGGCGGCTCGATCTGCTGGTCAACAACGCCGGTGTCGCGCCGAGCGTCCGTGACGACCTGCTCGTCGCCACCCCGGAGAGCTTCGACCGGGTGCTCGACATCAACCTGCGCGGCCCCTACTTCCTCACCCAGAGGTTCGCGAACGCCGTCATCGAGCTGCGCGGCCCGGTCGACGGACTGCCCGACACCCCGGTCGCCACGATCGTCAACGTCTCGTCGGTCTCGGCGACGACCGTCAGCCTCAACCGCGGCGAGTACTGCATCTCGAAGGCGGGTGTCGGCATGGCCACGCAGCTCTGGGCGGCCCGCCTCGCCCCCGAGGGTGTCCTGGTCTACGAGGTGCGCCCCGGCGTCATCGCGACCGACATGACCGCGGGCGTGCAGGAGAAGTACGACGGGCTCTTCGCCGGCGGGCTGGCCCCGATGCCGAGGTGGGGCACCCCAGCCGACGTCGCGGGCGCCGTCGTCCAGCTCGCCGCCAAGCGCATGCCGTACTCCACCGGTGACGTCATCACGGTGGGCGGCGGCATGCAGATCCCCATCCTCTGATTTCGTTGACGAACTGCCATCACCTTCGATTTCGTTGACGAACTGGCGCCGCCAATTCGTCAACGAAATCAGTGACCTGAAGGGCCACCATGACCACACCGCTCGACGGCGAGGCCAACCCCGGTCTCGAGCCGGCGCACCTGGAGGCCACGGCCCAGGTCGTGCTCGGCGACCCCGACGCAGCGCCTCGGCTGTCGATCGCCGGGCACGACGTGCCCGTCGTGACGGCGAACACGGTCGTCGTCGGCACCGGGTCCGCGGGGTACTGCGCCGCCGACCGGCTGTGGGAGTTCGGGCAGACCGACGTCGTCATGGTCGCCGACAAGATCAACGCGGGGTCGTCGCGCAACGCGGGCAGCGACAAGCAGACGTACTACAAGCTCACGCTCTCCGGCGGCGACGACGACAGCGTCCACGAGATGGCCCACACGCTGTTCTCGGGCGGGGCGATGGACGGCGACAACGCCCTCGCCGAGGCAGCCCTCTCCGCCCGCGGGTTCCTGCGGCTGTGCGACCTCGGGGTGCCGTTCCCGCAGAACCGGTACGGCGAGTTCATCGGGTACAAGACCGACCACGACCCGCGTCGCCGGGCCACCTCCGTCGGCCCCTACACCTCGCGCTCGATGGTCGCGCAGCTCGAGAAGAAGGTCGCCCGCAACGGCACGCCGGTCTACGACGAGTGCCGAGTCGTCGACCTCGTGCGGGATCCGGACGGCGGCGCGGACGCTGCCGTCGTCGGCCTGCTGGTCTTCCGCACCGACGTGAAGCCGGGTGACGGGCGCAGCCCCTACCTGCTGTTCCGCTGCACGAACATCGTCTACGCCACCGGCGGGCCGGCCGGCATCTACGCGACCCGGGTGTTCCCCAACGGCCAGTGGGGTGCGAGCGGTGCCGCGTACCGCGCCGGCGTGCACGGCAAGAACCTCACCGAGTGGCAGTTCGGGCTGGCCTCGACCAAGCCGCGCTGGAACGTCTCGGGCACCTACATGCAGGTGATCCCGCGGTTCGTCTCGACCGACGCCGACGGAGGCGACGAACGCGAGTTCCTCACCGAGACCATCGACGACTACGGCCGTCTGATGAGCCTCGTGTTCCTCAAGGGCTACCAGTGGCCCTTCGACATCCGCAAGGCACGCGACGGGTCGAGCCTCATCGACCTGCTCGTGTACCGCGAGACCGTGCTCCGCGGCCGCCGGGTGTTCCTCGACTTCCGCGCCAACCCGGTGCAGGCCGACTTCGACCCGAGCGTGTTGTCGCCCGAGGCTTATGAGTACCTGGAGCGGGCCGGTTGCCTGTTCGGCACGCCCATCGAGCGGCTGCGGCACATGAACGAGCCCGCGTACCAGTTCTACCTCGGCAAGAACCCGTACGTGGACCTCGAGACCGAGATGCTCGAGGTCGACGTCTGCGCGCAGCACAACAACGGCGGGCTGCTCGTGGACGCATGGTGGCAGTCGAACGTGCCGGGCTTCTTCCCGGTCGGCGAGGCCGGTGGTGCCCACGGCGTCTACCGTCCGGGCGGCGCTGCGCTGAACTCCGGGCAGGTCGGGGCGACGCGTGCGGCGCGGTTCGTCTCTGCCGCCCGCACGCAGGACCCGATCGACCAGGCGTCCTTCATGAAGGCCGTCGAGCCGGTGGTGTCCGAGGCTGCCGACCTGGTCTCGGCGGCGACAGCGCGTGCCGCCTCCGGAGTGAAGGACAACACCGGTGACCTGCTGCGCGAGGTGCAGGATCTGATGAGCGCCAAGGCCGGCCCGGTGCGCAGTGCCGACTCCATCGCTGAGGCCCTGCAGCAGGTGCACGACTGGCTCTCGGACTACGCGGACACGGTCAGCGCGGACGGCGGGTCACGCCGATCCGTCAACCGCACCTTCCTCGTGCGTGACATCCTCACCACCGCGTACGTGTACCTGTCGGCGATGAAGGACTACGTCGACCACGGCGGCCGTTCGCGCGGCTCGGTGCTCTACACCGATGCCGACGGCGACCTCCCGCAGGTGGGGTACGGCGACGACGCCACCGCCCCGCTCGATCTGCCCGAGCTGTTCCGGTTCGCTCTCGACGGCGGCGCGCTCGACCACGAGGTCCAGGAGGCCGCCTTCGTGCGCGACGGCGCGCCTCTCGACGAGGCGTGGACGGAGCCGGTCGCACGGGCCGACGACGACAGGGCCGGCCGGCCCGTGTTCCGCTGGCGACCCGTTCGACCGATCCCGGCCGATGACGACTTCTTCGAGAACGTCTGGCGCGACTTCCGGGAGAGTGGCAACGTCTACTGACGCGGGCTACCCCACCCAGCGCAGCCGAAGGAGCTGGCTGCCGGTCGAGGTCACGACGCCGTCGGCGAGCTGGACCGCGTAGCCGACCGTGCCCGAGCCGGTCGGCACGCTCCACAGGGTGCGGCCGCTCACGGCCTCCATCCCGATCAGCTCACCCTCGTGAACGATGACCACCACGTCGTCCGACCCCAGCAGCAGCCACCCGCCGGGCTCCGGACCCCACACCTGTTCGCCGGTGAGCTCGCTCCGCCCGACCACGACGACGTCGTCGCCCTCCGCGCAGCCCTCGAGGATGACACCTCGCAGCCGTGCCATCGGCCAGCATGTGTCGAGCTCCGCACGCCAGATCTCGGTCGAGCCGACCCGTGCCGAGACGGCGTTGTCCGCCGCGTAGTGAAGGGTGATCGGGCCGCCGACGTCGTCGTCCAGCTGGAGGAAGAGCTGGTCGGGGTCGATGAGGACGTCGCCCTCGGGGGCGTGGACGAGCCAGCCGCCTCCGACGAGCGGATCGGCCTCGATCTCCCCGGTCCAGAAGTACGGCGCCTCCTCCATGTCCGGCGGCTCGCCGGTCGCGAGATCGAGGATCGTGCCCATGCCCACCTGGACCTGCTCGTCGTCGAGGAGGAAGAGCGATCCGACCGCGTCACCCTCCTCGATGGCACCGATCGTGCGCCATATCTCGCTGCCGTCCGGTGCGAGCAGCACGATCCCGTTGACCTCGGACTCGCTCGCCTCGACCACGAGCAGGCCACGAGGCGTGGCCATGGCGGCGATCGTGCCCGCGTGGGGTGTCCGGGTCTGCGTGCCGTCGGCGGGATCGAGCTCGACGACGACGGCGTCACGCTCCCCGGCGTCGTCGACGCACGTCATCGTCTGCGCCTGGCACGTCCCGTCGCGGTCGTCGTGCGTCCAGACGGTCTCGCCGGTCGCGAGGTCGCGGCCGGTGAACCGCGTCTCGGTCTCGGTCAGTCTGATCGTGACGACGGTGCGATCGGAGTGGATCCCCAGATCCTCAGCGCCCGCCGCGGTCCGCCAGACCACCTGCGGTGCCACATCGAGGTTCAGCTCGGTGAGCCCGACCGGCTGCCCGGACCCGCGTCCGGCCACCAGCGGGGTCGGGGTCGCGTTGAGGGCGCCCACGAGCACGAGGGCGACGGCCGCCACGACCCACGGCAGCGGCGACGCGCGCCGGCGAGCGCGCCCCTGCGTCGTCGGACGGGGTTCGGGTGGGGTGGCATCGGCCGGCGCGAGATCGAACTCGTCGAGGTCGCCCGCCTGCACGTCCTCATGATCCCAGACCTGTCGGACGCCGTCACCGGCGGGAGGGCGTCGGCCACCAGCGATGGGCGTCGTGCCGATCACCAGCGCACGCGTGTGAGCCCTGTCGACGTCAGGACGATTAGACCGTCGGGGACGGCGACGGACGAGCGGATCCAGCCGTCGAGCTCGAGCTGCCAGGGCAGCGCCCCCGTGTGGACGTCGACGGCGGCGAGCGTGCCCGGAGGGTCGATCACCAGGTAGCCGGCACCGCCGCCGAGGAACGATCGTGGCTGGAAGTCGGAGCGCCACAGCTCCTCACCGGTGAGCAGGTCGCGACCCACCAGACCCAGACCGCTGGTGTGGTCCCATGCCGCGCAGATCAGCACACCGTCGATGCGGGCGACCGGGCTCTCGCCGTCGTCGACGCTCCAGAGCGTCGTGCCACCTCGCATCACCTGCGCCGGCCGGCTGCCGTCCACGACGATCCCGACGCCGCCGTCCGGCTGGTCGTCGGGGACCGCCTCGATCTCGTCGTGGAGCACGCGGCCGCTCGCGTCGAGCAGCCGGATGTCGGCGCCGGTGGGATCGGAGAAGCGGTAGCCGAGGAGACCGATCGGGGTCCGCCTCAGCCACAGCTCGTCGGCGCCCTCGTGCCGGGCTCCGGTCGAGACGCTGAGCACCGTGCTGAGGCCGGCCTGCACGTGGAGCCGGTCGTCGAGGACGAACAGGTCGAGCCCCGCGCTGCCGTCGACGACCATCTCGACCGGGAGCATCTCGGCCCACCTGACGCCGCCGCCGGGTGCGACCCGCTGCACCACGTAGGGCCCGTCGCCGCTGACGGCGACGACGTCGTCACCGGCGTCGATTGCCGCGAGCGCTCCCGGGACCGGCACGTAGGCGGCACCACCCGAGGGGCTCAGCCGCACCACGACGGCGTCCGCCTCACCCGCGGACTGCACGCACGTCACCGCCTCGTGGACGGCGCACGCCGAGACATCGATGCGCTGGCTCCATCGTTGCTCGCCCGTGTCCAGGTCGACGGCGGTGACCTGGGAGTCGATCGCGATCGCGACGCCGTCGAGCACGACGACCTCCGCCCGGTCGCCCCACCGCGCGGCGCCGTCGGGCACCGACGCCGTCCACACCACCTCGGGCTCGGTGCGCAGGTCGCCGTCGATCATCCCGATCCGGTCGATCGGGAGCGCCCCGGCGGGTGTGAGACCGGTCGGGGCCGAGACCGACCCGACGAGGATGAGCAGCACGGCGGCCCCGACCCAGAGCGAGGCGTGCGACGTCCGCTCGCCGATCGACGGGTTCGCCGGGGTCGGCGCCGGCCAGCTGCCGCCGGCGCGCGTGTCGTCGAGCTCGAACTCGTCGACGTCGACCATGGCCCATTGTGCCTCGGCGGTCGCCGCCTGACCAGGCGTGTGTGCCGCTGTCGGTGCGCGGTGGGACGATCTGCGCGTGACCCGCCGCGCGCTGCTGCTCTTCGTCGGACTCGGGATCGCGTGGGGCATCCCCTACCTGCTGATCAAGATCGCGCTCACCGAGGTCGGCCCTGTCGCGCTCGTGCTCATCCGCACCACGCTCGCGGCCGTGCTGTTGCTGCCGATCGCGTTGGCGCGCGGCGAGGTGCGCGCGGTGCTGGCGCACTGGCGACCGGTGCTCGCGTTCACCGCGGTGGAGGTCGCGATCCCGTGGCTGTTCCTCAACCGGGCCGAGCAGGTGCTGCCGAGCTCCACGACCGGGCTGCTGATCGCCTCGGTCCCGCTCGTCGGGCTGGCGATCGCCGCGCTGACGGGCCGCGCCGAGCGGATGGGTGTGCGGGGGTGGGCGGGCCTGGCGCTCGGCATCGCGGGCGTCGGCGCGCTGGTCGGGCTCGACGTCGGCGGGTCGGACCTGGTCGCCGTGCTCGAGGTGGGGGTCGTCGTGCTCGGCTACGCCATCGGTCCCGTCATCCTGCAGCGACACCTGTCGCACCTGCCGTCACGCGCCGTCATCGCCGTCGCGATGGCAGCAACGGCGCTCGTCTACCTCCCGCTCACGATCCTCACCGGCGAGATGCCGACGGCGGTGCTCAGCGGGCGTGTGGTGCTCGCCATCGCCCTGCTCGCCCTCGTGTGCACCGCCGCCGCGTTCCTCATGCTCTTCGCTCTCGTCGGTGAGCTCGGCCCGGTGCGCGCGACCACGATCACCTACGTCAACCCGGCCGTGGCCGTGGTCGCCGGTGCGATCGTCCTTCACGAGCCGATCACCGCCGTCAAGGTGGTCGGGCTGGTTCTCGTGCTGCTCGGCTGCTATCTCGTCACGCGACGCACGCATCCCCGGCCGACCGGCATCGCACCCGCGCCCTGAGCCGAGAGAGCCCGGCCGGTCCCCACGTCAGCTCTCCCACCTCAGCATCGTCACGTCCGTGGCCGACGGCGACAGGATCCTGTCGCCGATGAGGACCGGTCCGTCCGGACCGGTGGGGAACGGGATCGACCAGGCCGATGTGCCCGTGCCGGGGTCGATGGCGTCGAGCGTGCCGCCGTCGCCGCGCAGGGCGAGAAGATCGTGCGACGCGAGCAGCACCTCGGCGTACCCGTCGCGTCGCCAGAGCTCGGCCCCGGTGAGCTCGTCGATCCCGACCGTCGACCCGTCCTCGTAGCACGTGGCCACGACCGCTCCCCGCAGCCGGCCCTGTGGGAAGCAGCCGCTGACACGCCACAGCTCTTCACCCGTGGCCGCCAGCGTCGCCACCAGGTTCGTTCCGGACCAACCCTCTGACGGCTCGAGGACGACGGGACCGCCGTCGTCGTCGTCGAAGGCGAGCAGCTCGGTCCGGTACCAGCGCGGGTCGACCTGGACGACGGAGATGGTGCCCTCGTTCTCCCACACCCAGATGTCCTGGATCGGGTCGGATCCCGCTTCGTCGGGGACGAACGGCTCACCGTCGGCGAGATCAACGGCGAGCTGGGTGGACTCGCCGCCATCCGGGGAGACGCTCATCAACCAGATCGTGGCGACGTCGTCGCGCACGTCGATCGCGACCGACGTGAGGTCGGGCTGGTCGTCGAGCGTGCGGCGCCAGCGCTCGTGACCGTCGCGGTCGCGGAGCACGAGGTCCAGGTCATCCTCACCCGTCGACTCCGCCACCAGCCAGCCGTCGTCGAGCATGACGCCGCTCCAGGCGTACGGAGCGCTCACGCGGGCGGTGTCGCCGTCGACCGTCGAGATCGCGACCAGCTCGGTCGCGGCGCTGCGCGGTTGTTCGGTGCAGGTGACGACGTCGCCGGGAAGACAGGCCTCGACCTGATCGTCCCGCGTCCACACGACTGCCCCGCTGGTGAGGTCGACCACGGAGACGGCAAGCACGCGGCCGTCGTCGGGGGAGGCCGACGAGAGCACGACGCGCTCGTCCCCGATCCAGGAGACGCTGCCGTTCTCGACCTCGGCCAGCCACTCGACCACCGGCGGCGACGACAGGTCGAGCTCCGTGAGCCCGACGGCGTCACCGTCGCCGCGCCCGTGGACGTGCGCAGGGAGCGGGGTCGCCGTCGCCGATCCGACGAGCACCAGGGCGACGGCTGCGGCCACCCACGGCGTCGGCGTCGCCCGGCGACGACCTCCACGTTCCCTCGACGGCTCGACATCCGACGGGGGGTCGACGGCGACCGCGAACTCGTCCGCGCGGTCGTGTCCGTCCGGCGTCACCATCGCAGCCGCACCACCCGGCCGTCGTCGATCGTCACGAGCCCGTCCGGGAGGGGGAGATAGCCGCCGAACTGCAGCTGGTACTCCTCCAGCCACAGCGTGGTCCCGGTCGCGACATCGAGGCCCGTCAACGCACCCCCGTCCCCGCTGCTCGCCAGCAGGGTGGAGCCGCCGCCGAGGAGGTGAGGGGTGGCGTCCGTGGTGCGCCACAGCTGCTCGCCCGTCAGCTCGTCACGGCCGGTCAGCGTGCTCGTGGTGCCGTCGGGGCTGACCGTCTGGAAGATCAGCACGCCGTCGATCCGGGTGAGCGGGTGCTCGGCGGTGGGGACCGGCCAGAGCGCCGCCTCACCCCGGACGACCTCGAACCCGGCGTCGCCCCGACGCATGGTCACGGCACTCCCTGCGTCGTCGTCGACGACGAAGTGTGCGTCGTCGACGATCGTCCGTCCGTCCGCATCGAGGATCGAACGCATCTGCCCGTCTGCGTTCGAGCGGATGAGGACATATCCGGACGGCAGCGTCATCAGCCACGTGTACTCGTCGATTCCGGCCGTCGACGCGCCCGAGTCGACGTCGAGGACGGCGGGATGCTGCGACTGGACGTAGACCCGATCTCCGACCACGTCCAGCCGGGGGACGTCCCACTCCTTGAGGTACCCGGGCTGCTCCCGCTCCCATCGGGTCGTGCCGTCCGGCCCGATGCGGCTGACCGTCAGGGGCGGGCCGGCGCTGAGCACCACCAGGTCGTCACCGACATCCACGGCGACCACCGCGCCGGGTGACGAGACGGGCGCGGCGTC
>JBMDXU010000194.1:0-22879 GCA_048594485.1 Pseudactinotalea sp. | reverse complement strand
TCGCACACCTCGAGCGCGAAGTCGGGCTCGGTGTCGATGAAGATCTCGGGCGAGTACTCGTACCCGAAGACGGTGTCGGGGTCGAGAACCTTCTCGGCGTAGTCGATGACGTGCCGGGTGCCGTCGGTGGCGAGGTCCTTGGTGGCGGCGCGGTCGTTGCGGAACACCACGCGTCGGAACACGGGCGCGGTCGCGTTGTAGAGGTGCACCGTGGCGTGGTGGGCACCGATCAGCGAGTCGATGGTGCGCTCGATGAGGTCGTCGCGGGCCTGGGTCAGCACCGAGATGGTGACGTCGTCCGGGATCGCGTCGTCGTCGATGATCGACCGGACGAAGTCGAAGTCGGTCTGGGAGGCGGCCGGGAACCCGACCTCGATCTCCTTGTAGCCCATCCGCACGAGCAGGTCGAACATGTTGCGCTTGCGCACCGGGTCCATCGGCTCGATGAGGGCCTGGTTGCCGTCGCGCAGGTCGGTCGACAGCCAGCGCGGGGCCTGGGTGATGCGCTTGCTGGGCCAGGTGCGGTCGGGGAGGTCGATCGCCGACGGCGTGTCCTGGAACGGTCGGTACTTGCCGACCGGCATACCGAAGGTGGTGTAGCTGGTGCTCATGGCTGGGGGCTCCTAGGTTCCGCAGGATGCGGGTCGTGCCGGGTGGCCGGGCACCACGTCACTCCGCGACGAGGGAGCCGGCCTTACGAGGCCCCGCCGCGGCGACGAAGGAGGAGCATCGTCCGCACCCGCCCACTGTAGCGCGGTCGCCCGGCACGGCGGGACACCGCGGACAGCGCGACTCCGTCAGTCCTGCTCGCGCACCTCGATGCGGTAGCTGCCCAGCAGGACGGCGCTGCCCGGGAGCACCGCCTCCTCCGCCCACGGGGCGATCCGCCGTCGAGAACCATCCGGCCCGACGACGGTGACGCCGTTGGTGGACGCACGATCGGTCACATGGACGCTGGTGTCCGTGACGCGGAACGCGGCGTGGGTCTTGGAGACCGTCGGGTGGACGACGCGGGCACGCTCGACCTCGGGATCGTCGTCACGCGGCTGCGGGTCGCGACCGATCAGGGTGATCACCTCGCCGCGCAGCGGCGTGCCGTCGGCGAGCACCACGACGACGCCGGTCGTCCGGCTGCCCAGCGTGGTGTCGGCGAGGCCGGAGGCCAGTCGCGTGTCGTGGAGGTCGTCGTCGGCCGACGGCGGAGCCGACGTCGAGGGCGGGGCGACGGTCGCGGCCGGGCCCCAGGTCTCGGCCGGGTTCGCCGGGACGACGACTCCGGGCGGCGGCTGCCAGGGCGCGCTCGGCTGATTCTGAGGCTGGTGCTGCGGTGGCGGCGGAGCCCACGGGGCCGGCGCCGGCTGTGCGTCCGGACGCGGCTGGACGGGCCGGCTCGCGGGGACGGGTTGCTGCGGGGCAGACGGATCGGGCGGGTAGAGCCGCCCCTGGTCGGACGGGCTGGCGTACGGCTGCTGCGCCGACGGCGCACTCGCATAGCCCTGCGCCCAGGGTGGCTGCGTGGTCGGCGGCGGTGGCGTGGGCCGCCACGGCTCTTGCTGCGCCTGCGGCGCGTAGCCGGGCGTGCCTGGTTGCGCGGCGTGGGGAGCAGGTGCGAAGGCGTCGCTGCCGTCCTGCGGTGCGGCGGTCTCCAGCAGCCCCCGGACGCGCCACCAGCCGAGCAGCCCACCGGCTCCCGCGGTCAGCAGCGTGAGCCCGGCGATCGCGCCGCCCATGAGGGTGGCGAACGTTCCCAGCAACGGCCCGGCGACGACGGCGCCCAGGCCTGCCAGCACCGCGACGACCGAGAGGACGAGCCGCGCCAGCCCGGGGCCCTGCGTGAGGACGTCGGCTCCGCGGACCGGCACCTCGGGGGCGACCGCGTGCCAGCGCTGCAGCGCGGCGATGGTCACCGCCCCGGTGCGCAGCACACGCACGCCGAGGAGGACGGCGACGGCGAGAAGCGCCAGCGCCAGCACCAGCCCCACCACCAGGAGCACGACGGACGGCTCGGCCTGATCCCGCTGGGTCAGCCCGAACCAGGCGGCCACGCCGGCGAGCACCCCGCAGGCCGCCGAGGCGGCACCGAGCAGCGTGCGCTCGGAGGCCACGTAGGAGGTGACGAGCGCCGGGATCGCCAGCGGCCGGGAGTTGCGGCCGCCGCGGGCGGGCGCCGTGTCCTCGAGGTAGGACGCGGCATCCTGCAGCAGCGGGTCCCGACGCGACCCCGAGGTGGCGAACGACGGCATGCGCCCATTGTGGTCCCTGCTGGACCCTGCGGCATGCGCGTGACCGATGGCTGGCTACGCGTCGGTGAGGCCGGCGAGGATCAGCGGCCAGTCGCTGAAGTGGCCGCGGCGCGAGGAGTTCGACGCGGTCCACCCGCCGTGCTCGAACCGGACGCGTGTGCCCTCGGTCGTCGCCTGGAAGGTGGCCGTCAACGTCGTCGGGACGTCGGGGTCCTGGGCGAGCGTGAAGGTCTGCGCGTAACGGACTCCGGGTTCCCAGGTGAGCACGCGACCGATCGTGAGGTCGCCGTCGGGGTTGTGGAAGACGACGGCGCCGTCGTCGATCGACGCGTGTCCGCCGTCGGCCAAGCCGTAGTCGTGCCACCAGGAGAAGGAGGTGACGAGTTCGAAGGCCTCGATCGGGGACATCGGCAGGTCGACGTGATGGACGATCGGCGGGACGTCCGCGACGACCCGACGGCCGGCCTCGTCCGCCGGGACGAACACCAGGCGATTGCCCGCCGGATCGTGGACCGTGATGCTGCGGCCACGGTCGGTATCGGCGATGGCCAGCGGCGTGCCGTGGCCGGTGCTGGTGAGCGAAGCGAGGTGAGCGTCGAGGTCGGCCACGGCCACCAGGACCGACGCGCCGGGTGTGCCGTCGCCGTGGTGCTCACTCAGGTGCAGTCGCGCCCCGCCAGGCAGGGTGAGGGTGACGTAGCGAGGCGTGTGGTCGCCGTCGTCGGAGATCGTGTTGACGGTCGCGTCAAGGAGCTCGACGTAGTGCCGCCGGGTCGCCGTCCAGTCGATCATGCGCAACAGGGGGACCGCTGGTTGCGGAGACACGCCCCCGGCTTCTCGCCGTGAGACGAAGGTGTTCCAGTCTCGGGCACCGCACGCACGAGCAACGAGTTCGAGCGCGCGGGAGTGCCCGATCTCGATGCCGTGCTCGGCCAGTGCCGCGCGCAGGCGGCGCGCCATCGCCTTGGGGTCGTGCGTCGTGATCTCGGTTGCCATGACGATCGTCCTCGCCGCGCGACTCTCGTGCCAGGAGCCTGGGTTGCCGGTCCGCGCGCCGACTCGGATGTTCACGGGTCCGGTGGAGGATCACGCTCGTTCCGGCATTCACCATCCTCGAGCGCTGCATCGAGGCCAGGCGGCTGGCTGCCGGAGCCACTGAGCAGTCTTGCACACGGCGCACGGCTTCGGCAGTGCCGCTCGACTCGACCGAGAAGGTAACGCTTCGTCGCTGCGTACCGTCTACCGCTTCCTCCGGAGCGACCGGAGCGAGAACCGTGCGCGCAGACGACGCCGCCACGAGACGCTCCGGCCGGCCTCCTTCACGGCGGTCGCCACGTCCGCCCAGTAGGCGTCGATCTCCGCCTGCGAGGGCGGCTCGGGAGAGAACACGCCCGAGTCGGCACGTCGTGCGAGCGTGCCCGTGACACCCGCTCCGGCTCCCGTTCCCGCACCCAGGAGGCTGCGGTCGAACACGATCGCCGCCTCGCGACGAGTCGCGCCGCGACCCGGACTCACTCCGAGATCGAGCACCCGGTCCGACAGCTCGGCCCAGCCGCCCGCGATGCGAGAGCTGGGCGGCCCGGTCCCCCGCCGTCGACGCCAGCGCCTGGCCTTGAGAGCCGCGATGAGGATGAACGGCGCGGCCAGCACGAGCAGGGGGACACCGACGGCGAGGACGTACAGCAGGATCTGCTGCACCGTGAGCTCCTCGTCGGGACGGTCCTGCTGCGTCGGCGCCTCACCGCGGTCCAGCGGCGGCACCACAGGCGGCTCCTGCGGTGGCTCCGGCGGCTGCAGCACCTGCGGCTCCGGCCGGTCCTGCGGGTCCGGGTCCTGGACCTGCGGCACCTGGTTCTCGTCGGGGGTCGGGAAGAACGGCATCCACCCGTAGCCCTCGAACGGCACCTCGACCCACGCCGTCACGTCCGATCCGGTGATCTCGACGGCGTCGCCGTCGCGGACGGCGTCGGAGACGTCGAACCCCATCACGACCCGCGCCGGGAGGCCGAGCTCCCGCACCATCAGCGCCAGCGCCGCCGCGTACTGCTCCGCGTCACCCGTCGGCTGCTCGCTCGAGAACATCTCCTCGAGCCGGCCGGCGCCGTGCCCGGGCCGCGACTCCGCCTCGCCCTCCAGACCGTGCGAGAAGAACCCCGACAGCCGCAGCCGGTTGGCCATCTGGTTGACCCGCTCGTAGTCGGCGCGCGCACCCTTGGAGTACTCGGACGCGAGCGAGGTGATGACGTCGGGCACGTCCACCGGCTCCGGCATCGTGATCGCCTGCACCTGCGCCTGCAGCAGCGAGTCGTCCGGGGCCTGCTCCGGGTCGTCGACGACGTCGGCGGCGGGGTCCGCCACGAGGACGTAGCCATCCCCCTCGCGCAGGACGTCCGTGACGAGTCCGGTGTCGGTGGTCCGGTTGAAAAAGAAGCTGTCCATCAGCGCCTCGGCACGGGCGCCCGTGAAGTCCACGTCCTCGCTGGCCCCGATCGTCGGCAGCCACACACCCGTGTACGCGCCCACCTCGACGTCCATCGTCGACGCCTCCGGCGACAGCGACGTCACCAGGCGCTCGCCCGTCCGGCTGAACGTCCCGCTGCCCGCCGATGTCGCCGAGGTGATGCCCCAGACGTGCCCGTCGAAGCTGTCCATCGTCGCCAGCCGCACCCGCTCCGTCGTCGACGGCATGCCCGCCACGGTGAACACCGTCTCGTCGGCCAGCGCGTCGACGTAGCGCCGGAAGCCGGACAGCGGGCTCGTGTAGTCCTGCGGGTCCGGCGGCGGATCGATCAGGTCGCGCAGCACGAACCGTGGCCCGGCGGGCTGACCGATCAACGCCGTCGCCGTGCCCCCGACGGCGACCAGACCGATCACCAACGGCACGGCGATGACGCGGTGGAGCTCCAGACGCTTCGCCCGCCACGCCACCCACGTGACCGACACGGCCACCGCCACGACCCCGAGCACACCCGGCGCGACCGGCGACCGGGTGCCGAAGAGGATCGCCGCCAGCCCGACCACCACGGGCACCAGGAGGCTCAGCGACCAGCGTGTCGCCCGCACCGACACCGTGACGGCGATCAGTGCCCCGAAGAACGCCAGCAGGTACGGCAGCAGGAGCAGCGCCCCGGTCGTCCCGAGCGGCGGCGCGATCGTCAGCACCTGCTTCCAGACGGTCACGACGCCCTGTCCCATGAGGCGCCACGTCGTCAGCGTCGGCAGGACGCCCCCGATCGTGGTCGACGGCGCGGCGAGCGCCCCGAAGAGGAAGAACGTCGGCAGCGCGAAGGCCAGCACCGTCAGTGTCGGCCACCGCCTGATCGCGCCGGCCACCGCGATGACGGTCCCCAGGAGAGCACCGGCGACGACACTCACCCACATCGCCGCCGTCAGGTAGACGGCGTGCAGGGGTGCGGTCGCGAGCACGACCAGGCCCAGCGGGACGGCGATCGCGACGACCCGCTCCCGGGTGAACCAGGTCGACCAGGACGACGACGGCGCCGCCTCGCGGCGCGCGCGTCGCCCGGCGGGGGGCGCGACGGGGGCGGCCGTCATCGTTCGAGCCTCCGGAACCCGCGGGGCAGCTCCTCCAGCGACGGCAGCGTCAGCACGGTGACGTTGCCGAGCCGCTGAGCGCTCAGGGTGGCGTCGGCGGAGAGGTCCGCGCGGATCGCGAGCGCGCGCACACCGACCGGCAGCACCGCACCGGCGGCGCGGATCTGGTGCGGCGTGACCGCCGAGCCGAACGCCAGCACGGCCACGGTCGCGCGCTGCACGTCGCGGCTGATGGTGCGCCCGAGGTCGACGATAGTCGTCGGGGTCCGCACCTCCTCGATGCGGGTCAGCTCGTCGAGCAGCTGCCGACGCGTCCGGTGCTGCAGCACCTCGACGCTCGTCATCGCCGTCAGGTCCGCCTCGCTGCCCAGGGCGTGCAGACCCAACGAGCCGACGGCGCTGATCGCCAGCTCCATCTCGTCGGGCTGGGCGTAGTCGCGCTCCTGCACCGAGAGCGCCAGCACCAGGTGCGAGCGCCGGGTCTCCTCGAACTGGCGCACCATCAGCGTCCCGGTGCGCGCCGAGCTGCGCCAGTGCACGTATCGGCGGTCGTCACCGGGGACGTACTCGCGCAGAGCGTGGAAGGAGAGGTCCGCGTTCGTGATCTCGCGCGTCTCTCGCCCCTCGAGGTCGTGCAGGAATCCGGCCGCCGAGCCGCCCATGGAGATCGTGCGCGGGTGCACGTACAGGTCCTGCGGATCCGTCCAGACCACCGCGCGCCTGATGAGGCCCAGCGGGTCCCCACGCACCGAGGAGACCGGCCCGACCGTGATGACGCCCCGCCGCTCGGTCGGGATGGCGAACAGCTCGTCGTGCTCGGCCCCGGCCGACAACGTCGGCAGCGCGAACGACGCGCGCGTCGCCCCGACCGGCATCTCGATGCGGGCCGGCAGCACGGTGCGGTGGCTGACGTTGGCCACCTCGATGGCGCCCATGGCGCGCTCCCCCACCACGACCCGGCCCTCGCGCAGCCGCAGCGTGACGCGGTAGGGGTGTCGCCCGATCGCGAACGCCGCCGCGCCGACGACCAGGGTGAGCATCGCGCCCGCGAGCACGATCACCTCCAGCCACGCGAACCGCTGGCCCACCACGAGCGCGACCACACCGGTGGCCAGCACCACCCACCCGGCCCGGCTCACCCAGGAGATCGCCGTCGACGACCGCTTGACGCCGTCGACGAGGCTCGTCACGGCCCGCGACAGCGTGCTCCCGGTGTCCGTGCGGACACCGGCGACACCGGTGCCCGTGGCGGCCGGGACGGCCGGGACGGCCGAGCCGGGGCGCCGGGTGTCGGCGGACGGAGGTGCGGTCATGGTGGGCTCAGGACTCCGATCGCTGGGCGGGCGGCGCGATGTCGCCCAGGATGCGCTGCAGGGACGTCATCGCGGTGCCGCCCTCGAACTCGGTCTCGGCGTCGAGCACCATCCGGTGCGCGAGCACCGGCTCGGCGAGCTCCTTGACGTCGTCGGGGATGACGTAGTGCCGACCGTGCGCGGCTGCCCAGGTCTTGGCGCACCGCACCAGCGCCAGCGCGCCGCGCACGCTGACTCCGAGCGCGATCTCCGGGGCCATCCGGGTGGCCTCAGCGACGTGCGTGACGTACTCGAGCACCGCACCGTCGACGTAGACGTGCGCCGCGACCTCGGCGAGGCTGCTCACCTCGTCGCCGTGGATCACCGGCTGCAGTGCCGACGTGCGGTCGCGGACGGCGGCGCCCGCGAGGATCTCGATCGTCGCTCGCTGGTCGGGGTAGCCGAGCGAGGTGCGCATGAGGAAGCGGTCGAGCTGCGCCTCCGGCAGCTTGTAGGTACCGGCCTGCTCAACGGGGTTCTGCGTCGCGAGCACGATGAACGGCGTCGGCACGGCGCGCGAGACGCCGTCGACCGTCACCCGGCCCTCCTCCATCACCTCCAGCAGCGCGGACTGCGTCTTCGGAGAGGCGCGGTTGATCTCGTCGGCCAGCACGACCGAGGAGAAGATCGGGCCCTCGTGGAACACGAACTCGCGCTTGGCCTCGTCGAAGATCGTCACACCCGTGACGTCCGACGGCAGCAGGTCCGGCGTGAACTGGATGCGGCTGTGGCTCGCCTGCACGGTCGCGGCGAGCGCACGCGCCAGCGACGTCTTCCCGGTGCCGGGAAAGTCCTCCAGGAGGAGGTGCCCGCCCGAGAACAAGCACGTCAGCGCCAGTCGGACCACGTGGTCCTTGCCCAGCACGGCGCGCTCGATGTTGCTCACCAGACGCTCGAACGTGTCGGCGAACTGCTGCGCCTGCCCCGCCGTGGTGGTGGGGGTGACGGACATGGTCATGCGTGCCTCTCGGTCGTCTCGCGCTAGTTGTTGGGCCAGGTCATGGAGTCGCGGTAGGTGTTGCCTCCGCCGGTGATGACCACGGTGTACGTCGCGCCGGGGTAGCCGAAGTGAGCTCCACCGGACGGCACCTGCCAGCGGCCGTCACCGGACAGGGTGGCGCTGTACGAGCGACTGAAGCCGTAGGGACCGTCGGTCGACATCACGATGCTGTAGCTCGCGTTCGGCAAGTTCCGATACGTGAAGGCCAGGTAGGCGCACGAGCTGTCCGTGCACGTGCTGGACTGGTGCTTGTCGCCCTGGATCGCCGTGATCCCCGGAGGGTTGGGAGGCGTCGGGTCGGCGCCGGCCCGCTGGTTCCGCACGGTCGACCAGTCGCTCCACTGGCCGTGCTCGTTCTGGACCCGCAGCTGGAACGTGTGGTTCTGCTCCCAGTCGCCGGTGGCCGTCACGGAGCCGGTCCGGTTCGCGTTGCGCTGGTCGCCGTCGATCCTGATCTGGGCCGCGGTGATCGCGGCACCGTTGCTGTTCGCCGGGTAGTTCCATGCGAACGAGACCGTGCGGCCGTCCTCGCCGGACCCGCGCGAGGACGAGATCGAGCCCGACGCCGGCGGCGTCGCGGGCGGCGCGTACGGCGACGCGGCGTTGGACACGGCGCTCCACGACCCGCAGTAGGTGTTGCAGGCGCGGACCTGCAGCGTGTAGCTCGTGCCGTTGGCGAGGCCACCGATGACGGCGGGGCTGGCGCCGAGGGTGCCGCTGCCACTGCCACCGCTGACCAGCTGGTACTCGAACCGGCGGATCGCCTGGCCGTTGTCGTCGGGTGTGCCGTAGGTGACCTCGAGCTGCCCGCTGTTCCCGGTCGGTCGGATCGAGACGCCACCGACCTGACCGGGCTGACCGAACGAGGTCACGGCGGACGACTGCGGCGACGACGGGCCCCGCCCGGACCGGTTCTCGGCGACCACGCTGACGCTGTAGTCGTGACCGTTCTCGACGTCGAAGACCCGCGTCGTGGTCCCCGCGCCGACCTCGACGGTGCGGTAGGAGGCGCCGTCCCGGTACAGCGTCACGTGGTACACGTCGATGCTGTCGCCGTTGTCCGCGGGCGCGGTCCAGCTGGCCTGCACCTGCCCACCGGCCGGGTTGTCGATGCGCTCCATCGTCGGCGCCGCGGGAGCCGCCGGCGGTGCCGACGGGTACTCGGGGCGTGACCACTCGCCCCAGTCGCCCGGATCGGGCGCGTCGTTCACCGCGCGGATCCGGAACTGGTACTCGGTGCCGTTCTGCAGCCCGGACCAGGTGTACTGCAGGGTGCCGCCGTCGACGTCGACCTGCGTCGGACCACCGGTCGCCGGCCGGATCTGGATGTCGTACCGGACGATGTCGGAGCCCTCGTTGTTCGGCTGCCTCCAGGACAGCCGGAGCTGGCTGTCGTCGTACTGGACCGACGGCGCGGCCACCGGGTCGGGCGCCTGGTCCGGCCGCGCCTCCGCGGACGCCGCGCTCGGCTCCGAGCGCCCGACCTCGTTGATCGCCACCACGGTGAACGTGTAGGTCACGTCGTTGGTCAGCCCGGTGAACCGGCACGTGGTGCTCGAGCAGGTGGTGACCTGCCCGTCGTTCGTGCTCACCTCGTACGCGGTGATCGGGGCGCCGTTGTTGTTCGGGGGGGTGATGTCGAGCGTGACCTCGCGGCTGCCGACGTTGCCGATGATCGGCCGTGACGGGGTGTCGGGCGCGCCGAGCACGGTCGCCGTGACCCGCGCCTCCGCCCAGCGGTCCGGGTCCTCGGTGCCGTCCTGCACGGTGTAGACGATCACCAGGCGGCCGTCGAAGTCGGCGGACGGCGTGATCGTCAGCTCCGAGCCCGAGATGGTGACATCGCCCGAGCCGGACTCCGCGTGCGCGTCGACGATCGTGCGCGGCGGCACCGGGTCGGTGTCGTTGGCGAGCACGTCGATGGTCACCGACTCGCCCTGGTAGATCTCGCCGAGGTCGTCGTCGACCGCGACGATCGGGTCGGCGCTCGTCTCCGTCGCGGTCAGCGTGACGACACCCTCGACCTCGTTCTCGCCGTCGCTCACGATCACCGGGAGCTCGCCGGTCGTCCCCGGCGGGGTGTCCAGTGCCGTCGATGCGACCAGGATCAGCCCGTCCTCGATCTGCGCCGAGAAGCCGGCCGGCACGTCGCCGATGTCGAAGGTCAGGTCGGCGGTCTCGGTGTCGGGGTCGGCGGCGAGTCGACCGAGGTCGAGCGTCTCCGGGTCGCCCCCGGCCTCCGGTGCCAGCGAGCCGTTACGGAAGGTCGGCGGCTGCGCCGTCGTCGGGATGACGGTGATCGGGATGGTGAGGACCGAGGTCAGCACACCGGTCGCGTTGATGTCCGGTGCGTCGGTGACCTCGAACGTGATCGACGCCTGGCCGAAGTAGCCGTCGGCCGAGGTGTAGGTGAGCGTGGACGCGTCGAGGACGTACGGGCCGCCGTTGCTGTTCGTCGCGGTGACGCCGTCGTTGTCGTAGAGGCGGATGTCGCCGCCCGTCAGCGAGACCACGTGCTCGGTGAGGTCGATGACGAGCTCCTCACCCGAGTTCACCTCGAGCATGGTGTCGGGTCGCAGCACCGGCCCGGTGTCGGTCAGGCCCGGCACCTCGATGAAGGCGTAGGTCGACTCGCCGTCCGGGTCGGTGATCTTGTACGTCACCACCTGACGCGTCTGCGGCACCGGGATCCGGACCCGGCCGTCGTCGAGCACGACGACGCCGTCCGCCGCGTCCGGCACCTCGACGACCAGGTCGTCGGTGCTGCCGTCGGGGTCGCGGTCGTTGTCGAGCACGTCGACGTCGACGTTCTCGGCGTCGATGAGGGCCGTGGCGGGCACGACGTCGTCGACGGCGACCGGCGGCAGCGGGTCCGCGTTGGGGTCGACCGCCACCGTCAGGGTGCCGACGTCGTCGCCGCCGTGGTTGTCGGTGACCTGGTACTGGATCGTGTAGCTGTCCGGCTCCGACGGCGAGACGAACGAGAGCATCCCGTCCTCGGTCGTCACCTCGATGCCGTCGCTGCCGATCACGGCCTCGGAGCCGAACTGGAGCTGGTCGCCGTCGGGGTCGGTGTCGTTGGCGAGCACATCGGCCTGGATCGCGCGATCGGGACGCACGACGATGCGCTCGTCGGTCGCGACCGGGTCGCGGTTCGTCGTCGGCGGCGGGATGACGCCGACCGTCACCGTGGCGACGCCGATCTCCCCCAGCCGGTCGCGCACCGCGATGTCGAAGCTGTCGGTGCCGCCGTCGACGGCGTTGTAGGCCACGTAGTCCAGGTAGCCGGCGCCGACATCCGCGATCCGTCCGCGCTCCGGTGACGTGATGGGGCCGACGAGCTGCACCGAGTCGCCGTCGGGGTCGATGCCGTAGAGGTCGATCGGGATCCGGATCCGCTCACCGGCGAACGCCCGCACCTCGACGTCGGCGGGACGCGGTGGCGCGTTGACCTCGTCGCCGCGCGCCTCGACGTAGATCGTGATCTGGGCCGAGTCGGCCTGGCCGGCCTCGTCCGTCACGCTGTAGCTGAACCGGTACGTCCCGGGCTCGGACGGAGCGGCGTACCGGACGACGTCGCCGCTGATGAACGGCAACCCGGGCACGTCGTCGGTGTCGTCGAGCGAGGTGATCTCGAACTCGAGCCCATTCGGGTGGCTGTCGTTGCGCAGCACCGGGATCGTCACGTAGTCGTCCACGCGGACGGCGGCCTGGTCGGCCTCGGGGGTGGGCGGCTGGGTGTCCGCGTCGCTGGTCAGCGGGATGACGACGACCTCGCCCTCGGCGGAGGTGACACCGTTGGACACGGTGTATCCGATCGTCACGGGCTCGTTCAGGGTGCGCTCGGAGGTGATCCGCAGCACGCGGTGGTCGAGGATCGCGACCTGCAGCCCGTAGCCGGGCGGGATGTCGATGCTCTGGACGGCCAGCACGCCGCCGCCCGGATCGGTGTCGTTGTCGAGCACGTCGACGGCGACCGACCCGCCCGGCGGCAGCAGCGCCGTGTCGCGCACGGCGACGGGCCTCGCCTCGCGAGGAGCGACGACGTCGATGCGGACGAGGCCCTCGTCGGTGAGTCCGTCGTCGTCGGTGACCGTGTAGAGCACGTAGTGGCTGCCCGCCGAACCGGCCTCGAAGGTGAAGGTGCCGTTCTCGCTGTCCTGCACCACCTCGCCTCCGGTCGTCGGCTCGACGTACGCGAGCACCAGCGGCTTGCCGTCGGGGTCGATGTCGTTGACGAGCGGGCTGACCTCGATCCGCTCGCCGACGAACCCGGTGCTGAAGTCGAACACCGCGACCGGCGGCTGCTGGCCGTCGGGGAGCACCTGGAGATCGATCGTCACCGGGACGGGTGCGGCGAGACCGTCGCTGACCATCACGGTGACCTGCTTCGGCCCGGTCGTGACGGCGGCGTCGGTCAGGGTGACGATGCCGTCCGGCCGCAGCCGCGCGTTGAGCGTCTCGTCGGTCTCGACGCTGACGAGGTAAACCTCGTCGCCGTCGGGGTCGCGGACGTCGTCGAGCACGTTGACCTCGACGGACTCGCCGAGCGAGACCTGCGGGGTGATCTCGTCCGTCTGGAACGGCGCCGTGTTCTGCCCGGGTCCGTGCGCCGCGATGGTCAGCGTGGTGGTGTCGTCGCCGCCGCGGCCGTCGTTGATCGTGTACTCGACCTCGGCCGCGCCGGTGGCGCCGTCGGCTATCCGGACCTGCAAGGCGCGTCCACCCAGGATGCGCTCGATCACGCCGAAGCTCTCCGGCGGTTGCGTCACCGACTGGACGACCAGGAGGTCGCCATCGGGGTCGGAGTCGTTGTCGAGCACCGGCAGCACCACGGTGCGACCGGGGCGAGCGCCGACGTCGTCGGGCTCGGCGACAGGGTCCTGGTTCTCGGCCTCGCGATCGAGCGGGACCTCGTCGGTCCGCTCCTCCGAGGGCTTGTCGGTCTCGGTCTCCTCGGTGCTCTGGCTGTTGATCTCCTCCCAGTTGTCCACGAGGATCAGCTGGTCCTCGAGCATCCAGACGTCACCGGTGCGCAGGTCGTTGAGGACGACGTTGGTGCGGTTGACGCGGAACGCCAGCTCGGTCCCGGCGAGCGCCTCCGGGACGGCCTGCGGCTCGGCGTCGCCGTCGCCGCAGATCCGCAGGTAGGTCGGGACGTCTCCCGCCCAGGCCGCGTGCACGCACCCGTTGACCTGGACCGGCTGCACCGGCGTGCCGGTCTGCTGCACCTGCTCGACGCGCGGCTCGCCGCCGTCCAGCGGGACGACCGCCACGCCGTCGTTGGTCGCGATGACGGCCGAGGTGCCGCTCACGCTGGTGGCCTGCAGGACGGCGCCGGTCAGGTCCAGCCCCAGACCCGTGAGGTCGATCGGGTCCGCGTCGGGCTGCAGCAGCGTCGTCGCGCCGGTCTCCCGGTCGCGTGCGAGCACCACCGGCGCGTCGCCGATCGCGGCGATCTGCACGTCGGAGTTCGTCAGGTCGACGTCCTCGCCGAGCACGGTCGCGTCGGGCACGGCCTCGCTCGCGTCCTCGGCCGGCTCGCCGTCGGACGCCTCCGGCTCGGCGCTCGCGGGCGAGCCGCCCTCGGCCGCCTCGGCGCCCTCGTCGGCCGCAGCCGCGCTCAGGGCGCCCCAGACCTCGGGGGTGAACGTGAGGATCTCGTTGTCGATGACGTCGAGCACGAAGACCGTGCCGTCATCGGCGATCGTCATGTGGGCGCCCTCGCCCACCTCGTACGTGGCAGGTACGGTCGCCTCGGCGATGATGGCGAGCGTGCTTGGCGAGGTGACCCACAGCCGGCCGTCGGCCGGGTCGAGGACGGCGACGGCGGCGTCGCCGAGACCGATGTCCGCACCGGCGGGGATCGGCACGGCGGCACCGGTGAAGACGACGTTCGCGGTGTCCACCCGGCGGACCGTGCCGGCGGAGCCGTCGAGCATCAGCGCCTCGTCCTCGCGCTGGATCACGTCGATGTCGCGCGCGAGCGCGGCGAACGCCGCGTCGATCTTGCGGACGGGGTAGTTGAGGCGGCCGATGAGAACGCTGTTGTCGTTCGTGACCCAGACGCCGCCGTCGTTGAGATCGACGTCGGCGGTCGCGACGCCGCGGTAGTTGAGCGACAGCGCGGCGATGGTGCCGACCACCAGCGCGACGACGACGGCGCTCGCCACTCGCCGGCGGTCGCGGAACCACCGCTGACGCCTCGCAGGCATGCGCTCACTCCCCCGTCACGACACGACTTCCGCCCTCGCCCCAGCCGTCGTGCGATCAGGGGCGCCGAACAGCGATCCTACCGGCGCAATTCGTGCTGCCCGGATGGGCAGATCAGACTCCGCGGAAAGCGCGGAGCCTCATTCGGCCGCCGCAGGCTGAGCCTGCCGCTCTGCTTCCGCCGCGGCGGCGGCCGCCGCCTCTTCCGCGTTCTTCTCGAGCAGCTCGAGATCGGCGGCGACGACCAGGCGCGAGGCGACGCTGTGCTCCACGAGGCGTGCCCGGCGGTTGACGGCCAGCTGCTGCTGACCGCCGCGGAGCCCACGCACGCCGTGCCGGCTGAGCTTCTCGCAGACGTTGTCGAGCTTGCGGTTGAAGCGCGTGATGCTCCAGCCGAGTCGTTTGGCGGCGTCGGCCGACGTCGGGATCGACGCCGTGCTCCCCCGGCCGCGCAGCACGGGCTCGGCGAGCGAGAGGATGAGCAGCTTCTGCGACTCGGTGAACGTGACCGGCCCGATCGTGGTCTCGCCGACCTCGGTGTGCTCGTTCACCGACGACGTGAACGTCGGCTCGTCGCCGACGATGCCGAGCTCGTAGGTCGTCGGCCCGGCGGTGAACAGCACGGTCGTGTGGGCGAACACGAGCGGCAGCCGCGCGCCGGGCGCGAGCCAGGCCTGCACGTTCCCCTCGCCGTCCGACACGGTCGCCGACAGCCTCGACCCGACGTTCTCGAGCCACCACAGGCCCTCGTGGTGGTTGATCGTGAGGAACCGTCGGTGCAGGTACGGGTTGTCGTCGACCTCGAGGTCGCCCTCGCGCCCGATCTGGAACGGCGTGTCCTCCTCGAGGTCGTACCACTCACCGCAGAACTCGACCTGCAGGCCCATGCCTCACACCCCATCTCGCATCGGTTCAGCCGGCGCAGGTGTCCACCCACCCCGACGTGCGCCCGCTGTCCGCTCGGGACGCGACCTCGACACACACCGTACCCGGATCGGTCACCGTGATGGTGGTGGCGGTGGCCGGTGTCCCGGCCAGCTCGTCGTCGCCGACGAACCGCCAGATGTAGACGAGCTCGCCGTCCCACTCGGGGGCCGCCCAGGTGAACACGACGGCGTCACCGTCGCGCTCCCCCTGCAGGTCGAGCGGCGCCGGCGGGACAGCGGTGTCGACGGGTGCGTCCTCCGTGGCACGGGTGGTGGTCGCGGTCGGGGTCGGGTCGGGCGCGTCGGGGCTGTTGAGCGCGCCGATGACGACGACGGCCAGCACCGCGAGCACGACGGCGGCCGAGGCCACCACCGCCGGCCAGCGCCGGCGCGGGTGCTCCTGCGCGGGCTCGGGATCGGGCGGCCCCGGGACGCCGACGGGCTGCGGCGCGACCGGCGGCGGCAGCGAGTCGGACACACGCTGCTGCACGGTGGTGACCATGCGGGCGCGCGTGCGCAGGTCGTCGGGGCCGTCGACGGCGCTGCTCGCCCACGAGGTGTCGGGAAGATCGAGGGAGGTCTGCGACAGGTGCAGCTCCTGCTCGACCCGCTGCAGCGCCCGACCGAACGCCGCCGCGCTCGGGTACCGGGCGTCCTGTCGTTTGGCCATCGCCCGCGCGAGCACCGCCTCGAGCGAGGCGGGCACGTCCGGTCGGTTGATGGGTCGCAGCGGGTTCCGCTCGATCCGGGTGAGCAGCTCCAGCGCGGTGTGGGCGCCCCGCGGGTCCTCGAACGGCGAGCTCCCGGCGAGCAGCGTGTAGACCGTGGCGCCGAGCGAGTAGACGTCGCCCGCGACACCGCGCGGCGCGTCGTCGGCGAAGAACTCGGGCGCCGCCCACGGGATCGACATGCCCACGGCCTCGCCGCCCGGCGTCGTCGTCGACATCACGGAGATGCCGAAGTCGGTCAGCGCGGGCCAGCCGTAGTCGGTGGTGAGCACGTTCGCCGGCTTGATGTCGCGGTGCAGGATGCCGATGCTGTGCGCGGTCTCGACGGCGCCCGCCAGCCGGATCCCGATGCGGATCGCCTCGGCGACACCGAGCCGCTCGGTGCGGTACCGGGCGGACAGGTTCGGCCGCGGGCAGTACTCCATCACGAGGTACGGGCGCCCGTCGGCGGCCGTGTCGGCGTGGTAGATCGTGACGATCGACGGGTGGGCCGACAGCTGCGCCATGAGGTTCGCCTCGGCGACGAACTGGGCACGTGCCGACTCGCCGGAGGCGTTCGCCAGCAGCACCTTCACCGCGACCTGGCGGCGCGGCAGCTGCTGCTCGTACAGGAAGACGTCCGAGAAGCCGCCCGACCCGAGCACCCGGACGAAGCGGAAGCCAGGGATGTCGGGGGGCGGCGCCGGCGGACGTCGAGAGGCCACGAGTGCTCGGGAGGTGCCGCGCTCAGTACGCCATCGGGGCGGTCGCGTCCGGGACGGCGACCACCGCCGTCACCCCGTCACCGAGGTCGATCACGGTGCCGGGAGGAACCGGCACGCTCTCGCCCGGGTGCAGGCGCCGCGGCGGCGAGCCCGGCAGCACGACGACCGTGCCGTTGGTCGAGCGCAGATCGGTCACGAGCACGTGGTCGCCCTCGCTCTTGATCTCCACGTGGGTGCGGGAGATGTCCTGCTGCGGGCTCGGCACCGTGACCAGTCGCGGCGTCTCACCGAAGCCGAATCGCGAGGACTCCGGAGCGCGGCCGATGAGCACCGGGCGGTCCAGCTCGACCTGCTGGCCGGTGGACAGCGAGAGCTGCGCGCCGGGCGTCGCCGACGAGGAGTCCACCTCGGCCTGCTCTTCCTGGGCCGGGGCGAGGGTGTGGTCCACACTCTGGTGCTCGGGGAGCTCGGTCGCACGGATCGTGAAGCCGTCGTGGTCGCCGGCAGGGGCCGCCTCGTCGGCGACCGCGTCGTCCACGACCGGCTCGGCCGAGGCGTCGACGGAACCCTCGGACGGCGCAGGCGGCGGACCCCACTGCGAGGACACGTCGGCGACCGGAGCGGGGGGCACCGCCCACGGGTCGGGCTGCTGCTGCGCGGGCGTGGCCCACGGAGCGGGCTCGGCAGCGGCCTCGGCAGGCTGCTCGTGGGCTGCGGCCTCCTGCTCGTGGTCGACCGCCTCGGACTGCTCGAGCTCGTCGCCCGCGGCCTCCTCGCCCGACGGCAGCTCCTCGAGCTGGACGCTCTCGGCCGACTCCGACCACGCGTCGAACGACGGCTCGTCACCCTCGACCGGCTCGGCGTCCTCGGATTGCTCGGCCTCCGCGACGTCCTCGGACGGCTCCGGCTCCACGTCCACCCCGGACTGGTCGTCGGTCTGGGCCGACTCCTCGCTCTCGCTGGGGGCATCGACGTCCTCGCCCTCGGTGGACTCCGCTGCGGACTCGTCGACCGCGACGTCCTCGACCGGGGGTTCGTCGACCAGGGCCGCATCGACCGGCGCGTCGGCGTCCGCGACCGAGGCGTCGGCGCCGTCGGTGTCGCCCATGGCCTCGTCGGCCACGACGGCGGCGTCGGCGCTCTCCGGCGACGCCACGTCGCCGATGTGCAGCACCGAGGCCAGCACGATGCCGCCGACGAGCGGGTACTCGGCGTCACCGGACTCGACGCTCAGGACGACCCCGGTGCCGGCCGGTGCGACATGCTCGCGCCACGTGCGCATGCCGCCGGCCGAGATCTCGTAGTCCTCCACGCGCGCCGCCACCCCGCCGCGGACGACCACACGGACGCCGTCGTCCGCGGGCTCGACGAAACCGAAGCTGGGCAGCGCGGCGAGGCCGTTCCCGGCGAGCACCTCGAGCCACGTCTCCAGCGGGCCGCCGTCGGACAGCGAGGCCCAGATCCGATCGACGGCGTCAGACGCGATCGCGGGGTCGAGCAGCGCGGCCCGGCCGCCGTGCGCGAGCGCGGTCCAGCCGCCGGGGCCGTAGGCGTAGTCGGTCATCGGTGCACCGTCCCATTCATCTCATCGACTCGTGTCATCGACCAGGCGGGCCGCCGGGTCATCGGGCGTACTCGCGAGGCATGGTGTCCTCGGGATCGTAGGCTCCCGCCAGCCGCGGCGCGGTCACCTCGTCGGCATCGGCGGGCAGGTCGAGGTCGACGACGACGATCGAGACGTTGTCGCGCGCACCGCCGCGGGTCGCTCGTGCCAGCAGCACCTCGGCCACCTGCAGAGCGGTGCCCCCGGAGCCGAGCAGCGAGGCGATCTCGCCCTCGTCGACCTCGTTGACGAGGCCGTCGCTGCACAGCAGCAGACGGTCGTTCGGGGCCGCGCCGAGGAGCCAGAAGTCGGGCGTCACGTCGCGGCCGCTGCCGACCGCGCGGGTGATCACGTTGCGCATCGGGTGGGTCCGGGCGACCTCGGCGTCGATCTCGCCAGACTCGACCATCTCCTGCACGACCGAGTGGTCGACGCTGATCTGCGTGAGCGCGCCGCCGGAGAACCGGTAGATGCGGGAGTCGCCGACGTTGAACACGAGCCAGCAGAGCCGCTCGTCCGCGCGGGTGAGCACCGCACCGGCGAGCGTCGAGCCCGCCGTCATGTGCTCGTCGGACTCGGGCGCGGTCAGGCCGAGCTCGCCGCGGATGCGGCGCTGCGCGTCGAGCACCGCCTGCTGCACCTCCTCGACCGAGACCTCGTGCGGGCCGTCGCCGCGCAACCCGGCGGCGAGCCGCGCGAACGCGGCGACCCCCGCGGCCGAGGCCCTCGAGCCGCGCGCGTGACCGCCCATGCCGTCGGCCACGCAGAACACCGGCGGACGCGCGAGCACGGCGTCCTCGTTCACCGCACGCCGGCCACCGGTGTCGGTGACCGCGCCGTACCGTTCCGGTCCGCTGCGCTGCTGGGAAGACATCGCGCCAACCCTACTGGTGCAGGTCGGCGCCTGATCGGTCGGGACGAGGGGAGTTCGACCCTCAGCCGATGGCCGGGTAGACACCCCAGTAGGCGGCGACCAGCAGCAGCCCGACGGCGCCCGCGTGCGTGCACCACCACAGCACCCGTCCCGCGGTGCCCGCTCGGGCGTCCGCGCTGTCCCACAACCCCGGGCTGAGCGGTCGGGCGATCATCACGGACCTCACCAGCACCGCGACCGCGAGCACCCCCACGGCCTGCACGAGTACCCACCCGCCCAGCACGACGACGTCGTTCGTGCGGTAGTTGAGGGCCAGGTCCGCCACCTGCACGCAGTAGGCGACGAAGACGACGAGGGTCGCCACGGCCGCCAGGCCCGTGGCAGCGGTGTGCCGAGCGACCGACCCGGGCAGGCGCCGTCCCCGGCGGCGGCGCGGGAGCGTCGTCGCCACCCACAGCAGCGGCCCGGCGACGAGCAGCAGCGCGGCGAGCATCACCGACCCGACCAGCATGTCGCCGTCGGCGTACCACCGCGGCCGGGTCACGGGCTCCGCCTCGTGCAGCTGGACCGGCTGATCACCGGCGATGCGGGGCTCCGCCGTCGCGGTGCCCGGCAGCCCGAGGGTCCAGGTGGCGAGGTCGTCGACGAAACCGGGCGCGAGCTCGCCGTCGATGCGGATGCCGTGGTTGGCGTGGCCGTAGTAGCGCAGCGTGTACTGGTCGTTGCCGGTCACGGCGATGTCGTCGATGACCTGCAACGGTCCCTGGATCAACGGCATCGAGGTGTCGCCCGTGCCGTAGGCCATGAAGACCGGCTGCGTGAGCTGCCGCTGCCACGGCGTCACGTCGAAGTCGGCGTACTCGAACCCGCCGCCGGGGATCGCGGCACCGGTGGCGCGGGGGATGGCGCGGAAGACGGCGGGCGGGACGTGGGTGTTGCGCAGGTAGTTGTCCATCGCGAAGGCGCCCTGCTCGCGGGGCGGGACCACGGGCGCGGAGACGAGCTGCAGGAACGCCACCCGGGGTTCGAGCACCGCCGCGACCGGCGCGATCCAGGCGCCCTCGCTCTCGGCGTAGAACCCGACGGCGTCGGGATCGACGCCGGGCGTGGACGCGAGCACCTGCCAGGAGACCAGGTAGTCGCGGGCCATCGCGACGTAGTCGCGCGAGCTGGTCGTGTAGGTGTCCATCCGCTTGTCGGGCACGAGGACGTAGACGCCCGCGCTGGCGTACGCCTGCGCCTGATCAGCGAAGTTGGTGTGGAACGCGGTGCCGGCGCCGTGCATGAACAGCACACCCGGCTGGTCGGGCGGTGCCCCCACGGGTGCCGTCAGTCGCGCCCTCACCGTCGCGCCGTCGAGCTGGATCTGCATGTCCGTCGTCTCGACGTCGTAGGTGCCGACCGGCGTCGTGGGTTCCGGGGCGAGCACGGCCGTGCTCGTCGTCTGCACCTCGAGCGACCGTGCGAGCGGCTCCGGCTCCCAGCTCGGGCCCGCAACGGTGCCGGCGATGCCGAGCGCGAGGATCGTCAGGAGCACCGCCAGCAGGTAGCGCACGGGCCCGCGATACCCCTGGCTCGGACGACTCACGGGCATCGAGGGTAGGGCATCGAGGGCGGGTCCCGAGCGCCGCCGCTCCCACTCCGGACGAGCAGCTCGGGCGGGCCGATCGGGTCCAGCCCTCGGCGCGTGTGCGCTAGAAGCCCAGCTTGCGCAGCTGCCGGGGGTCGCGTTGCCAGTCCTTGGCGATCCGGACGTGCAGGTCGAGGTAGACGGCCGCGCCGAGCAGCGCCTCGATGCCGTGGCGGGCGCGGGTGCCGACCTCCTTGAGGCGGCTGCCCCTGGAGCCGATGATGATCGCCTTCTGGCTGTCGCGCTCCACGTACACATCGGCCCGGACATCGACCATCCGGCGCCCGTCGCGGCGTGTCGACTCACGCTCGACGATCTCCTCCACGACGACCGCGAGCGAGTGCGGGAGCTCGTCGCGAACACCCTCGAGCGCGGCCTCACGGATGAGCTCGGCGACCATCACCTGGTCGGGCTCGTCGGTGAGCTCGCCCTCGGGGTACAGCGGCGGCGAGACCGGCATGTGCGAGAGCAGCACCTGCACGAGTGCGTCGAGCTGATAGCCGTCCTTGGCGGAGACCGGGACGATGTCGGCCCAGTCCCCCAGGTCCTGCACCGCGAGCAGATGCTCGAGCAGCCGGTCGCGACCGACGGCGTCGGCCTTGGTCGCGACGGCGACGACGGGGGTGCTGGCCTCGCGCAGCTCCGCGGCGATGAACCGGTCTCCCGGTCCGACCTTCTGGTCGGCGGGGAGGCAGAACACGACGACGTCGACATCCGCGAGGGTGCCTCGGACGAGGTCGTTGAGCCGCTCGCCGAGCAGGGTCCGGGGCCGGTGCAGGCCGGGCGTGTCGACGAGCACGAGCTGACCGTCGGCGCGGTGGACGATGCCACGGACGGCGCGGCGGGTCGTCTGCGGACGACGCGAGGTGATCGCGACCTTCTGTCCCACGAGGGCGTTCGTCAGCGTGGACTTGCCGGCGTTGGGTCGGCCGACGACGCACGCGAAACCCGCGCGGAACTCCGTCTGGCTCATCGTGACTGCTCCTCCCCGTCCTCGTCGGGTTCGGGCGCCCGGGACACACGGACGAGGTCGATGCGGCGTCGCCGGCCGGCGGCGCTCACGGCCTCGAGCGCGAGGCCGTGGGTGACGGCGTGGGCTCCTTCGATGGGGACCTTGCCCAGGGCCTTGGCGAGAAGACCTGCGACCGTGTCGACGTCGTCGTCGTCGATCTCCAGGTCGAAGAGGTCCCCGACCTCGTCGAGCGCGAGACGGGCGGGGACGAGATAGATGCCGTCGTCCTCGTGGCGGATCTCGGGCTCGCTGCGGTCGTGCTCGTCGGTCAGCTCGCCGACCAGCTCCTCGAGGATGTCCTCGATGGTCACCAGCCCGGCGATGCCGCCCCACTCGTCGAACGCGAAGGCGATGTGGATCCCGGACATGCGCATCTGCTCGAGCAGGTCGTCCACGGTCTTGGTCTCGGGCACCAGCACCGGCGCCCGGAGCGTGGACTCCACCGGGTCGTCCTCACGGTCGGGGCGATGGACGGTGTGCCGAAGCACGTCCTTGAGGTAGAGCACACCGCGGAGGTCGTCGATGCTCTCGCCGACGACGGGGACACGCGAGAAGCCCGAGCGGACGAAGAGGTTCGTCGCCTTGGCGAGAGTGGTGCCGGCGGCGATCGTCACCATGTCGGTGCGCGGCACCATCACCTCGCGCACCAGGGTGGTGCCGAGCTCGAAGACCGACTGCAGCATCTCGCGCTCGTCGTCCTCGATCTGCTCGCTCTCGCTCACGCGATCCACCATCTGCCGCAGCTCGTCGCCGTCGGCGACACGCTGCTCCGCACGGGTCCGGCCTGCGCGCTCGCCGAGCGCCTCGGCGAACCGTGCGGCCGGTCCGGCCATCCGCGCCAGCGCGAGCATGAGCGGCCCGACGACGGCGAGCACAGCGACGGGGTCGCGGCGCCCGATGCTGCGCGGGCTCGCGCCGACGACGACCACCATGAGCACGGCGGTGAGCAGGATCGACCCGCCGAGCACCTGCCACCAGGTGTCGAGCAGCCCGACGAGGACCAGCGTGAGGCAGACCGCGCCCGCCATCTCGCTCAGCA
>JBMDXU010000193.1:0-5483 GCA_048594485.1 Pseudactinotalea sp. | reverse complement strand
CGGCGTCCGGACCGTCGTCCTCGACGGCTACCAGCACTGCGAGTACCTCGGCGACCCGGCCGGACAGCGACGGTTCGTCCAGCTCGTGCGGGAGACCGCCGACGCGGCCGTGCGGCGATGCCGCGCTGACGCCTCGACGTCTCAGACGTCGCCCCCGTAGAGGTCGGTGGTGGCGGCCATGCCGCCGTCGACGGCGATCGTCTCACCGGTGACGAACCGCGAGGCGTCGGAGGCGAGCCAGGTGACGACGTCGGCGATGTCCTCCGGCTGCGCCCACCGGCGCAGCGGGGTGAGCGCGGTCGTCGAGGCGACCGCCTCCGGGATCTGCTTGTTCTTCGCCCACAGCTCGGTGTCGACGACGCCTGGGGCGACGGCGTTGACCCGCACCCCGCGCGGCCCGAGGTCGAGCGCGAGCGACCGCGTGATCGAGTCCAGGGCGGCCTTTGTCGCGCCGTAGCCCGCGCGGTTCGGGGTGCCGACGACGCCCGAGACCGAGGTGATGTTGACGACCGAGCCCGCCCCGCCGTCGGCCATCGCCTCCACGAGCTCTCGGATCAGCAGCAGCGGTGCGCGGACGTTGACGGCATACATCCGGTCGAGGAGCTCGGGCGTGGTGTCGCCGAGGCTGACGCGGCGCGCGAACGCGGCGTTGTTGACGAGGACGTCCAGGTGCCCGTCGGTCGCCTCCAGGGCTCGGGTGGCGAGGGCGACGACGTCGTCGGCCTCGGTGAGATCGGCCGGGAGCACCACGGGGTCGTGCCCGAGGTCCTCCGCGACGACCGCCAGCGCGTCCGCGGATCGGGCGACCAGAAGCACGCGCGCCCCGGCAGCGTCGAGCGCTCCCGCGATCGCCGCGCCGATCCCTCGTGACGCCCCGGTCACGAGAGCGGTCCGGCCGGACAGATCACCCGGGTGGGAACGAGTCATCCCCCCAGCCTGCCGCACCGACCGGCCACCCTCCCCGCACCCGTCCCGCCGAGCAGGGGCTTCTGCGCTGACAGAGCGCGCTCTTCGGGCAGAAGCACCTGTTCGACGGGGATGGTCGGGGTGCTGCGGCGCTGCAGTGACGCGGCGGCTCTGTCGGTGGCTGTCGGTAGCGTGTGGGTGTGCGTCGTGAGGAGAAGGTCGAGCGGATCAGCGCAGTGTTGGAGGAGCTGTACCCGGAGCCCCCGATCCCGTTGGACCACGTGAACCCGTACACGCTGCTGGTGGCCGTGGCGCTGTCGGCGCAGACCACCGACAAGAAGGTCAACGAGATCACGCCCGCGCTGTTCGCGGCCGCGCCGACGCCGGAGCTCATGTACGAGCTCGGGCCCGAGCGGATCCTCGAGCTGATCCGGGAGGTCGGGCTGGCGCCGACGAAGGCGCGCAACGTCTGGACGGCGGCCGGCCAGATCGTCGAGGCGGGCGGGGAGCTGCTCCCGGACTGGGCGTTCCTCGAGGGCCTCGCGGGTGTGGGGCACAAGACGGCCAGCGTGGTCATGGCGCAGGCGTTCGACATCCCCGCGTTCCCCGTCGACACCCACATCTTCCGCCTCGCCAAGCGCTGGGGTCTCTCCCGCGGCACCACGGTGGAGAAGGTCGAAGCCGACCTGAAGAAGGCGTTCCCGCGGCAGACCTGGAACCGCCGACACCTGCAGATCATCTACTTCGGCCGCGAGTACTGCCCGGCCCAGCGGCACGTCTTCGCGACCTGCCCGATCTGCTCCTTCGCCGCCACCAAGGCAGCCGAGCAGGCCGAGATCAAAGCGCGCACGAAGCCGAAGCGGCCCGTCGCCACCGCCTGACGGCGACGTTCCAACCTGACCTCGGGCTCGACTCTCAGTCGAGCCGCAGTGTCCGGTCGAACAGCTCCCGGAGGTCGTCCGAGACATCGCGCTCACCGACCGTGACATCCATCTGCTGCTGCTCGGCGACGACGCGATAGACGAACATGTCCGGCGCGGGAGCAGTCTCGGCGAGCTGGGGCAGCAGTCCCGAGGACAGCAGCTGCGTCCACCGGCCATCATCGGGCGGATCGAGCTCGCCAGGCCGGAAGGTCGACTCGCGCCGCAGCCCCGCGAACCCGCCCGTGCGGCACAGGTACACCGTCTCGTCCGCAGCAGGCTGAGACGGCGCCTCGTCGCCAGCCGCCGAGCCGTCGGACGGGTCGGCATCGGTCGAGGCGCCACCGAAGGCGACGCCGACCTGCTGCCACGCCGACGAGATCGCCTCGGCCTGCGCCGAGCCGGCCCCGAAACGTGCGATCGCCGCCGCCACGGTCGCGGCAGCGAACGCGGCGAAGTCGGCGTCGGAGGCGAGCGACCCGCCGGTCAGCACGTCGTACCAGACCTGTCCGGCGCCCTCCCAGGCGTGGCCGCCGATCGCGACGGCAGCGAGGTAGAACGCGTGGTTGGGGATGCCCGAGTTGATGTGGACGCCGCCGTTGTCATCGGTCGTCTCGACGTAGTCGGCCATCGTGGCGGGCTGGGGATCCTTGCCGAGGACGTCGTCGTCGTACGCCGTGCCGGGGGCCTTCATGGACCGCAGCGCGACCCCCTGTACGTCCGGGGTGAACAGGCCGGCGCCGATCAGCCAGTCGGCATCCGCCGCGGTCTGCCCGAGCACGCGCTGCTTGACCAGCGACCCGAACACGTCGGAGACGCTCTCGTTGAGGGCCCCCGACTGGCCTTGGTAGACCAGCCCGGCCGTCAGCTCGGTGACGCCGTGCGCGAGCTCGTGCCCGATGACGTCGATCGCGCCCGTGAACCCCGTGAAGACCTCGCCATCACCATCGCCGAACACCATCCGCTCGCCATCCCAGAACGCGTTGGCGTACTGCCGGCCGTAGTGCACGGTCGCGAGCATCGGCATCCCTGCGCCGTCGAGCGAGTCCCGGCCGTAGGCGTCGAAGAACAGCTCCCAGGTGTCGCCGAGACCGTCGAATGCCTCGTTGACGCTCGGGTCGTCGACGGCGGCCTCGCCCTCGGCCCTCACCTGCTCGCCGGGCAGCTGCTGGGTGTTCTGCGCGTCGAAGACCGTCCGGTTCGGTGCCCCGCCGGCCGCCCCCGCGGTGGCGGCGAGCACCCCGGCGCGCGGAGCCGGGAGCCGACCGGCGGCGCGCAGCGCGGCATCGGTGGCCAGCGTCGCGCGGGCGCACGCCTGCACGGCCGGGTCGGGGTGCTGCTCCAGGTGCTGCAGCAGGTAGGGCGGCACGATCGTGCAGATGCGGCTCGTCATCGCGACCTCCTCAGGTGCTCGCCTCACAGTAGGAGGACGCACCGACATCGTCACCCGATGCCGTAGACGCGGGCCGCCGTCACCCCCTCGACGGCGGCGCGCTCGTCGGCGCTCAGTCCGTCGAGCAGGGCGCGGTACGCCTCGATCACGCGCCCGTAGTCGCCGGCCAGCTCGCACACCGGCCAGTCCGATCCGATCATCACGCGGTCGGGTCCGAACGCCTCGAGCACCACCTCGGCCACCGGCCGCAGCGTCGCGAGGTCCCACGCGTCCCAGTCGGCCTCGGTGACCAGCCCGGACAGCTTGCAGACCACGTTCGGCGACCGTCCGAGCTCGCGCATCGCCGTCGACCACGCCGCGAGGTCGCCCGAGCGCAGGTCGGGCTTGCCGGCGTGGTCGAGGACCCACGTCACTTCGGGGACGTCGCGCACCGTCTCGACGACGGCCGGCAGCTGCGCGGGAAGGATCACGAGCTCGCCGAGCAGTCCGGCCGCCCCGACCGCGACGAAGCCGCGCCGCACGTCGGGACGGCACAACCAGCGCGGATCCGCCTCTCCCTGCACCTGGGCGCGGATCGCGCGCAGGTAGCCGCCGTGGGGGTGGGCCAGCAGCGTGGCGAGCTCGTCGGCCACATCCTCGCCGGTCAGGTCCACCCACCCGGTGACGGCGGCGATCACCGAGCTCGCCGCGGCGACGTCGAGGAACTCGGGCGTCTCGTCGGGGAGCGTCACGGTCTGCACGAGCACGCTCGCGTCGATCCCGTGGTCCTCGGCGTGCTGCGCGAGCTCCGGTTCCAGGTACGTGCGGTTGATCGGTGCCATCTCGGGTCCCGCCAGCCAGTCCTGGGGCCGGACCGCGAGGTCCCAGACGTGGTGGTGGGCATCCACGGTGATCGGGGCGACCGGCATCGGAGCGACCTCCATCGGAACGACCTTCATCGGCTGCACGCGGCGAGAGTATTCTCGAACGATCCCACATCCTATAGGATTCGACGGTCCGAGGAACAGGAGCACGCGATGGAGCAGAGCACCGGGGGCCTCCGCCTGCCGCGCGTCGAGCCCCGCCGCGCCCTGGCGGACCAGGTCTACGCCTCCTTGACCGCGCTGATCATGGACCACGACATCGCCCCCGACGCCCGGCTCAACATCGAGGAGATCGCGCGCACGCTCGACGTCTCCCCGACACCGGTGCGCGAGGCGCTGGCCCGGCTGGAGTCCGACGGGCTCGTGGCCAAGGAGCCGCTGCGGGGCTACCGCACCTCGCCCGTCCTGACGCCGGAGGCTTTCGACCAGCTCTTCGAGTTTCGCTCGCTCGTCGAGCCGTGGGCGGCCGCCGAAGCGGCGCGCCGCCGCACCGACGACGACACCGAGGCGCTGCGGGACGAACTGGCCGCGGCGCCGTCGGGCACCGCCGGTTCCGACTACGCGGGCTACGCGGCCCTCGCCGCGCACGACCAACGGTTCCACTCGCTGCTGCTGCGGATCGCGGGCAACACCATCGTGGAGTCCGCGTTCGAGCGCACCCGGGCGCACCTGCACATGTTCCGGTTCTCCTTCCGGGCGAGCATGGCCGTGTACGCCACGACCGAGCACCACCGCGTCGCCGAGGCCGTGATCGCCGGCGACCCCGAAGCCGCGCAGCGAGCGATGACCGAGCACCTCGACGCCGCTCACGACCGCATCACGCGCGCGCTCGCCACGACCCCTCCCACTGCCGACTCCGTCGAGTAAGGATGCCCATGCCCACCATCACCGACATCCGAGCGGTCGACGTCAGGTTCCCGACGTCGCGCAGCCTCGACGGGTCCGACGCCATGAACGCCGACCCGGACTACTCCGCGGCCTATCTCGAGCTCCGCACCGACGGCGACCACCACGGCACCTCCCTGGTCTTCACGATCGGCCGCGGCAACGACGTCGTCGTCGCGGCGATCGCAGCGCTCACCGACCACGTGGTCGGTCGCCGTGTCGCGACCCTGGACGACGTCAACACGCTCAACCGCGACCTCATGGGCGACTCGCAGCTGCGGTGGCTCGGCCCCGAGAAGGGCGTCATGCACATGGCGATCGGGGGCGTGGTCGACGCCGCCTGGGATCTGCTGGCGCGGCTGGAGGACAAACCGCTGTGGCGGTTGATCGCGGACCTCACGCCCGAGCAGCTGGTCTCGTGCATCGACTTCCGCTACCTCACCGACGCCATCACGCCGGCGGCGGCGCTGGAGCTGCTCACCGCGAGGGCGCAGGGCAAGGCCGAGCGCATCGAGC
>JBMDXU010000192.1:0-11828 GCA_048594485.1 Pseudactinotalea sp. | reverse complement strand
GGCTCGCCCAGCGCATCGTCGCCGAGGGCCTGAGCGTCCGCGCCACCGAGGAGATCGTCGCGCTGGGCGAGGTCGAGCCGGAGGCGCCCGCGGCGCGGCAGGCGGCGCCCCGCGCGGGCGCCCACCGAGGTGCTCTCGAGGACCTGGCGGCGCGGTTGTCGGACCGGTTGGACACGAAGGTCAAGGTGAACCTCGGACAGCGCAAAGGTTCGGTCAGCATCGAGTTCGCCAACGTTCAAGACCTCAACCGTATCCTTGACGCGTTGGTCCCTGACGACCCGGGTGTGCTCCGGACGCCGTCGGCCTAACCGCCCGTGCTGGTTCGGAGCCGTGGACACCCACCCAGCACGACCGCTCGGGCTGTCCGGAAACCGGTAGAAACCGAGGCTGTCCGGGAACCAGTTGAAACCGAGGATGTCCGGGGTTGCTCAGTCCTGGCGGCGCGCCGCTGCTCGTCTGACCAGAGCCGCATAGAGGTCGCCGAGTCCGTGCCCGCTCGCCTCGGCCGCCTGCGGGAACAACGAGGTCTCGGTCATCCCCGGGGCTACGTTGATGTCGAGGACCCACGCGACGCCGTCGTGCGTCACGATCATGTCGGTCCGGGACAGGTCACGCAGCCCGAGGACCCGGTGAGCCAGCACGGCCGCGTCGGCCGCGGCGCGCTCCTGCGCCTCGGTCAGCCGGCCGGGCACGAAGTACTCCGACCGCCCGGGGTTGTACCGGGCGTCGTAGTCGTAGGCGCCGTCGGTGACGATCTCGACGCTGGGCAGCGCGACCGGTCCGTCACCAAGGTCCACGACGGAGATCGCCACCTCGACGCCGTCGACGTGCTCCTCGAGCAGCGCCTCCTCGCCGTACGCGAAGCACCCCACCATCGCCTGCGGCAGCGCCGTCGCCTCGCGCACCACGCTGACGCCGAGGGCCGATCCGCCCGAGGCCGGCTTCACCACGAGCGGCAGCCCGAGCACCTCGCGAGCCCGGTCCAGCACCTCGCGGGTGCCGAGCTCGCGGAACAACGTCTGCGGGAGGGTCGTGAACCGCGGTGTCCGCGCCCCGGTGCGCGCGAGCAACGTCTTGGCGACCGGCTTGCTCCACGCCACCCGGGACCCGGCGGCGTCGGTGCCGACGTACGGGACGCCGACGAGGTCGAGCAGGTCGCGCACGGAGCCGTCCTCACCCGTGGACCCGTGCAGGATCGGCCAGACCACGTCGGGCTGGATCTGGCGCAGATAGCTCAGCAGCTCGCCGTCGACGTCGTGCACGTGCGCCGTGATCCCGACCGATCGGAGGGCCTCGGCCACTCGTCGGCCAGAGCGGATCGAGACGTCGCGCTCGTGGGAGAGGCCACCGGCGAGGATCAGGACTCCGAGATCGCTCATGCCTGGTTCGGCCCCGGGTTGAGGGTGCCCGACACCCGACGGCTCGACCCCGCGCCGTCGAGCCCGAACATCCGGACCAGATCGAGCTCGGCGTTGACGACGGTCGCGAGCCGCCGCACACCCTCGGTGATCCGCTCGGGGGTGGGGTAGCAGTAGGAGAGCCGGATGTGCTGGTGCCCGCTGCCATCGGCGTAGAACGCGGTGCCCGGCACGTAGGCGACGAGCTCGGTGACCGCGCGGGGGAGCATCGCCTGCGCGTCCAGGCCCTCGGGGAGCGTGAGCCAGGTGTAGAAGCCACCGGTGGGCACGGTCCAGCGGACGTCGGGCAGGAACTCGGCGAGCGCCCCGAGGGTGGCGTCGCGGCGCTCAGCGTAGACCTGGCGGAAGTCCTTGACCTGCCCGCGCCAGTCGCACGTGCTCAGATAGCTGGCGATCGACATCTGGCTCATGTTCGACGGGCACAGGATCGCCGACTCGCTCGCGAGCACGAGGCGCTCCCGGACGGCGTGCGGCGCGAGCGCCCAGCCGACGCGGTACCCGGGCGCGAACGTCTTGCTGAACGACCCCAGGTACACGACCCCCTCCGGGGCGTACGTCTGGAGCGCCGGCATCACCTCGCCGTCGAACCCGAGCAAGCCGTACGGGTTGTCCTCGAGGATCAGCACCCCGTGCCGCTGCGCGATCTCGACGATCTGCGGTCGACGCTCGAGCGAGAGCGTGGTGCCGCCCGGGTTGTGGAAGTTGGGCACCGTGTAGAGCAGCTTGACGGTCCGCCCCTGCGCGGCGAGTCGTGTCAGGGTGGCGTCCAGCTCGGTCGGGACGAGCCCGTCGTCGTCCATCGGGACGTGCACGACGTCAGCCTGGTACGCGCGGAAGACGCCGAGCGCGCCGACGTAGCTGGGCGCCTCCGCGACGACGACGTCACCGGGGTCGACGAAGATCCGTGTCACCAGGTCGAGCGCCTGCTGCGAGCCGGTCGTGACGACGACGTCGTCCGAGTGACCGGTGATGCCTTCCTCCGCCATCACCTCGACGATCTGCTCGCGCAGCTCGACGTCGCCCTGGCCGGAGCCGTACTGCAGTGCGACGGCGCCGCGCTCGCGCAGCAGCCGCTCGGTGACCTGGGCGACGACCTCCATCGGCAGCCCCGCCAGGAACGGCATCCCGCCAGCGAGCGAGACCACCTCGGGCCGGTTGGCGACGGCGAACAGCGCCCTGATCTCGGAGGCCTTCATGCCGTGCGTGCGCTCGGCGTAGGCCGAGTACCAGGGGTCGAGGCGGGTGCCGCGGCCAGGGGTCAGCGGCGTGGGCCGCTCGGGCGTGCTCATCCGCAGCGCCTCAGCCGAGGAACTCGGCGATGTCCTCCACGAACCTCTTGCGCGGCCGGGCGCCGACCAGGGACTTGGCGACCTCGCCGTTGACGTAGACGTTGATCGTCGGGATCGAGATCACGCCGTAGCGCTGCATCGTCTCCGGGTTCTCGTCCGTGTTGAGCTTGACGACCGTGATCTTGTCCGCGTACTCGGCGGCGACCTCGTCCAGGATCGGCGCGAACTGCAGGCACGGGCCGCACCACGGCGCCCAGAAGTCGACGACGACGGGCCCCTCGGTCTCGAGCACGTCCTTGTCGAAGGTCTCGTCGGTGGTCTGGTGAAGGTTGCTCATGGTGTCCTCCGAGGATGGCTGGGCCCGGGCGGCGGGCCGGTGATGGTCGGGACGGCGATGATCAGACCGCGGCTGGGACGCGAGGCGTCTGGCCCGCGTCGAGGGCGGCGAGGTAGCGCTCGGCGTCGAGCGCCGCGGCGCACCCCGTCCCCGCGGCCGTGATGGCCTGCCGGTAGTGGTGGTCGACGACGTCGCCACAGGCGAACACGCCCGGCAGGTTGGTCTCGGTGGTGGGGTGCCGGACGTCGACGTAGCCCTCGGGCCCGAGGTCGACCTGCCCGATGAGCAGCTCGGTCCGCGGCACGTGACCGATCGCCACGAACAGACCCTCGGCGCCCACCTCGCGCGTCTCGCCCGTGACGGTGTCGCGCAGGGTCACCGACTCGACCTTCGTGTCGCCGGTGATGCCGACGACCTCGGAGTTCCACGCGAACGTGATCTTCGGGTCGGCGAGCGCGCGGTCGGCCATGATCTTGGACGCGCGCAGCTCGTCGCGCCGGTGCACGATCGTCACGGTCTTGCCGAACCGGGTGAGGAAGAGGGCCTCCTCCATGGCGGAGTCGCCACCACCGACGACGAGGATGTCCTTGTCCTTGAAGAAGAACCCGTCGCACGTGGCGCACCAGGACACGCCACGGCCGGAGAGCCGCTTCTCGTCGGGGAGACCGATCTCCTTGTACGCCGAGCCGGTGGCGAGGATGACGGTCCTGGCGCGATAGGTCTCGTCGTCGGCGACGACGATCTTGACATCACCGGTGAGGTCGACGCTCTCGACGTCGTCGTAGCGCACGTCGGCGCCGAAGCGCTCGGCCTGCTCCTGGAGCCTGCCCATGAGCTCCGGTCCCAGGATGCCCTCGGGGAACCCGGGGAAGTTCTCGACGTCGGTCGTGTTCATCAGCGCGCCGCCGGCGGTGACCGAGCCGGCGAACACGATGGGCTTCAAACCTGCCCGGGCGGCGTAGGTGGCGGCGGTGTAGCCGGCCGGACCGGACCCGACGATGATGACGTCGTGGATGATGTCGCTGGGCTCGCTCACGTTCTTCCCTGATCTTCGGCGGTGTGCGCTGGTGCAACGCTACGCGGTGACGTGGTGTTCCCCAGCCCCGGCTCGCTGGCCGGACGGCGCGCTGGCACGACGGGGATCACCGACGACGCCGACGAGCCCGACGCGGTCAGCCGCTCGGCGGTCAGCCGAGGGTGACGTCGACCAGCTCGATGCGGTTGCGGCCGTCGGAGTCGGAGACGGGCAGCTCGGGGAACCAGAGCGAGATCGCGTCGGCCTCGACCGGCTCGTCGAAGGTGTAGGTGACCGAGCTCCCCATCGCACCGGAGGCCAGCACGTCTCCGGAGCTCGGGTCGTCCGCATCGCCGACCCGGATCTCGACCAGCCCGCCCTCGCCGTTGACGTCGAGGGTGACGCTGCTGATGCGGGCGGTCTCGGCGAGTGTGAGGGTGAACCCAAGGCCGTCCTTCATGCCGTAGGTCGGGCTGTTGTAGCTGAGCGAGTTCCAGCTCGTGTCCGCGTTGCCGTCGTACGCGCGGTAGGCGTCGGCCTGGTTCTCGCCACCGGACACGGTCGGGTCGAACGTCGTCGCCGACTCCACGGCGACAGCGCTCGCCGCCGGGACATCGCCCTCGTCCTCGCCGCCCTCGCCGCCGTCGTCGGGCGGCGGTGCCTGCGTGGTGGGCTCCGGCTCGGGGTCGGCAGTGGCCGACGGCGGGGCCTCACCGGGGTTGGGGCCGGGGGTGAACGACGTCGCCGCGTCGCGCAGCGTCAGCACCGCCATGATCATGCCGAAGATGACGAGGGCGAGCATGATCGCCAGCACGAACGGCGCCGGGTTGAAACGGCGCTGCCCGTCCTCGGACATCTCCTCGACGGGCTCGAACTCCTCGCGGACGTCCCGGACGAACGCGCCTGCTCGCTCCGTGATCGTCCCGAGTCGGTGCCCGGCGTCGCCGGCGAGCCTGCGAGCGCCGCCGCCGACCTTCGCGGAGACCTCGTTGATCTTCCGGTTGGTCCCGCGCAGACCGTGCGTGGCGGAGACGACGCCGGCACCGAGGGCGCTCGCGGCACCCCCGACGGCCCGGACGCCGGCCGGCCGCTCGGCGGTGGAGGTGCTGCGCTCGTCGCCGGACCGCATCGCTGATGTCGGCTCGGGCTGCTCGCTCGTCTCGACCGGCTCGACCGGGTCGGCCGGGAGGACCTCGGGGTCGGGACCGCCCGGCACGTCCCATCCGCGCGGCTGACGGGACAGCGTCGGCAGCCCACCGACACGGTGGGGCTCACGCCCGCCGGACGCCGCAGCGGGGGACTCGGCGTCGGGCGACGGAGCGACAGGTGACGGCGCCACAGGTGACGGCGCCACGGGTGACTCGGTCTCGGGCGACGTCGCAGCCGGTGACGCGACGGCGGGTGACTCGAGCACCGACTCGCTGACGACGGGGGCGGATGCCGGCACGGCGCCCGGCACGACCGGTGCCACGGCAGCGCCGACGACCTCGGCCCCGATCACCGTGTCGTCGGCGCCGCGCGCCGGGAGCGAGACGTCGATGCTGCGGCGCGCCTGCCGGAGCGACGGCGGGGTGGCGTGGTGCGGGTTGCTCTGGGCCGGGATCGACCCCGTGTCGGTCACGAGGTCGGCGAACGGCGTCGGCTCCGAGGCGGCGGGGAGCGGGTGCGGGGCCCACCCCGAGGTGTCGACGGCCAACGGTGGGACGGCGGGCGACGTCACGGGCTGCTGGCGAGTGCTCTCGTCCAGCCCGTCACCGTCGACGCTCCCCCCACCGGACGGCGGCGGCGTCACGGGAAGCTCGGACTCGCCGGGACGCACGACGGGCGGCAGCGCGCCCACGGGAGCATCGACGTCGATCGCTCCCCAGGGCGCGAGGTCCGCGACGAGCTCGCCGGGGGTGAACGGGCCGTCGTCGTGCTCGCCCATCGTGACGGCGCAGAGCGTGTCGAGATCGTTGGGCACGGTCTCCAGGACGTCGCCGGCCGGGGTCACGACGCCGTCCTCGCGCTCCGCGGAGGGCAGACCCGCCGCCAGCTCGGCCGGACCGGGCCACGTGCCGGTGAGGGCGGCGTAGAGCAGGTGCACCAGCCCGACGGCGTCGGCACGAGCCGCGGCGCGGGAGTCCCGACGGTCGATCCCCCGCAGCGCCGCGTCGGTGCCGAGGCCGAGCACGCGGACGCCGCCGTCATCGGTGCGGACGATCGACGCCGGACCCAGAGCGAGGTGGTGGACGCCGCGCCGGCGTGCGACCTCGAGCGCGGCCGCGGCCTCGCCGATGATCGCCCGCGCCTGCGACGGCGCGAGCGTGCCCTGGGCGAGGATCTCGGCGAGGGTCGTCCCGGGAACGGTGCCGGTGACGACGAAACCGGTGCCTCCCTCGACGCCGGCGCGTGCGACCTGCGGCAGCCGGGGGTCGTCGACCAGCGCGGCGCGGCGGGCGGCGTCGATCACGTGGTCGCGAGCGGCGCCGTCGACGAGCAGCACGGTCACGGGGACGGCGAGAGCGGTGTCCAGCCCCTGCCACGCCGTCGCACCCTGGACGCTGCCGCCCAGGGCTCGGTCGAGCCGGAATCGGGAGGCGAGGAGGTCGCCGGGACCGAGCACGACGGCGGAGTCGGTGCTCACGTCAGGCTCTCCCCTTCCAGCGTGTCCCCCTGCTGCGGCCATGGTACGCGGGGCGGGCTCGGCGTCACCGCGGCGAGCGACGAGACGGCGGAGCGGCGCGAGCGGGCCCGCGAGGCGCGCGGCGAAGCCGTCGAGCTCGCTCACCCGCAGCGCGCGCAGCAGGGCGAGATATCCGGCGACGATCAGGCCGCCGAGCACCACCACGCGGACGAGAGCGCCGAGGAACGAGGACTGCACGCCCCACAGGTGGAGCACCCCCCACGCCACGAGCGCGGGTGGGATGACGGCGAGCACCACACGCAGGTGCGTCCGCAGCACGCGCGGCCCGTCGAGGCTCGGGAGGTACGTGCGGGTGGCGAGATAGCCCACCGTCGCGCCCACGGTGTTGGAGAGCGCGGTCGCGGCACCCGCGCCGGCGACCCACCACTGCGGCTCGAGCAGCCACCACGACAGCACGCACCCGATCACCAGGATCGCCGCCATCGGCACCTGGATCCGGAACAGCGTGCGGGTGTCCTCGTAGGCGTAGAAGACGCGCTGGACCATGGTCCAGACGGCGATCGCGACGAGCCCGAACGACATCGCCACCAGCACCGCACCGATCGCGCGGTAGTCGGCGAACCCGTTCGGCGCGCGGTCGAGGGTGACCAGCTGGACCAGCGGGATCGCGAGGACGGAGAAGGCGGCGGTCGCAAGAACCGTGAAGATGCTCAGCGTCCGCAGACCCAGCGACAGGTCGTCGCGGACCTTCGCGCCGTCGCGCGCGGCAGCGTGGTGCGCGACCCGGGTGAACAGCGCGGTCACCAGCGACACGGTCACCAGCGACTGGGGCAGCATGAACACGAGGAACGCGTTGTCGTAGGCGAAGTTGCCGGCGACGACGACCCCGGCGTCGTCGCCCGCCGCGCTCGCCGAGGCGGCGAGGTTCGAGACCGCGAGGTAGCCGACCTGCCCGACCGCGAGGGCGGCGAAGGCCCACGTCGCGACGGTGCTGGCCTTGCCGAGCCCGTGCCCGCGCAGGCCCCAGGTCGGGCGGAACCGGAAGCCGCTGCGGTAGAGCGGGACGACCAGCACGAGCGCCTGCGCCACCACACCCAGGGTTGCGGTGCCCGCGAGCAGCGTGATCCGGTCGGGGGTCCAGGCCGAGGCCGGGACGCCGCCGCCGGGCAGCGCCCCGAAGACCACGAGGAACGCGATCAGCCCCGCGATGGCGACGACGTTGTTCACCACCGGCGCCCACATGTACGGGCCGAAGATGCTGCGCGCGTTGAGCACCTGGCCGAGCAGCGTGTACAAGCCGTAGAAGAACAGCTGCGGGATGCACCAGTAGGCGAGCGCGACGGCGACGGCGCGCCACTGGGCCGGCAGGTCCGCCGCGTAGACGGTCACCAGCACCACGGCCCCGGCCGTCAGCACGACGGTGAGACCGCCGAGGATGGCGAGGGCCGCTGTCAGCAGCCGGTTGACGTAGTCCTGGCCGCCGTCGCGCCGCTTCATGGCGCGGACCACCTGCGGCACGAGCACCGCGTTGAGGATGCCACCGGCCAGCAGCATCGAGATGATGTTGGGGAGCTTGTTGGCGACCGACCACGCGTCCGCCACACCCGCCGTCGCACCCACCACGGCGACCAGCAGCGCGTTCCGCAGCAGGCCGAGCACACGTGAGACCAGCGTGCCGCTGGCCATGACGGCTGCCGACCGTGCGAGGGCGCGGTGGCCGCCGTCGTCGGAGGACGGCGGCTCGCTCGTCGGGGCGGGGGCGCCATCCAGACGTGCGGTCATCGGCGGCCTCCTCTCCCGGTCGTGGTGCCTCTCACCAGTGTCCCTGTCGCACGGACCCGCCGTGCGTCGTCGCGCGTCGTGGTTCTCACGTCACGTCCGCTCGACGACCGCCGCGACGGATGGTGCGGACCAGGCCGTAGACGAACGCGACCACCAGGAGGCCCGCGACGACGCCCGTGCCGATGTTCTCCCAGTCGGCGCGCACGCGCAGCGAGAACGACGCCGGTGCGGCCAGGTCCGGGCCGCCGGGAGCGGGTGTGACGTGCACGCTGACGATGGCGTCACCGCTGGTCACCGAGCTGATCGGGATGCGGAACGTCTCGGTGCTGTTTGCGGCGAGCGTGTACTCCGGGATCTCGGGCACTTGCAGCCAGGGCTGCGTCGGGGCGAGCTCGACGTACACGGTGGCGGGGACGTCGAGCGTGTTCGTGATCGTGACCGGCATGGCGGCCGCGTCGGAGATCAGCCACCGGTCGCTGCTCGACTCGACACGGATCGACGTCGCGAGCTCGTCGACGGCGGTGAGCGCCGTCCGGAGCAGCTCCTCGCGTGTCGTGCTGTCGACGGTGAGCGCGTGGGAGAGCGGGGCGAGCAGCGCGGGCAGGTGTCCGGCCACGATCTCCGGCCCGGCGGCCTCGGCGTAGGAGGCGATGACGTCGCGGCCCGCCACGATCGCGTCGAGATCGGCGGTGTCGAGGCCGCCCGCGCTCGTCGACGTCTCCGGCAGCTCGACACGGGAGCCGGCCTGGCTCTCGTCGTCCACGAGATCGGTGACGCCGGTCAGCCGCAGCCACGGTGCGTCGGCGAGCGCACCGAGGCGGTCGACGAGCTGCTCGAGCACGGCGCCGTCGACGCCGATCTCCCGCGGCGCGACGACGAGCACGTCCCCGGACGGCTGCGGAAGGGCCCGTGTGGTGATGGCCGACAGCGACAGCGCGGCCTGCCGAGCCTTCGCGCCCGCCAGGGTCGAGGAGACCAGCGCCTGACCGAGGGGCTCGTCCGCCCGCAGGGCCTCGATGCCGGCACCGTCCACGAGGACGTGCGCGCTGGTGGCGTCGACGAGCGCCGGCGCGTTCTCCTCGAGCACGACCGCCTCCGCACCCGAGCGGGTGAGCACGTCGAGCGAGTCCAGTGCGAGGGTGCCGCCGGGCCAGGCGATGTCGCGCACCGTGAGGCCGGCGCCGTCGAAGAGCTCGCGCCCGCGGCTCACACCCGCGTCCCACAGCGAGGTCCCGGCGGGATGGGAGGCGAGCGCCGCCAGATCGGCGTCGGCGTAGCCGAGGGCGACCAGATCACTGCCGGTGGCAGCGAGCCGGCCGATCAGCTCCGCCTGCTGGGCGACCTCCGGCCCGTCCGGGCTGTCACCGTCCGGGGTATCGGTGGACGGCTCGTCGGTCGTGTCACCGGTCGCCGACGCCGACTCCTCCGCCTCCGTCGGCGGGACCGTCGACGGCGCGACGGTCTCGAGCAGGACCGGGTCGACGGCGAGCGAGGACCGCCCGCCGAGCGCGTCGAGCACCCGCAGCAGCCGCGGCGCCGCGGCCTCACCCACCGGCACCCCCTCGGCGACGGCGGTGCGCCACTCCTGCGCCGTCGGTGTCAGCGGGACCAGCAGGGCGATGTCGGCGGGCTCCTCGAGCGGCGGGTCGGTCGGGTACCAGAGCAGCGTGGTGCGGTCGGTCGCGGTCAGGCCCTGCGTGCTCGCCTCGATCTCGACGCCGCGCGGCCCCCACGCGGAGAACTGGCTGAACGTCCCGCCCGCTGTGGCGAGCTCGATCGAGAACGGGATCGATCCGCCGGCGGGTACGGGGTCGTCGGCCGTGGCCGCGGCGAGCACCGAGACGTTGAGCGAGCTGGTTCCGTCGAGCCAGGTGGCGAGCGCCTCGCGGGACGCGGGGACGTGCAGCTGCATCGCCAGCCGCAGCACCGGGGCGTCGAGCTCGTCGTCGGTCGTGTTCGAGATCCGACCGGTCACGGTCAGGGTGTCGTCGGACCGGAGCACCGCCGGACCGACACCGGTGATCTCGAGCACGAGGTCGCCGTCGTCGGCGTGCGCGACCGCCGGCACCGCAGCGGCCGCCCCGACGATTCCGAGCAGGAGCGCGAGCAGGGCGAGCAGCGGAGCGCCCCGCCGACGGCCCACTCAGGCTCTCCCGGAGAGGACGTCGCGCGCCGTCGCGACCACGCGGCGCTCGTTCGGGTAGGCCAACCGGGTGGCGACCTCGTCCAGCGGCACCCAGGCGACGTCCTCGGCCTCGTGGTCGGGGTCGTTCTCGATCGTCAGGTCGCCCCCGGTGGCCTGCAGCAGGTAGTGGTGCACGACCTTGTGCACACGCCTGTCGGTGCCGGCGAACCAGTAGTCGATGGTCGCGAGGTGGCGGATGACGAACCCCTCGATGCCGGTCTCCTCGGCGATCTCGCGGACGGCTGCCTGCTCCGCCGTCTCCTGGCCCTCGAGGTGTCCCTTGGGCAGGCACCACTCGAGCCGGCCGGCGCGGTTGCGCCGCGCGATCACCGCCGTGACCGCCCGTCCCTCGACGACGTCGACCACCAGACCGCCGGCCGAGGTCTCGTCGACCACCGGCAGGGGCGGCGTGTAGAGCCGTCGTGCGGGTGGCGTCGGCACGGGCCTCGGTGGCGTGCTCGGGTCGACGGCGGACATAAGAACACTGTAGGAGGTTCTCCCGAGGACGATCCGAGCGACGCGGCTGCTCGAGCCGCCGGCCCGGGCACCGCGGGGGAGGTGGCCCGGACCTGCGGCGGCTCAGCGACGCGCGTGGTGCGCGGCGATCAGATCCCGGTACCAGCCGTAGGACGTGCGCGGTGTACGGACGAGGGTCTCGTAGTCGACGTGGACGAGCCCGAACCGCGGCCCGAAGCCCTCGGCCCACTCCCAGTTGTCGAGGAGCGACCAGGTCCAGTAGCCGCGGACGTCGACGCCGTCGGCGATCGCCGCCTCGATGGCGGCGAGGTGGTCCCGCAGGTAGTCGACCCGCATCGGGTCGTCGACGGCGGCGTGAGCCAGGCCGTTCTCCGTCACGTGCACCGGGGGCAGGTTCGGGTAGCGGTCCTTGAGCTGGACCAGGATCTCGCGCAGCCCGTCGGGCACGACCGGCCAGCCGACCTCGGTCCGCGGGTAGCCCTCGATGTCGACGATCGACAGCGGCACGGCCCCGGCCGCCGCCTCGCCGAACCCGGAGGCCGCGCCGAACGCGGACACCTGGCCCGGGCGAGCGACCGCCGTCGGGTTGTAGTAGTTGACGCCGTAGAAGTCCAGCGGCGCGGAGATGGCCGCGAGATCGCCGTCGACCATCGGGACGAGCGGAGCGATCGGGTCCGGGTAGCTGCCGGCGAGGACCGG
>JBMDXU010000191.1:0-22066 GCA_048594485.1 Pseudactinotalea sp. | reverse complement strand
TGGCCGGTCGACGGCGTGCCCCCGAACCCGGGGGCATGGCTGACGACGACGGCGAACCGCAAGGCGATCGACCGGTTTCGTCGGGAGTCGCTCCGCGACGACAAGCACCGTGCCGCCATGGCCATCGCCGACGACACCCCGCACGAGCCGGTCGGCGTCGTCACCGACGACCGGCTCCGCCTGATCTTCGTGTGCGCGCACCCCGCGCTCGCCCCCGAGGTGCGGGTGGCGCTCACGCTCCGGCTCGTCGGCGGTCTCACCGTCGGCGAGATCGCCCAGGCCTTCGGCGTCCCCGAGGCCACGATGGCGCAGCGGATCACACGCGCCAAGCGCAAGATCGCCGACGCCCGCATCCCCTACCGGGTCCCCGACGCGAGCGATCTTCCCGAGCGGCTCGCCGGCGTGCTCGCCGTGCTCTACCTCGTGTTCAACGAGGGCTACCTCGCGAGCACGGACGGAGAGCCGCTGCGCGACGACCTCGCCGACGAGGCGATCCGGCTCACCCGGGTGCTGCGCGAGCTGCTCCCGGCCGAGCCCGAGGTCGCTGGGCTGCTGGCGCTGATGCTGCTCACCCGTGCGCGGCGGGCGAGCCGGCTGGCCGACGGCGAGCTCGTGCCGCTCGTCGACCAGGATCGCGGGCGGTGGGACCGCACCGCGATCGCCGAGGGTCACGCGCTCGTCCGGGCGTGCCTGGCGCTCGACCGGCCCGGCCGGTACCAGCTGCTGGCGGCCGTCAACGCCGTCCACACCGACGCCCCGACGGCGTCCGACACCGACTGGTCGCAGGTGCTCGCCCTCTACGACCTGCTGACCCGCATCGATCCCGGGCCGGTGGTGGCGCTCAACCGGGCGGTCGCCGTGGCCGAGGTGGACGGCCCGCAGGTCGCGCTCGCGCTGGTCGACGAGCTCCCGCTCGACGGCTACCACCCCTGGCACGCCACAAGGGCGGAGCTGCTCCGCCGGCTGGGCCGCAGCACCGACGCCGTCGCGGCATACGACGCCGCCCTCGCCGCGACCCAGAACGCCGCCGAGCGCGCCTACCTGCGTCGCCGCCGCGGACAGCTGATCGGGTGAGCGCGGTCAGAGCGCCTTGAGCATCACGGTCATGAGCGACTCCTGCAGCCAGGTCAGCACCATGTAGAGGCTCGACAGCGCCGCGCGGACCTCGTCGACGTCCTGCGTGCGGCGGCGGGTGGCCTCCTGGTAGACCCGCTCGGCATCGTCGTCGGTCATCACTCCGAGGCGGTCGGCGAGCACCAGCCGCACGTCGGTCAGCGCCGCCGCCCAGTCCATCGCACGCTCGGGCTGCACCTCGAGCTTCTCCCCCGGCGCGAGCAGCGCGCCCCAGACCATGCGGAGACGTTCGACCTTGGCGACGCGAAGCTCGTTCTCGGTCAGCCGTCGGAACTCGTCCGCGACGTCGTCGTCCTCGGAGGCGCTCGGGAGCAGGCGCGCGAGCGCCGGGTCGCTCGGCTCGGCCACGGACTCCGTCGACCAGTCGAGCGCGGCGAGCGGGTCGCCGTCGTCCTCGGGACGGTCGACGTCGAGACGGGTGCCGAGCAGCATCGCCGTGTCAGCGACGACACGGGACAGGATCGTCCGCTCGGTGCGGTCCAGCTGGGCGACGTAGACGCCGCGCCTGCGCACGAAGCCCTTCACGGTCGCCCGCTCACTGGTCGTCCTGCTGCATCGTGGCCCACAGCCCGTAGGAATGCATGGCCTGGACGTCGATCTCCATCTTCTCGCGTGACCCCGACGACACCGCGGACCGACCTTCGTGATGGACCTGCAGCATGAGCTCGGTGGCCTTCGTCTCGTCGTAGCCGAAGTACGTCTGGAACACGTACGACACGTAGCTCATGAGGTTGACCGGGTCGTTCCACACCACGGTCACCCACGGCCGCTCGACCTCGACGGCGACGTCGGCTCTCCGCTCGGTCTCGACGTCCGGCAGCGCGCTCACGCACCCAGGGTAGGGCGTTCGGCGCTGGCGATACGGTGAGCGGCATGTCGACGGCGCTGCTCACCGATCGCTACGAGCTCACCATGCTGCAGGCCGCGCTGGCCGACGGCGCCGCCCACCGGCGCTGCGTCTTCGAGGTGTTCACGCGCCGGTTGCCGACCGGCCGCAGGTACGGCGTCGTCGCCGGCACCGGTCGCCTGCTGGAGGCGATCACCCGGTTCCGCTTCGCCGACGCCGAGCTCGCCTACCTGCGCGAGCACGCCGTCGTCGACGACGCCACGCTCGACGACCTCGCCGACGACCGGTGCACGGGCGCCATCCCCGGGGACGCCGAGGGCGAGGTGTTCTTCCCGGGCTCGCCGGTGCTCGTCGTCGAGGCCAGCTTCGCCGAGGGGGTGCTGCTGGAGACGCTCGCGCTGAGCATCCTCAACTACGACTCGGCGGTCGCCTCGGCGGCGTCGCGCATGACGTCGGCGGCGGGCAGCCGACCGTGCCTGGAGATGGGCTCCCGGCGCGCGCACGAGCAGGCGGCGGTCGCGGCCGCGCGGGCGGCCGCCGTCGCCGGCTTCGCCGGAACCTCCAACCTCGAGGCGGGTCGCACCTACGGGCTGCCCACGATCGGCACGGCGGCGCACGCCTTCACGCTGCTGCACGACGACGAGGAGCAGGCGTTCGCCTCGCAGGTCGCCGCCTACGGCACCGACACCACACTCCTCGTCGACACCTACGACATCCCGACCGGTGTGCGCCGCGCGATCGCGGCCGCCGGGACGGACCTCGACGCGGTCCGGCTCGACTCGGGGGATCTCGGTGTCGTCGCGCGGGAGGTGCGCGAGCTGCTCGACTCGCTCGGCGCCGCCGGCACCAAGATCGTGGTGTCGTCCGACCTCGACGAGTACGCGATCGCGGCGCTCGCCGCCGCACCCGTGGACTCCTACGGCGTCGGCACGTCGGTGGTGACCGGCTCGGGCGCACCGACCTGCGGCATGGTCTACAAGCTGGTCGAGCGCGAGGACTCCTCCGGGCGGATGGAGGGTGTGCAGAAGGCGTCGTCGTCGAAGGCCTCGGTGGGAGGTCGCAAGAACGCGGCGCGACGCCTCGACCAGGCGGGTCGGGCGAGCGAGGAGGTCGTGGTGCGGGCCGACGCGACCTGGTCGCCGACCGAGGACGCGCTCCGACCGTTGCAGGTGCCGCTGGTCCGGGCCGGGCAGGTGGACCAGCGCTACGTCGGCGCGGACGGTGTCCGAGCCGCCGCGGCCCGTCACGCGGCCTCGCGCGCCGAGCTGTCGCCGTACGCGCGCCGGCTCTCGGCGGGCGATGCGGCCGTGCCGACGACCCACGTCGGCGCCTGATCGCGACCGGTCGGAAGGAGTGGAGCCCGTGAGCACGTCGTGCCTGTTCTGCCGGATCGTCGACGGCGACGCGCCCGCGCACGAGGTCATGCGCACGGACACCGTGGTCGCCTTCCTCGACATCCGGCCGGTGTTCGTCGGCCACGTCCTCGTCGTCCCCGTGGGGCACGTCGACACCCTGCCCGACCTGCCCGTCGATCGTGTCGGTGACTACTTCGAGGCGGTGCAACGGTTGAGCCGCGCCGTCCCGCGAGCACTCGGGTCGCAGGGCACCTGGGTGGCGATCAACAACGTCGTGAGCCAGTCGGTGCCGCACCTGCACACGCACGTCGTTCCGCGCACCAAGGGCGACGGCCTGCGCGGGTTCTTCTGGCCCCGCACGAGCTATGCCGAGGGCGAGGCCGAACGCACCGCGGCCACGATCCGCTCCGCCGTCGAGCACCCCGACGACCCGAGCGGTGCGTGAGCGTCCACCGAGCCCCATCTGGTGGACGCTGACTCACCGCTCCTCCAGGGGCAGGGTCAGTTCTGACCGATGAACCAGCGGCGGACCTTGGCGATCCGGGCCTCGATCTGCTCGGCGGTCGCCGTCGCGACCTCGCCGCCGCCGCTGTGCTGCCGCAACCGGGTGTGCAGCACGCCGTGCGGTGTGCTCGACCGGCGCGACCACGCGGACACTAGCTGGTTGAGCTCCTTGCGGAGCTCGGCCAGCCGGCGGTGGTCGACGACGTCGCGCGCCGGCCCGGCCTTCTTGGGCGCCCTCGCGACGTGCTCGGCCTGACGCTGCCGCAGCAGCGCGGCGACCTGGTCGGCGTCGAGCAGACCGGGCAGGCCCAGGAAGTCGAGCTCCTCCTCCGACCCGATGTCGCCGCCGACGCCGAACTCGCCACCGTCGTAGAGGACCTTGTCGAAGGAGGCGTTCGCCTCGAGCGCAGCGAACCCGGGCAGCAGGCCGTCGTCGCTCGCCGACTCCTCACGGTTCGCCTCGGCGAGGGCGTCGTCGTCGAGCAGGATCTCCTCGCCGTCGGCGACGACCTTCCGGTCGAGCGCGTGGTCCCGCTCGGTCTCCATCTCGCCGGCCAGCCCCAGCAGCACCGGCACCGACGGCAGGAAGATCGACGCCGTCTCGCCCCGCTTGCGAGCACGGACGAAGCGGCCGATCGCCTGCGCGAAGAACAACGGTGTCGAGGCCGCGGTCGCGTACACGCCCACGGCGAGCCGCGGCACGTCGACACCCTCGGACACCATCCGGACCGCGACCATCCATCGCTGGTCGCCGGCGTCGAACTCCTCGATCCGCTTGGACGCGCCGGCGTCGTCGGAGAGCACGACGACGGGCGGCTCGCCCGTGACGGCGCGGAGCTGCCCGGCGTAGGCGCGTGCACTCTCCTGGTCGGTGGCGATCACGAGACCGCCGGCGTCGGGAACGGTGCGTCGCACCTCGCTGAGACGGGTGTCGGCTGCGGCGAGCACGCTGCCGATCCACTCGCCGTCCGGGTCGAGCGCGGTGCGCCAAGCCTGCGCGACCTGGTCCTTCGTCATCGGTTCGCCGAGCCGCGCGCTCACCTCGTCGCCCGCGCGGGTGCGCCAGCGCATCTGGCCGCTGTAGGCGAGGAAGATGACCGGCCGGACGACGCCGTCGCGCAGGGCGTCGCCGTACCCGTAGGAGTGATCGGCGCTCGATCGCCGGATGCCGTCGGCGTCCGGCTCGTAGGTGATGAACGGGATCGCCGCGGTGTCGGACCGGAACGGCGTTCCGGTGAGCGACAGCCGTCGTGTCGCGGGCTCGAAGGCCTCGCGCACCGCATCGCCCCAGGTCAGCGCGTCGCCCCCATGGTGGACCTCGTCCAGGATCACGAGCGTGCGGGCCGCCTCGGTCCTCGCTCGGTGCAGCGCGGGGTTGGCGGCGACCTGCGCGTAGGTGAGCGCGACGCCGTCGAACTGGCTGCCGTGCCGACCCTGGCTGTTGCGGAAGCTCGGGTCGATGCTGATGCCCACGCGGGCGGCGGCGTCGGCCCACTGCGTCTTGAGGTGCTCGGTCGGCGCGACCACGCTGACGCGCCGCACCACACCCGCCTGCAGCAGCTCGGTCGCCACCCGCAGCGCGAACGTCGTCTTCCCGGCTCCCGGGGTGGCGACGGCGAGGAAGTCGCGCGGCGACCGCGACAGATAGCTCTCCAGCGCCGCGGCCTGCCAGGCGCGCAGACGACCGGCGGTGCCCCACGCCGCGCGCGCCGGGTACGCGGGCGAGAGCTGGATGGCCGCCGCCGCCGAGGGCTGCTGGGGGTCGCGGGGCGCGTGCTGATCGGGCTGGTCGGGGTCGTGGGGGCGCGCGGCAGCGTCGTCCGCCACCGTGTGCCGCCCCTCGGGGGGCGGGGTCACCGGCGCGAGCCGAACCCGAACAGACCGGAGAATCCGGAGCGACCCGAGCCGCCGCCGTCGGACCCGTCGTTGTTGCTGGGTCCGCCGCCGGTCATCGACTCGTAGATCTCCTTGCACACGGGACAGACCGGGTACTTGCTCGGGTCGCGCGTGGGGGTCCACACCTTGCCGCAGAGCGCGACGACGGGTCCGCCGTTGACGGACGCCGCCGTGATCTTGTCCTTCTTGACGTAGTGCGCGTAGCGCTCGGCATCGCCGGGCGCCGCCTCCTCGCGGGTCTCGGGCCTCTCCAGAACGCCTGTCGACCCTGCGGTCGACAGCCTGTCGGGCTCGGGGCTCGAGGGAGGGAGCGGCTCGGACATGCCTGCCAGTGTACGAACTCCGGGCGATGCATGACCACGACCGGTGGGCTCGGCGCTCAGTCCTCCAGGTTCGGGCAGTTCTCGATGAGCGTCAGGGTGGGGAAAAGCGTCCCGGCGATGGCGAGGTCCAGGACACCGAAGGTGACCTCCGCGTCGTCCCGGCGATCGATGACCTCGCCGAGCTTGTCCATGGCCTCCCGCAGCGGCTCGTAGTCCTCGAGCAGCAGCGGGTCCGTCGTCCGCTCCGCCCAGTCCTCCATGATCTGGACGGTCTCGGCGTGCACCTCCTCCGCCCGGTCCCAGTCGTACGGCGGAGCACCGTCGGTGGGGAAGATGTCGTAGAGCTCCTCCTGCACCTCCAGCATCTGCGCCAGGGTGGCGTCGGTGTCCTCGCACTCGGCGTCGTCGGCCGAGGTCTGCTCGGTGGGGGTCGGCTCGTCCGTCGGCTCGACCGGTGTCTGGCTGTCAGTGGGGACGACGCCGGTGGGCTCGTCGGTCGGTTCCTCGCTCGTCGCGACCTCGCCGCGCTCGCCGCCGCGACTCCCGCCCCCGGGGTCGTCGGGTCCCTGGCACCCGCCGACGGCGAGCGCCAGCACGCAGGTGACGACGGCGCCGACGAACGCCCGCGTGGTGATCATGTCCCCGACCCTTCCGCTCCGCCGTCGCGAAGCTCTGGTCCGGACCTTAGGCGAGGCACCGTGCGCCCGCCCGCGGCGCGCTCGGGAACATCTTCCCGTCGGCTCATGCCTCGCGCAGGTCCGCGCGCTGCAGATCGGTCGCGGCGGTGCGACCCGCCAACCCGATGGTGATGTCGAGCTCGGCGAGCACGTTCTCGACGACCTCGTGCACCCCGCTCCGGCCGCCGACGGCGAGCCCGTACGCGTACGGCCGGCCGAGGGCGACGGCGGTCGCGCCCAGGGCGAGGGCGATCGCGACATCGGCGCCCTGCCGCACGCCCGAGTCCAGGACGACCGGGACGGCGCCGTCGACCCTCTCGACGATGTCGCCCAGCACCTGCAGCGTCGGGACGGACTGGTCGATCTGGCGTCCTCCGTGGTTGGAGACCCACACCCCGTCCATGCCGGCGTCGACGGCGCGGGCGGCGTCGTCGGGGTGCACGATCCCCTTGAGCAGGATCGGCAACGACGTCCACTCACGGGCCCTCGCCAGGTCGTCCCAGGTCAACGACGGCGTCGAGAAGACGTCGAGGAACGTCTCGACGGCGGCGCGCGGCAACGGTGAGCGCATGTTGTCGCGAAGGCTGCGGGTGCCGGTGAGCGCGGCCCCTTTGCGCGAGATCGTCAGCCCGGCACGGATCGTCTGGGGTGTCACGCGCACCGACCCGCCCGACGAGCCGCCCCGCACGCGCGCGCGGACCAGCTCTCCGAACACCGGGTCGCTGGTGTACTGCGCGATGCCCATGCCGCGTGTGAACGGCAGGTGGGCGAGATCGAGATCGCGGGTGCGCCACCCGAGCAGATGGGTGTCGAGGGTGATGACGACCGCCTCGCACCCGCACGCCTCCGCCCGCCGCAGGAGCGAGGCGTTGAGCTCGTCGGATGAGGACCAGTAGAGCTGGAACAGGTGCGTGCCACCGGGGGCCGCCGCCGTGATCTCCTCCATGGGGAACGACGCCTGGTTGGAGATCACGGTGGGCACGCCGAGCGCGGCCGCTGCTCGTGCGACCGCCAGGTCCGCCTCCGGGTGCGCGAGCTCCATCACACCGAGCGGGGCGAGAAGCAGCGGGGTCGGCCGGCGGCGTCCCAGCAGATCGATGCCCAGGTCACGCACGGCGACGTCGCGCAGCGGACGCGGCCACACCTGCCACCGCTCGAACGCCGCCCGGTTCGCGGCCACGGTGCGCTCCGCGCCCGCTCCTCCGGCGAGATAGGCGAAGGCCTCCGGGCTGAGCGCCTTGCGCGCGGCTCGCTCGAGCGCGTCGGCATCGACGGGCACGGCCGGTCGTGCACCGCTGATCCCGGCGCGGAAGATCGCGGACTGGCGACGGCGGGACACCCCTCGCCCGTCATCGGGAGCGGCGTTGCTCATGTCGTCACGATAGGACCTGGAGACGACGACGGGCCCGGGAGCAACGCTCCCGGACCCGTGGTCAGCGGCTCACCCGGAGGTGGCCGGCGTGGTGTGGCTGGTTCAGCCCACAGCCTTCTTCAGGGCCGAGCCGGCCGAGACCTTGACGCCGTAGCCCGCGGGGATCTTGATCTCCTCGCCGGTGCGCGGGTTGCGGCCGGTACGGGCCTTGCGCTCGACGCGCTCCACGCTGAGCAGACCGGTCACCTTGACGGCCTCGCCCTTGCCGAGCGACTCGATGAGCACGTCCTGCAGGGCGCCCAGCGCCTTGTCGGCGTCGGTCTTGGTGAGGCCGGCCTTGTCGGCGATCGCAGCCACGAGGTCAGTGCGGTTGACGGACACGATGTTCCCTCTTCTCTTACTGGGATTCGCTCCCCGATCGGGGAACGCCGGAGCCGACCTTACGCACGAGCGCCGACGAACACACGATTCGACGCCCTCGTTTCGGCGTGTTTTCAACACTTTGCCGTCACGTTCGTCTCCTTGGGCACATGTGTCACACCCGTCACGACGGCGGTCGGGGCACCCGCGCGTCCCTCCGGTGCCGAGCGTGTGCGCGGGCAACGCGGCCGAGCGCGTCTCCGGCGGTCCCGGGATCGTCGGTCACCGCCTACCGTCGTCCCATGCCGTTCCTGCCCGAGGCGCTGCTCGCCGAGATCCACGACCGCGCCCCGATCCACGACCGCGACAACACGTTCTTCACCGAGGACCTCGACGCGCTGCGCGACGCCGGCTATCTCGCCGCGCACGTGCCGACCGAGCTCGGCGGCGCCGGGCTGACCTTGCTCGACCTGGTGCACGAGCAGTCGCGGCTCGCCGCGGCCGCTCCGGCCACGGCCCTGGCGACCAACATGCACCAGGTGTGGGTCGCCGTCGGACGGGTTCTCCACACCCGCGGCGACGACGCGCTCGACTTCCTGCTGCGGGAGGCGGTGCAGGGCGAGCTGTACGCCTTCGGCATCTCCGAGCGGGGCAACGACCTCGTGCTCGGCGGCTCGACCACCGCCGCCGTCCCCGACGGCGCGGGTGGCTACCGCTTCACCGGGACCAAGATCTTCACGTCGCTCGCGCCCGCCTGGACCCGACTGGGCGTGCACGGCCTCGACGACAGCGACCCCGACGACCCCCGCCTGGTCTACGGCGTGGTGACGCGCGAGGGCACCACCACCCGGGACGACTGGGACACCCTCGGGATGCGCGCCACGCAGTCGCGCACCACCGTGCTCGACGGCGCCCACGCGCCGGCCGACCGGGTGATCCGCAGGCTCCAGCCCGGCGCCACCCCAGACCTGCTGGTCTTCGGGATCTTCGCCACGTTCGAGATCCTGCTCTCGGCCGTCTACCTCGGGATCGCGCAGCGCGCGCTGACCCTGGCGGTCGAGACCGTCCAGCAGCGGACGTCGTTGCGCACCGGCAGCTCCTACGCCCACGACCCGGACATCCGGTGGCGCCTCGCGACGGCGTCGATGGCGCTGGACGGCGCCGTCACCCGCCTGCACGCCCTGGCGGCCGACGTCGACGACCAGATCGACCACGGCCGGCTCTGGTTCGCCAAGCTCGCCGGTCTCAAGGTCGCCGCCACCGAGACCGCGAAGGACGTCGTCGAGACCGCCGTGCGTGTCAGCGGCGGCGGGTCGTACTTCCAGCGGAACGAGCTGAGCCGGCTCTACCGCGACGTCCTCGCCGGGTTGTTCCACCCCTCCGACGACGAGTCCGCGCACAGCACCGTCGCCACCGCCCTGCTCGGCCCGGTCCCGACGCCCGGGACGACGACCCGGTAAGAGCAGGCGTCACGCCGACATGGGGAGGGCATGCGCACGCTCACACATCGGCCGGAGGACGTCGCCATGAGCAGGTCAGACCATCCCCCGGGCGAACGCAAGGCCCGCTTCGAACACCTCTTCTCGATCGCCTACGACGACCTGTGCCGGTTCGTCCGCCGGCGCATCGACGACGGTGACGACGTCGTGGCCGACACCTTCCTCGTCGCCTGGCGGCGTCTCGACGACGTCCCGACCGAGGACGGCGACGCTCGTGCATGGCTCTTCGGCACGGCGCGCAAGCTCATGGCGAACCGGCGGCGGAAGGACGCCCGGATGGTGTCGTGGGCCGGGGTCGGGGCAGGTGCCGACGACGCCGACCCGGACGACGAGACCGCCGTCGTCGACACCCGCGTCGACCTCGGTCGCGCGTTCGCACGGCTCGCCGCCGCCGACCAGGAGGCTCTGGCGCTCGTCGCCTGGGACGGACTGACCGCCCACCAGGCCGCGGCGGTGCTCGGGATCTCCGCCAACGCTTTCTCGGTGCGCCTGCACCGCGCACGGACCCGGCTGCGCGCTGCGCTCGCCGAGCCCGCCATCCTCACCAGTCTCGCTGCCCGTCTCGGGCAGCCCCGCACCGACGGGAGCCCAGCATGAACGTCCACGACGACCGCGAGCCGATCGATCTCGACACCGCCGACCTCCGTGCGCTCGCGACGATCGACCCAGCCGGACCGCGCGACCCGCAGGCTCATGCCGGAAACGACGCGCAGGCGCTGCTCGCCTCGATCACCGGCGGCGCGGCGGCGCCGGTGACGCCCGGGAACCCTGGCGGTGCCGACGGACGCGACGCGACCGTGACCTCACTGGACACCCGGCGCCGTCGGCGGTGGCCGTGGATCGCCGCTGCCGTCGCCGTGCTCGCGGGTGGCCTGATCGTGGTGCCCGGCTTCATCGGCTCCGGGAACGCCTACGCCGACTGGACCGACGTTCCCGCAGCGCCGGAGGCCGACGACGCGGCTGCGGCAGCCACCGAGTGCCGCCAGACGTGGGCCGACTCCGCCGACGGTGCCGCCGAGTACGGGATGCCCTCACCCGCAACCGTGCGCGCCGCCGACCTCGTCCTGGCGGAGCAGCGCGGCAGCTTCACCTACACGGTGCTCAGCGACGGCCAGTGGGCGATGGACTGTCTCGTGCAGACCCGGTCGACCTGGCCGTGGACCGGCGGCGGTGGCGGTGCCGGCTCGCTGCAGAACCTCGACGACAGCGTTGAGCCCGCACCGCAGGGCGTGAGCGCGATCTCCTCCGGCGCCTTCGGCGGCAGCCACGTCGAGGGTCTGGTGCTCATGATGTACGGGCGCGTCGGGCCCGACGTCACGGCTGTCGTGGCCGAGGTGCCCGGCGTCGGCGATGTCGCCGCCACTCTCACCGACGGGTACTTCGCCGCCTGGGCGCCCGGTCTGACCGAGGCCGGCTGGGACCAGGGCGTCGGGCTGACGCTCCACCTGAGCGACGGGACCACACGGCACCTCACGCCGGACGACGTCATCGAGGCGAGCACCTCCTCGCGGGACTGAGCCGCCCCGTCGAGCAGGAGGTTGCGCCCGGTACCAGCCTCGACACCGGGCAGAACCCCCTGGTCGGCGTCTGGTGGCGCGTCTGAGCTCTGGCTCGGAACCCCGGTCCGGTTTCTTTCGTTGGGCGGGCGAGCGGCGCCGGCCGGTGACGACGGTACGGTGACCGGCGACGGGCTCGACCCGTCACGACCTGCCAGACCCGCCGGAGAGACCGGTGTGAGGAGACCTCCGTGCCCACCCTGAAGGCCACCGACCTGTACCTGACCTACGGCGACGGCTACATCTTCGACGGGTTGAGTCTGGAGGTGCACAGCGGCGCGGCGCCGGTCGGCCTGATCGGACCCTCCGGCGTCGGCAAGACGACGCTGATCGCCGCGCTCGCCGGTGAGCTCAAGCCGCCGCGCGGCACGGTGACCTTCGACGGTCGCCCGGTGTCACGGCTGCGGCTCAAGAGCAAGAGCGAGTTCAAGGCGCGCGTACGGACCGTCTCGCAGTACTCCATGACGATCTCCGACCCCCGGGCGCGCGCGTACGACCGGCTGCGCGAGGCGCTCAAGATCGCCCGTCGCGGCGGGCGCAGCCACGCCACCTCCACCGAGGAGATGCTGGCGGGGGTCGGGCTGGACGAGGACAAGGGCTACCGCCCCCTCATCACGCTGTCCGGCGGGGAGCGGCAGCGCGTCGCCCTCGCGACGGCGCTCGCCACCCGCCCCGAGATCCTGCTGCTCGACGAACCGCTCACGGCGCTGGACCCGAACAGCCGGGGCGATCTCGCCAAGCACCTCGGTGATCTCATCAGCTCGCTCGGGGTCGGAGTGCTCCTCGCCTCGCACGATCTCGAGCTGGTCGAGCGGCTCTGCCCGACCGTGCACGCGATGGTCGACGGCAACATCGTCGCGACCGGCACGATGGCTCAGGTGCTCGACGAGCCGGAGAACGAGACGCTGCGCGAACTCGCCGCAGCGGCACCGCTGGCGGTCCAGCGCTTCCGCTGAAACAACGGATCGCGGGGCGCGCCTGTCGGCGGCACAATGTGCCCATGACGTTGGAGGACGCGCTCGCGGCGGCTACGCGAGCGATGGATGTCGCGGAGACCCCAGAGGCCGTGCTCGAGGTCGCCGTCGGGTGGGCGACGACGCTGGTCCCCGGGTGCGAGATGGCCGGGGTGACGCTCCGCCGTCGTCGGGGCCGGCTGGAGTCGATGGCGCCGTCGAACCCCGCGGTCGCCGAGTCCGACGCGCTTCAGCACGAGCTCCGTGAGGGCCCGTGCGTCGACGCCGTCACCGACGCCCCCGTGATCGCCTCGGACGACGCGGCACGCGACCAGCGCTGGCCACGCTGGGGCCCGGCGGTGGCCGAGCGGTTCGGCTTCCACGCCATGCTGAGCGTCCGGCTCGCCTCCAACGACCGCGTCCACGGGGCGCTCAACCTGTACGCGCTCGAACCGGACGCGTTCGACGCCTACGCGGTCGACGTGGCAACGCTCCTCGCCACCCACGTGTCGGTCGCGCTGCGCTCGGCGCTCGCCCACGAAGACCTGCGGCTCGCGGTCGACAGCCGCCTGCGCATCGGTCAGGCGCAGGGCATCCTCATGGAGCGGTACTCCCTCGACGTCGCCCGCGCCTTCGAGCTGCTGTCCCGGGTCTCGCAGCAGCGCAACGTCAGGCTCATCGAGCTCGCCGACCACGTGGTGGAGCACCGCACGCTGCCGGGCGCGGTCCCGAGCTGACCGCCCCCGCCCGGGCGCCAGCCCCCCGTCAGGTGGACGCATGCGTCGAGGAACGGCAGACTAGGCGGACGACGCTCGAGCACCGTGGCGCCGACCTCGGACGAAGCAGTCCCCGAAGGACGGTCGATGAGCGCTCCCAGCGATGCCCCCAGTCACGGTTCCGGCGAACGACCGGCCGCGCGACTGGCCTCGCCGAGCCCTCGCGGTCCGGTCACGGCGGCGCTGGCCGCGCTGCTCACCGGACCCCCCACGCATGACCCCAGCATCGCCGACAGCGTGCTGGGCGAGCTGGGGCACTCGAGGGACGCGCGGCGTCCATGGTGGCAGGTCGACGCGGACGTCGCGCTGGCTCTCATCCATCTGGCTGAACTGCGTCGTCATGGTCTGGTCGGGGTCGACGACGGGTGGCGCGGGCATCCGGTCGCTGTGGCCGCGGAGCGCTCGCTCGCAGCGCCGGTGCGGTTCGGACTGAGGGCCCTCCGCCGCCCCGAGCCGCCCGAGATGGTGAGCGGTTGCGCCGTCGCGCGGACCATCCTGGCCGCCTCGACCCGTCGCGCCAGGTCCGCGCTGTCGCCCTCGCCCGCGTCGTCGCTGGAGCTGAGGGTGGAGGTCGCGGCGACCCGACACGTCGCCGAGCACGAGCTCGCGGCCCAGGCGTTCGGCACCGATGCCCCCGAGCCGGAGAGCGCGGCTGAGATCCTCGACCTCCTGGGTGTCCGCCGATCCGGTGACCTCGGGACGTTTCCCGGCTCGGTGCTGTGGCAGCTCGCGATCCCGGGATGGCTGTCCGGGGACGCCGCCCTGCGGCCGGCAGCACTGGGGTGGCTGACCGCCTCACAGTCGGCCGACTCGGCCGACCATCGGCTCAGCGGCGACACGCTCCGCCAGCACGGCGTCAGCCGCGCCTGCGCTCAGGCGTGGGACCGCTATCTCGCCGACCCCTCGCCATGGGTGCTCGCCGCAGCCGTCGAGGCAGCGGTCGACGCCGACCCGACCATCGCAGCCGAGGTCCTCGCCGGCGCCGACGCCGCGATCGCGGCCATGGACGCCGTCGAGCACGATCTCGGCCCACTCCCGCACGAGGAGGTGCGATCGACGGTCTGATCCCGGAACGCCCACGACGTTGGAACCACGTGAGGAACACATGAGCGACGAGACTGAGTACACCCGACCCACCCACGTCCCCGGCCAGACCCAGAGCTGGCCAGGGCGCACCGACGCGATGGACCCCGTACCGGACCACGGAGAGACGAGCTGGACCGGACGGGGGCGGCTGGAGGGCAAGCGCGCCCTCATCACCGGCGGCGACTCGGGGATCGGCCGAGCCACGGCCATCGCCTTCGCCAAGGAGGGCGCCGATGTCGCGATCGCGTTCCTCCCCGAGGAGGACGAGGACGCCGCCCAGGTCGCCGCGGCGGTCACGGCACAGGGGCGCCAGTGCGTGCTGGTGCCCGTGGATCAGCGGACCGAGGCAGCGAACGCCGAGCTCGTCGCGGCGGCCGTGTCCGGGCTCGGCGGGCTCGACGTCGTCGTGTCCAACGCGGCCTTCCAGATGGGCACCAAGGGTGGCATCGAGGCGTTCTCGAGCGACCAGCTCGAGCGCGTCTACGCCACCAACGTGTTCGCGACGTTCTGGCTCGTCAAGGCCGCCGTCGAGCACCTGGCGCCGGGCGCGAGCGTGATCATCACGACCTCGATCCAGGCGTACGACCCCAGCGAGCCGCTGCTCGACTACGCCTCGACGAAGGCGGCGCTCAACAACCTCATGGTCAACCTCGCCTCCGAGCTCGGCCCGAAGGGCATCCGCGTCAACGCCGTCGCCCCCGGACCGATCTGGACGCCGCTCATCCCGTCGACCTTCGACACGGACAAGGTCGACGGGTTCGGGTCCGACACTCCCCTCGGCAGGCCGGGGCAACCGGTGGAGGTCGCCGCTGCGTTCGTCTTCCTCGCGTCCGACGAGGCGAGCTACGTCAGCGGCACCGTTCTCGGCGTGACCGGGGGTCGAGCCGTCTTCTGAGTGAGCCCGGGCCCGTGCCCGGCATCGCTCTCGTGCCTGCGGTGCACCTCGCGCCTCAGTCGTGGATGAAGTCGTGGCGCCGCGCGGCCGGGCGGGGTCGCAGGTACACCCGGATGGCCACACCCGGCAGGTCCGCATGGGCGTCGGTCAGGTCGACCTCCAGCGCCTGCGGTGTGCGCCTCCACGCGGCGGGGCTGGGGTCGCCGAGCACCTCGACGGTCTCGATCTCGTCGAGCAGCAGACCCAGATCGGTCCCGAACGAGGTGATGGAGACGGTCCCGGACTCCGGCCGCTGCAGCACGATGGCGTACAGGTGCTCACCCGTGGCGTCGACCCTGCGCGTGAACCGGATGTCGCGCTCGGTGTAGCGCACCGGCGACCCGTCGACGAACGAGCCCTCGCTGGCCCTGGTGGGCCCCTCCACCGGCACCAGCCACGGGCGGGTGCCGTAGATCGCCTGACCGTAGACGCCGAGCCAGCGGCCCAGACCGCGCGCCACCTCGATCTCGAGGGGGTCGAAGGTGCCGTCCGCCTTCGGGCAGAGGTTGAGCAGCAGGGCGCCGTTCTTGGCGACGCAGTCGGCGAGCTCGGCGACGAGGTCCGCCACGCTCTTGTAGTCCTGGTTCGGGTGCCAGCTCCAGGAGTTGCGCGAGATCGAGGTGTCGTTCTGCCACACGACGTCCTGGATGCGGTCCTTCGCGCCGCGCTCGATGTCCCGCACCGCCGAGCCGGGGGCGAACGCCTCCCACTTGTACTGGATGACGACCTCCAGACCCCATTCCGCGGCGCGGTTGTAGTAGTAGGCGGCGAGCATCCGCAGGTACGGCTCGAACGCGGGCCGCTCGATCCACCAGTCGAACCAGAGCACCTGGGGCCGGTACCTGTCGATGATCTCGACCGTGCGGAGCAGCCAGTCCTGCAGGAAGGCCTCGTTCGGGGCCGTCTCCTCCCGCTGCGCCGGGCCGTAGAAGTCCTGGTAGCGCATGTCCAGGACGTCGGAGTCGAAGCGGGTGCCCGGGTTGAGGAAGAACCAGTGCTCGGCACGGTGCGACGAGGCGCCGACGACCATGCCCGCGCGGCGCACCGCGTCGGTGAGGTCGCCGTACACGTCGCGCTGCGGCCCGACCTTCGACGCCGTCCAGCGGGTGCGTTCGCTGTCGTACATCGCGAACCCGTCGTGATGCTCGGCGACCGGGACCACGAACTGCGCCCCGATGCCGCGGAACAGCGACGACCACTCCGTGGGGTCGAAGTCCTCCATGCGGAAGTCGGGGATGAAGTCCTTGTACCCGAAGTCGCGGTGGGGTCCGTAGGTGCTCACGTGGTGCTCGAACTCCCGCGTCCCCTCGCGGTAGGCGTTGCGCGGGTACCACTCGCTCCCGAACGCCGGCACGGTGAACACACCCCAGTGCAGGAAGATCCCGAACTTCGCGTCCTCGAACCACAGCGGCGGCTCGTAGGTCTGCAACGACTCCCATGTCGCCGCGAACGGACCCTGGTCGATCACCTGACCCACACGGCGCATCGCGTCGGTGTTGTCCGAGACGTCGACGGGCGCCGGCAGCGTGGTGTCGTCGATCGGCATGAGCTCTCCTTCGTCGGGGATGTCGCGACCGACGGCGTCGGATCGGCGTGGACATGATGGCAGTCCGACCAGTTGACTGGACGGGTGCAGCGCGCTCGCAACCCGATGATCCATACCCTGCTCACCCTGCGCGGCAACGGACGCGCCTCGGTGTACACCGAGCCGATGTGGGGCCTGTCGATGATGCTGGTGCTGCCCTACGCCTCGGTCTTCATGCTGGCACTGGGTGTCCGCGACGCCCAGATCGGGCTGCTCGCCACCATCTCGATGCTGTCGCAGGTGGTGTTCGGCCTGTTGAGCGGCGTGATCACGGACAAGATGGGCCGACGGCGCACGACGGCCCTGTTCGACATCGTCGCCTGGGCGATCCCGTGCGTGATCTGGGCGTTCTCGCAGAACTTCTGGTGGTTCCTGGTCGCGGCGGTGGTGAACGGCGCATGGCAGGTGACGCAGAACTCGTGGGACTGCCTGCTGGTGGAGGACGTCGACAGGTCGGAGATCCCGCGCGTCTACTCCTTGATCAAGGTGGCCGCCGACTTCTCGGCGCTGTTCGCCCCGATCGCCGCGCTGCTCGTGGCCAACCTCGGGCTGGAGCTCGCGGTGCGGATCCTCTATCTCAACGCCTTCGTCATCATGTCGCTCAAGATCTGGCTGCTCTACCGCTTCACGACCGAGACGGCGGTCGGACGGATCCGCATGGAGCAGACGCGCGACGTCAGCATCTGGACGTCGCTGCGGCAGTACCGGCCCGTGCTGGGGCTCATCGTCCGGTCGCGGGGCACGATGTTCTCGCTGGTGATCGCCGCCCTGGTCGCGGCGGTCACGCTCGTCAACGCGACCTTCTGGCAGGTGGTCGTCAGCCAGCGCCTCGGCGTGCCCGACGCGCTGCTGCCGTTCTTCCCCATGGTGCGCTCGTTGCTGTCGGTGCTGTTCTTCTTCACGCTCATCCCGTTCCTGACGCGGCGGACCAGCCTGCGCCGGCCCGCGCTGATCGGGTTCGCGGTCTACCTGGCGGGGCAGCTGCTGCTGGTGAGCATCCCCGCACCCGACGGAGCCGCTGCCGGCAGCACCTACGCGATGCTCGCCGGCTGCCTCGTCCTCGACGCGTTCGGCGCCGGGATCCTGTTCATGCTCTCGGAGTCGCTGGTCGCGCTGCACGTGGACCGGCACGAGCGATCGCGTGTGATGGCGGTCCAGCGCACCGCCGTCATGCTGGTCACGGCACCGTTCGGGTGGATCAGCGGCTGGCTCTCCTCGATCGACCGGAGCTGGCCGTTCGTGCTGACCTCGGGACTGCTCGCGACCGGCCTGCTCCTGTGCGCCGTCCGCTGGGTGACCACGCACGACGAGGCACCGGACAGCCTCGCGACGGCCTGACGACTCGGGTCGCGTGCGGTCGCCCAGGGACGACGTGCCCGCTGCGGTGCGTGTTCACTTCTGTTCACTCACGTGCACGGACGAGCGGACGGCTGCGAGGCTCACGCCTGATCGTCAGGCGAGGAGATGACATGACATCGCTGCCCGTCCACCGCGTCCGTCGCGCGCTGGCCGCCACCGTCGCGGCGGTGCTGCTCGCGACCGGGGCCGTCGCCCTGGCGGCTCCCGCGACCGCGGCCGTCCCCGCCCTCACCAATCCCACCTTCGCGCAGGTCGGTACCGATGGGTTCCCGACGGGCTGGGGCCGGTGGGCGCCCGCCGGTACCGCGAGCGTCACCGTGCACCAGGACGGCGGACCCTCGGGTGGTGCCGCGGTCGCGATCACCTCGACCTCCGGCGCCACGGCGCGGCTCGCGCTCACGCAGCGGGTCGACCTCCCTGTCGACGTCCCGCGCGAGCTGACCCTCTCGGGCATGGTGCGCGGGGAGGGACTCTCGGGCGGCTTCAGCATGCTCCGCGTCCAGGCGTACGACGCCGCCGGGCGTGTCGTCGTGGCCGTCAAGGCCGGTCCGTACCTCACCGGCACGTTCGACTGGCGTCCCTACTCCACCGACCTGGTCCTGCCCGAGACGGCGACGCGTCTGTCCGTCGAGCCGATGCTCGATCGAGCGGCCGGCACGGTGTGGTTCGCCGACCTGGCGCTGGCGCCCACCGTCGCGGACACGGGCACGCTCACCGCCTCGCCCACGGCGCGCGGACCCGTCGAGCTCGCCTGGTCGTTCCCGGCCGACCTCCCGGCCCCGGACCGTTACGCCGTCCACCGCGCCACCGGCGCCACCGCGCCCGCCGGCACCGCGGCCACCCTGCTCAAGCCCGCGCTCGCCCCCACCACGGCCGATGCCGACGCCGCCGCCGCGACCACGTACACCTACCTCGTCCAGGCGCTCGCGGCCGATGGCACGGTCCTGGCCACCAGCCCGCCCGCCACCACCACGACCGCGACGACCTTCGCCGACCGCACCGTTCTCAGCCTGGTCACCGCCCTGGCGACCGACGGCGGCACCCACCTCAGCTGGGCCGTCGCCGAGGCCGACCCGACCACCGACCTCACGATCCAGGTCGGCGAGACCGCACCGGTCGCCGTCGTCGGCTACGAGGGAGTGGCGGACGGACCGGTCGCCGAGCCGGGCAGCGACGTCGTACTCCGCTCGGGCGAGGTGACCCTGGCAACCGCGGTCGTCGGCGGCGCGACCCATCCCCGCACCCTTGTCGACGAGGACGTGGTCGCCCGCATCCAGGCCGACCTCGATGCCGGCGACCCCACCGTCGCCGGCGCCTGGGACGCCCTGCTCGCCCGACTCGACGGCACCGGCGCGCCCTACCCCGGCTCCGCCACCGAGCTCTACCGGGCCCGCGACGCCGCGTTCGCCTACGCCGTCACCGGTGACGCCGGCTACGCCCAGACCGCGTACGACGCCGTCATGGCCGGTGCCGACTGGATCAGAGCGCGCGAGGTGAACATGGGTCTGGAGCTCGGACGCGGGTCGCTCAACCTCGCCCCCGCCTACGACCTCGCCTACGCCGGCTGGACCGAGGCGCAGCGCTCGGACGTGCGCGACCTGATGACCCGCACCACCGACCTCCTCTCCACCTACCACCACGACACCCTCGACGGCGCCGACCGCGCCTCCAACTGGGTCGCCGTCACCCACGGCACCGAGCTCGCGCTCCTGCTCGCGGCTCGCGGCGACGGCGACTTCGGCACCCACGACGAGCGCATCACCTACCTGGTCAACCAGGTCGCGCGACACCTGCAGGAGGGCTACACGTCCACCGGCTGGACCCAGGAGGGCTGGGACTACTTCCACTACGCCCAGCTGTACCTCTTCCCCTCCCTGTTCATGGTGCACGACGCCGGCGTGCTCGCGCTCGACGCCCCGCTCGCCGAGGTCGACTTCTGGAACCTCGCGCTGCACACCGTGTCCTCCCGCGCGGACGGCGACGTGATCCAGTTCGGCGTGGCCGGCCCCGACAAGCAGGTCGGCGGCACCTTCCCGCTGCTCTACCCCACCGCGCCCGAGGACGCGCTCCCGGGCCTCGTCCATCTCTACGACTCCGTGCAGGGCGTCGAGTCGCCGGGCACCCCGTTCGACGACGTCCACAGCATGTTCGCCGTGCTGTACAGCCCCGGCGTCGACGGCGACCCCGCCGACCTCACCGCACCCGCCGCCCTCACCGCGCTGCTCGACGACGAGTCCGGCTTCTACGCCTTCCGCTCCGGGTACGCCGACGAGAACGACACGCTCGTCTCGACGTCGAACCGCAACACCCAGCACAAAGGCTGGGCCGCCGCCGAGACCTTCGCGCTCTCGTGGATCGGCCACGACACCACGTGGGCGCTGCAGGGCGGCAAGGTGCAGGACCCGCTGCTGTGGAGCAAGCCGCTCGTCGACGGCGAGCTGGAGCCCTACGTCGACCAGTACTCGACCGTGCGCGGCGAGGGCGTCACCCTCGCCTCCCGTGCCTTCGAGGGACAGGGTGGTGGTTACGTCCGCCTCGACGGCTCCGCCAACTACGAGGTGTCGACGGCGGAGCGCGAGCAGGTCGTCGACCTCGCGCCGGGCGGGGATGCCGACGCCGTCGTCGCCATCCGCGACACGTTCGCCGACGACGTCTCCCACCGCTGGGACTGGCAGCTGCGCCCCGAGGCATCGGTCGCGATCGCGACCTTCCCGGAGTCCGCGCCCGCCGAGCCGCTGTTCACGTTCACGGGGACGGACGGCGCGACCCTGTCGGGCTTCGTGCCTGACCGCGAGGGCCTGCAGGTCCAGGTGATCGACGGCACGCTGCGTCTGAGCCGCACCGGGACCGCGGCCGAGTTCGGCGTCGTCCTCGCCACCTCCGCGAGCGGGCCGCTGACGGCGGAGCTCGTCGACGGCGTGCTCGTGCTGGACGGCCGTGTGATCGACCTCGACGACCTCGGGTCGGTCGAGGACGGGTTCGCACCGGATGACGACGGCGCGACCGCGCCTCCCGCCGTCGGCGTGCTGTCGAGCGACAACGGGTGGGACACGGGCCTGCGCGACGGCGACTACACGATCACCATGAACCTGTGGTGGGGCAGCAACGCCAGCCGTGTGCACCTGTACGAGAACGGCGAGCTGGTCGCCACGCAGTCGCTGCGGCCCGCCTCCCCCGCGGCGCAGCGGGCGGCGTTCCCGCTCACAGGACGGGTCGACGGGACGTACGTCTACACGGCCGAGCTGGTCAACGGCGCGGGTCGGACGACCACGGCGTCGCTGACCGTCGAGGTCACCGACGCCGCGCCGGGTGCGCCGGTGCTGAGCCACGACGACCACGACCGCGACGGCGTCTTCACCCTCACCGCCGACCTGTGGTGGGGGACCAACGGCGACGCGTACCGGATCTACCGCGACGACGTCCTTCTCGCCGAGGGGTCCCTCACCACCGCGAGCCCGGGTCACCAGCGCGTCACCTACGCGGTGTCCGGCTCCCCCACCGGCACCTCGGTCTACCGCGTGGAATGGCTGAACGACGCCGGGATCACCTCGTCGGCGCCGCTGACCCTCACCGTTCGGTGAGCACGGCGCCCGACCTGCTCGGGCACGATGTCCGCATGCTTGCCGACGAGCGCCGGGCTCGGCTGATGCGCGAGATCCGCGTGCACGGCGCCGTTCGCACCGAGGACTTCGCGGCCGCGGTCGGTGCGTCGGGCATGACCGTGCGCCGCGACCTCGCCGAGCTGGAGCGCGGCGGGCTGCTGCAGCGGGTGCACGGTGGTGCGGTCGGCGCCGGCGACCGGCTGTCAGCCGTCCGGGCCAGCGCGCCGGTCGCGACGATCGGGATGGTC
>JBMDXU010000190.1:0-4744 GCA_048594485.1 Pseudactinotalea sp. | reverse complement strand
CCCGAGACCCTCGCGCCGGCGCTCGCCGGCGTCGACGTGCTCGTTCTCGTGTCGGCGTCCGAGCCCGGCCGCCGGGTGCCGCAGCACACCGCCGTCATCGAGGCCGCCAAGGCGGCCGGTGTCGGGCGGATCGTCTACACCTCGATCCTGCGTGCCGACACCTCGCCGCTGCCGCTCGCGGCCGACCACCTGCAGACGGAGACCCTGCTCGCGGAGTCCGGGATCGCCGCCACGGTGCTCCGCAACGACTGGTACCACGAGAACTACCTCGTCGACCTCGACCGCGCTCGCACCACCGGGGTGATCGCGTCCGGAACCGGCACCGGCAGGGTGGCCAGCGCGAGCCGCGAGGACTACGCGGACGCGGCCGCCGTCGTCGCTCTCGACGACACCCACGCCGGGCGCACCTACGAGCTCGCCGGCGACCACGCGTGGGACTACGCCGAGCTGGCGTCGACGATCGGTGAGATCGTCGGGCGCGAGGTGACCCACCAGACCTTGACGCCGGAGCAGCAGGTCGCAGCGCTCGTCGGCGCCGGTCTGGACGAGGGCACCGCGGGTTTCGTCGCGGCCCTCGACGCCGGGATCGCCGCCGGCGCGCTCGACACCGACGACCGCACGCTGTCCACCCTCATCGGTCGTCCGACGACGCCCCTCGCCGAGGGCCTGCGCGCCGCCGTCTGAGCCCCCACCGCCGTCTCGCCCGCCCCGGGCACGCCGGGACGGGCGGGCGGGCCGGGCACCGTCGGCTCAGACCCGTCGACCCACCACTCGCAGCCCGTCCGGCTCGGCGACGACGTCGTTGACCTCGGCGCGCACCGTCGGGGTGTTCATGCCACGGTGGAGAACGAGCACGAGCTGGTCCTCGTGCGTGGTCAGCAGCATGCCGTGGCCGGCGTTGCCGTCCACGAGCACCTCCCCCTGCACCCACGGCCCGAGCAGCGACCCCGACGGCGAGATCGCCTGCGTCTCGACGTACTCACCGGTCTCGACACCGGACTCGGGGCGGTACGAGGCCCAGATCATCGCGAGCGCGCCACCCGGGAGCGGCCACAGCTGCGGGCCGTCCGTCACGTACGGGGCGAGGGCGTGCGTCGACGGCGTCACACGCGCGAACCACGACGCCTCCGAGGCGCGGAACAGGTGGACCGGGTCGCCGGCGACCTCCAGCTCCTCGGTCAGCGGCACCGCCTCCATGGTGCCGTCGACGACCTGCACCCACTCGTGGGCGTAGACCAGCCACGGCGCGCCGCGCTCGTCGCGCGTGAGCGTGCCGTCGAGGGCCATGAAGTCCGGCGGGGTGTGCGGTCCCTGCGGGTCGAGCAGCGTGAACGGCCCGCGCGGGTCGTCGGCCACGGCCAGGACCGTGCCGCGTCGCGACGGGGTCAGGTCGCCCCACCCGTCCGATCCCAGCGTGATCGTCGTGCCACGTTGCCGGGCACCGGGGAGCCGGTCGGCCGGCTGGTGCAGGGTCGTGGTCAGCACGTAGCGACCGCCCCAGCGGTGCACCTCGGGGGCCCAGGGCGCGACGTGGGGGGCGGCCCATCCGCCGTCGGGCACGGTGAAGACCGCCGACGGCGATCCCCACGTCCGCAGGTCCGGGCTCCACCATGCGAGCACGCCGGTCCCCGGCGGCGCCGGGTAGTCCGACCCGGCCGGGATCCGGCGATCCCATCGGGCGGAGTCGTAGGCGGTGTAGAGCAGGTAGCCGTCGTCGACCGCCAGCACGAACGGGTCGTGGCAGGGCAGGTCGGCGAGCGGGTGCGGCGCGGCGCTCATGCCGGCCGCCGGGCGAGCAGGCTGAACGCGTTCGGCAACCGGCCGTCCCACGCCGCGGCGTCGACGTCGTCGGGACGCCAGAACGGCTCCGGGTGCTCGGCGAGATGCTCGATCGCGAGCCCGGCCCCGAGCACGGCGGTGACCAGCCCGGCGAGCGTGAGCTGGTGCTCGTACGCTCCGCCACCGGGGAAGGTGTCGTTGACGTGGCCCGCCGCGAAGTAGCTGCGATCGGGGCGGATCCGGACCGCGTCGGCGTCCCAGGTCCACAGCGGGACCAGCGGGTGGGCCTCGTACACGAAGAACGCCCCGCCCGGCCGCAGGATCCTGCGCACCTCGGCGAGGAACGCGGCCATGTCCTCGACCCAGATCAGCGCGCCCTTGCCGGTGTAGACGAGGTCGGCGCTGGCGTCGTCGGCACCGCTGTCGGGCATGACGGCGTCACGGTAGGTGCACGGCAGCCCCAGCTCGTCGGCGCGCTCCTGGGCCGATCGCACCGCGGACGGGCTGTAGTCCAGGCCCAGCACGCTCGCGGCGCCGAGCCGGACCAGCGCGAGGTCGTCGAGGCCGTGACCGCTCATCGGATGGACGACGGCGGCCCCGCGCACGTCGCGCGCCAGCACCTGCTCCTCGATCGGCTCCAGCCGATGGTGCCGCCCCTGCTCAAGGTGCTCGGCGTGCTCGCGCACGTACTTGTCCGACGCCTCGGCCCAGGCTTGCCTCGTCCGCTCGCTCGTGCTCACGGCGTCGGGTCAGTGGCCGGGGCAGCGCTCAGCGGTGGGGACGCCCGCGAGCGCCTCCTCGACGTGCTCGCCGCACCCCGCCCACGTCGCCTTGCCGCACGTCTGGCAGGTCACTCTCTGGCACATACGCTCTCCTCGGTCGCTCGTGTGATGTGACGACGGCGCTCAGCCGAGCGCGGTCTCGATGTCGCCCGCCAGGTCGGCGGGTGCGGTCTGCGGTGAGTAGCGACGGATGACGGCGCCGTCGCGGCCGACGAGAAACTTGGTGAAGTTCCACTTGATCGCCGAGCCGAGCAGCCCGCCCCTCTCCTTCCGGAGCCAGGCGTAGAGCGGGTGCGTGTTCGCGCCGTTCACCTCGATCTTGGCGAACATCGGGAACGTCACCCCGTAGTTGCGCTGGCAGAACCCGGAGATCTGCTCGGCGTCGCCCGGCTCCTGGTGCCCGAACTGGTCGCACGGGAAGCCGAGCACGACGAACCCGCGGTCGCGGTACGTCTCGTACAGCTCCTGCAGGCCCTCGAGCTGCGGGGTGAAGCCGCACTCCGACGCCGTGTTCACCACCAGCACGACCTGGCCCGCGTAGTCCGCGAGGTCCACCTCGCCGCCCGTCAGCGCGTCGGCGCGGAAGTCCGTCAACGTCGTCATGTGCCCATCTCACCACGCGAGCACGATGCGGTGACGCGTCACGAGCGCAGCAGCACGAGCTGCTGCGTCGCGCGGGTCATCGCGACGTACCGGTCGACCGCGCCCTCGATGCCGGCCCCGAAGCGCTCGGGGTCGAGCAGGACGACGAGATCGAACTCCAGCCCCTTCGCCAGCACCGGGCTGAGCAGCCGCACCCGGTCGCGCGACCGCACTCCGCGCAGCAGGCGCGGTCCGGCGATGACGGACGCGACGCCGTCGTGCTCGGCCAGCCAGTCCGCGAGCACGGAGTCCAGGTCCTCGACGACGCCCTCGATCACGGGCAGTCCGGAGGTGCGGATCGACGTCGGCACGTTCGCATCCGGGAGGACGGCGCGGATGACCGGCTCGGCCGCGTCCATCACCTCGCGCGGGGTGCGGTAGTTGACCGTCAGCGACGCCATGCCGACCTCGCGCACACCCACCCGCTGGAGCCGCTCGTGCCAGGTCTCGGTGAAGCCGTGGCGCGCCTGCGCCCGGTCGCCCACGACCGTCATGCTCCGCGAGGGACATCGGGCGAGCACCATCTGCCACTCGGCGTCCGTCAGCTCCTGCGCCTCGTCGATCACGACGTGCCCGAACGGCCCGGCCAGCCGGTCCGGGGTGAGCGTCGGGAGCGCGTCGCGGTCGACGAGCGCGTCCCTCAGGTCGTCGACCTTGAGCATGCTCATGAGCTTCATCTCGCTGTCGTCGTGCTCGATCAGGTGGTCGACGACGTCCACCATCTCGGCCTGGCGAGCGGCGATCTCCGCCTCCTGACGGCGCCTCACGCGCGCGTGCCCGGGGTCACCCAGGCGCAGCCGGGCCGCGTCGAGCAGGGGCAGGTCCGCGACGGTCCAGGCGTCCGGCCGCTCCCGCTGGAGCGTGGCGACCTCGTCCCGGTCGAGCCACGGCGCCGCCATCCGCAGGTACGCGGGCACGGTCCACAGGTCGCCGACGACGTCACCCGCCTCGAGCACGGGCCACGCGGCGTTGAACGCGGCCGCCAGCTCCCGGTTGCGTGCGAGGTCCCGGCGCACGACGGCGGACGTCGCCTCCTCCTCGTCCAGCTCGGCCATGAGGGCGTCCAGCAGGATGTCGAGGAGCACGTCCCAGGCCTGCTCGCGACCGGTGTTGTGCGGCGTGCCCTCCTCGGGTGCCCGGAACGCCTCGGCCCAGTCCTCGGCGCGGGCGACCACGTCGCCCCACGGCGTGGAGACCGTGACCGGCCCCGTCGGCGGCTCCTCGTAGAAGGCGATCGCCGGCTCGATCGCACCGACGATCGCAGCGGTGCCCTTGAGCCGGGCGACGGCGGGGTCGCTCTCGTGAGCGGCGTCGGCGCCCTCGGGCAGCAGGTCGCGCAGCGTCGCGGTGCGCACGCCCTCCTCGCCGAGACTCGGCAGCACGTCGGAGACGTACTCCAGGTAGGGCCGGTGGGGTCCGAGGACGAGCACCCCGCCCCGCCGGTCGCCCAGCTGCGGGTCGGCGTAGCGCAGGTAGGCGGCACGGTGCAGCGCGACGACGGTCTTGCCGGTGCCCGGGCCGCCGTCGACCACGAGCGCGCC
>JBMDXU010000019.1:0-2821 GCA_048594485.1 Pseudactinotalea sp. | reverse complement strand
AGGCGCGCCGCACGTCGCAGGTGCTCGCTGGGCTCGGTCCCCCACCGGGCGACGATCCGTTCGGCGCGGTCACGATCGACGCCGTCGAGCGCGGTGAGCAGCGGCCCGACCACGTCGAGGGCGAGCAGGTCGACGAGCTCGGGCACCCGGGCATCGCGGAGGAACCCCTCGATCCGGGTGAGATCGCTCGCCCGCAGCGATCCCACGTGCCGCTGCAGCAGCACGACGGCCGCCTGCCGGCGTTCGAACAACGGCACCGACCACAGCTCGCTGGCGAGCGCCGTGACGTCGTCGTGCGTCAGGTCCCGGTGACGGTTGTGCAGGTCGCGGATCGTGCCGCGGACGGCACCGATCGAGGCACCGCAGTAGGACAGCCCGACCTCGGGATCGTCCCATCCTCCCCAACGCGACCCCTCATTGCGCAGGGTGCGATCGACGAAGGCCGCGACCTCGCTCGGTCCGTCGGTGTCCGACGCCCGACCCGTCGCCGTCACGAGGGCGTCACTGGCCGATCAGGCGGTCGATTCCCATGACGAGGACGACCCGTTCGGCCGCGTCCGGTGGCGGCTCGTCGCTGGGGTTGCCGTAGCGGTTCTGCAGCTCGACGTAGAAGGCGCCGGTCGGGTCGTCGACGACGTCGACGAGGCGGCCGCGGACCTCGAGGTAGGAGAACGGGTCGTCGGGGTCGAGCAGCGACACCGCCATCCCCGGGTTCGCCTGCAGGTTGCGGAACTTCGCGCGCGTGCGCAGGTGCGTGAAGCGCAGGTGCTCGCCGTCGAACGCGAACCACATGGGGTTGACCTGCGGCGTCCCGTCCGGTCGGACCGTGCCGAGCGCGGCATAGATCGGGAGCTCCAGGAGCCGGCGCTGGGCGTCGGTGAGATCGAGTGCCATGTCGTGACCAACCGGCGTCCGACGCCAGTCATTCCAGCGGTCGGGCGCCCGGGGCAGACTGGGGTGATGACGAACCGGCTCGCGAGCGCGCTCTCCCCGTACCTGCGCCAGCACGCCGACAACCCGGTGGACTGGTCCGAATGGGGACCGGAGGCGTTCGACGAGGCTCGACGTCGCGACGTCCCCGTGTTCCTGTCGATCGGCTACGCGGCGTGCCACTGGTGCCACGTGATGGCGCACGAGTCCTTCGAGGACGAGGCCGTCGCCGAGGTGCTCAACACCCGGTTCGTCCCCGTGAAGGTGGATCGCGAGGAGCGTCCCGACGTCGACGCGATCTACATGGACGTCACCGTCGCGCTCACCGGCCACGGTGGCTGGCCGATGTCGGTGTGGCTGACGCCCGACGGTCATGCCTTCCACGCGGGCACCTACTACCCGCCGACGCCGCGCGCCGGGTCGCCGTCGTTCCTGCAGGTGCTCGACGGCGTCACGCAGGCCTGGGAGCACCGACGTCAGCAGGTCCTCGACGGCGCCCCGCAGATCACCTCCGAGCTCGCGGCGCGCGGCGGACCGCCTGAGCCGGGCGACCTCTCCGCCGCCGATGTCGACCAGGCGGTCGGCTCCCTGGTCGCCCAGCTCGACGAGCGGCACGGCGGCTTCGGCGGGGCGCCGAAGTTCCCGCCGTCGATGGTGCTCGACGCGCTCGTGGCTCGCGCCGCCCAGGGCGACGGCCCGGTCGCGGACGAGGCGTGGCGCGCCGCCGCGCTCACGCTCGAGCGCATGGCCCGCGGGGGCCTGTACGACCAGCTCGGCGGCGGGTTCGCGCGGTACAGCGTCGACGCCGGGTGGGTGGTGCCTCACTTCGAGAAGATGCTCTACGACAACGCTCTGCTGCTGGCGGTCTACGCCCGGGCCTCGGTCGAGGCCGCTCGGCGCTCCGACGCTCCCGCCGGAGCGTTGTTCCGGCGTGTCGTGACCGAGACGGTCGAGTGGCTCGAGCGCGAGATGCTCACCGACCGCGGTGCCTTCGCGGCGTCGCTCGACGCCGACAGCGACGACGCCGACGGCCAACCGCACGAGGGTGCCTCCTACGTGTGGACACCAGCGCAGCTGCGTGACGTCCTCGGTGACGACGACAGCGCCCGGGCAGCCACGGCGCTCGGGGTCACCGAGCGCGGCACGTTCGAGGCGGGCGCCTCGACGGTGCAGCTCCTCGCGGACCCCGACGACGCCGCCTGGTTCGCGGGTGTCCGCGACCGGCTCTCCGAAGCACGCCGGCGACGCCCCGCACCCGCGCGCGACGACAAGGTGGTCGCCGCGTGGAACGGGTGGCTGGTCGCCGCCCTCGCCGAGGCGGGTGTGCTGCTCGACCGGCCCGAGTGGGTCGCGCTGGCCGACCGGGCCGCACGGGCCGTCCTCGAGCTCCACCGCTCCCGCGGGAGCGACGGCACGCGGCTCGCGCGCGTCTCGCTCGGCGACACCTGCTCGCCCGCGCCGGGTGCCGCCGAGGACTACGCCGGTCTCGCGCACGGGCTGCTCGTGCTCGCGGCCGTCACGGGCGAGGATGCTCACCTCGACGAGGCCCTCGCCCTCCTCGACGCCCTCGACTCCCGGTTCGGGGCCGACGACGGCGGCATCCACGACGCCGAGGCGCCCTCGCCGTCCGACGCGCCGCTCGTCCGTCGCCCGCGCGACCTGGCCGAGAACGCGACCCCCAGCGGCACCTCCGCGGCGTTGCGCGCGACACGTCTCGCCTACCGGCTCACCGGCGACGACCGATGGCGCTCGCGCGCCGACGCGCTCGCACGCGGTACGTCCGCCTACCTCACCCGAGCCCCGCGCGCGGCGGGCTGGTCGCTCGCCGACGCCGTCGCCGAGCACGGCCGCCGGCGTCCGGCGGAGGTCGCCATCATCCGCGACGACCCTG